>SHXF01000038.1 GCA_009693435.1 Betaproteobacteria bacterium | reverse complement strand
GTCGATGACCATCCGTAGATGATCAACCCACCGCGCCCGCGCAGCTTGCCTGTCAGCCGCCTTGCCACCTCCCTTGTGCCCTTCCAGGCTCATTCCTCAATGGAATGTCGAGCCTTCCTCCAGGCTCATACCTCGTTGGACAAGACTTCTGCTTGATCTAACAGAATTTCAGGAATAGGATTCACCGGCCTCGGGGAAAACCATTGCGCGGCCATCCGCGTTGAGGCCTGGAATAATCCATCTGTGTTGCCTGTTTCCCGGGATACACATCCAAAGGAGAAGACAATGATCAAGCTGCAGAGTAAGGACAAGGTTGTCACGCGCCGCAAATTCCTGGCGGGCGCCACCGCTGCCACCGCAGGGGCTGCGACACTGGGTTTCCCGACCATCGTCAAGGCGCAGGGCCCGATCAGCATGCGCTGGCAATCCACGTGGCCCGCGAAAGACATCTTTCACGAGTACGCCAACGACTTCGCCAAGAAGATCAACGATATGACCGGCGGTGATCTGAAGATCGAAGTGCTGCCGGCGGGCGCAGTGGTGCCGGCGTTCGGGTTGCTCGACGCCGTGACCAAGGGCACGCTCGATGGCGGCCATGGCGTGCTGGTGTATCACTACGGCAAGCAGAACGCACTCGCGCTGTGGGGTTCCGGCCCGGCATTCGGCATGGACGCCAACCAGATGCTGTCCTGGCACAAGTATGGCGGCGGCAAGGAATTGCTCGCCAAGCTGTACGCCTCGATCGGCGCCAATGTGGTGTCCTTTCCCTACGGGCCGATGCCGACGCAACCGCTGGGCTGGTTCAAGAAGCCGATCACCAAGGCCGCCGACTTCAAGGGTCTGAAGTACCGCACCGTGGGCATCTCGATCGACGTGTTCACCGGACTGGGAGCGGCGGTGAATGCGCTGCCGGGCGGCGAGATCGTGCCGGCAATGGATCGCGGCCTGCTGGATGCCGCCGAGTTCAACAACGCCACGTCCGACCGCATTCTCGGCTTTCCCGACGTATCCAAGGTCTGCATGCTGCAGAGCTACCACCAGAACGCCGAGCAGTTCGAGATCATGTTCAACAAGACCAAGTACGACGCGTTGCCGGCAAAAATGAAGGCGATCATCGAGATTGGCGTCGAAGCGGCATCGCAGGACATGTCGTGGAAGGCCATTGATCGTTACTCCAAGGATTACATCGAGATGCAGACCAAGGACAAGGTCAGGTTCTACAAGACACCCGATGCCATCCTGCAGACGCAACTGGGCGCTTATGATCAGGCCGCCGAGAAAAAAGGCGCCGGCAACGCGCTCTTCAAGGAAATCGAGGCGTCGCAGAAGGCGTTCGCCGCGCGTGTCGTGAAATGGGACCTCGACACCAATGTCCAGCGCCGCATGGCCTACAACCACTACTTCGGCAAGCCCGCGGCCAAGCCCGCAGCAAAGAAGGCCTGAGGCGTCGCAACCCGGAAACACCATCCAGCAGGTCCGGATGGTGTTTTTTTTGGGGGGTGGAACAGGCTGCCGACAATCAGGCGACACATCCTGACGGCGCGAAACGGGATGCTGTAATCGTGGTTCAACAGCCGGTCAGGACTTCACATGCAGAAAGCGCTGTTATTCATTGACAAGCTCAGTACCTGGGTGGGGCAGGGCTTCTCCTGGCTGATTGTGGTGCTCACGCTGTTCGTGTCCTGGGAGGTGTTTTCCCGCTACATGCTCGACCATCCGCACGCCTGGGCATTCGATGCGATGACCATGCTCTACGGGACCATGTTCATGATGGCGGGCGCGTACACGCTGTCGAAGAACGGCCACGTGCGCGGCGACGTGCTGTACGGTTTTTTCAGGCCGCGCACCCAGGCCACGCTGGACCTCATTCTCTATTTTGTGTTTTTCATTCCCGGCGTGGTGGCGCTCGCCTGGGCCGGGTACGACTACGCCGCACAGAGCTGGACCATCAATGAGCATTCCAACGTGACCGCGGACGGTCCGCCGGTTTATCCGTTCAAGACCATCATCCCGATTGCCGGAGTGTTCCTGCTGCTGCAGGGGGTGGTGGAGATCATCCGCTGCATCATCTGCATCCGCGAGGGCGAATGGCCTTCGCGCAATATCGACGTCGAGGAAGTGGACGTCGACAAGCTGAAGGCGATGGTGCACGTGAAGGACGAGGACATTGCGCAACTCGACCGCCTGGTCACCGGCAAGGGTGCCTCGAAATGAGGAAGGAACTGTGGTTCGGTTTCTCCCTGATGGCGCTGCTGCTCCTCGGCTGCGCCTGGATGCTGCTCAGCGCACAGACCGTCACCCACGGCCACCTCGGCCTGCTGATGCTGGGCCTGGTGGTGGTGGCGATCATGCTCGGTTTTCCCACCGCATTCACGTTGATGGGCATGGGCATGATGTTCGGCTGGTTTGCCTACGACTACGACATGCACCAGATTCTCGACCTGATGGTGCAGCGCGCCTACGCGGTCATGTCGAACGACGTGCTGATCGCCATCCCCCTGTTCGTCTTCATGGGTTACCTGGTCGAGCGCGCCAACCTCATCGAAAAACTGTTTCGCAGCCTGCATCTGGCCATGGCGCGCGTGCCGGGTTCGCTGGCGGTGGCAACCATCGTCACCTGCGCCATCTTCGCGACAGCCACCGGCATCGTCGGCGCGGTGGTTACCCTGATGGGATTGCTGGCCTTTCCGGCGATGCTCAAGGCAGGCTACAACGTTCGTGTCTCGGCAGGTGCAATCACCGCCGGGGGCTGTCTCGGCATCCTGATTCCACCCTCGGTGCTGCTGATCGTCTACGGCGCCACCGCCGGCGTATCGGTGGTGCAGCTGTACGCGGGCGCGTTCTTTCCCGGCATCATGCTGGCCGCGCTGTACGTCGGCTACATCATCGTGCTGGCCAAAATCAATCCGGCGCTGATGCCGCCGCTGTCGGCCGAGGGACGCAAGGTCGCGCTTCCGGTTTTCGCGGAGCAACTGACCGGCTCGTCCGGCCCGCGCGCGCTCACCGGGCTGTGGGCGGGCATCAAGGGCAAGCGCAATGCCGACGTGCCTTCGCGGGTGATGTTTCAGCAGTTCGGCATCACCTTGCTGCCGGCGGCGGCATTCTTCCTGCTGATGGCGCTGGTGTTTTCCATGGTGACGGCGCCGGAGGCGGTGGTGGACACGGCGGGTGTCGAAGCGATGGGCATGGCAGGCGATGGTGAGGTCGAAAAATCGCAGGATGCCGGCGGACTGCAGGAACCCGGCGCGGAAGAGGACAAGCAGGATGGCGGACTGCAGGAGCCGCCCGCCGAGTCGGAAGATACCTCAGCGAATTCCGGTGCCGCACCGACGCAGCCTGCAGCCGTCGCAGAGCCCAGGCCTGCGGCGCCGGTAGTGGAGAAGCCCGCAGCCAAGGCCGCGCCGGCGCAGGCGGCGCCGGCCGGGCGCGTTCCGGCGCCACCGGGATTCTGGATTGCACTGGGCCTGGGCGTTGCAGTCCTGGTCGCGTTCTATGCAACGTTCAACTTTGTGCGCCTCGAAATCTTCAAGATGCTGCTGGCCTCATTCTTCCCGCTTGCGGTTCTCATCATTGCGGTGCTGGGATCGATCGTGATGGGGCTCGCCACGCCTTCTGAGGCTGCTGCGGCAGGCGCGCTGGGCGGGCTGCTGCTGGCTGCGGCGTACGGCCGGTTGAACTATTCGGTGGTGAGGGACTCCGCCTACCTCACCGCCAAAACCTCCGCCATGGTGTGCTGGCTGTTTGTCGGTTCCTCCATTTTTTCCGCGGCATTCGCCTTGCTGGGCGGCCAGGAAATCATCGAGCGCTGGGTGCTGTCCCTGGGACTGACGCCGTTGCAATTCATGATTCTTGCCCAGGCCATCATTTTCCTGCTGGGATGGCCGCTGGAATGGACCGAGATCATCGTCATTTTCATGCCGATCTTCATTCCCATCCTGCCGAAATTCGGCATCGATCCGCTGTTCTTCGGGCTGCTGGTCGCGCTGAACCTGCAGACCGCGTTCCTCTCGCCGCCGGTGGCGATGGCCGCGTTCTATCTCAAGGGGGTGGCGCCGTCGCACGTGACGCTCAACCAGATCTTCGCCGGCATGATGCCCTTCATGGGCATCCAGGTGGTTGCGCTGGTGCTGCTGTACCTGTTTCCCGGAATAGGACTGTGGCTGCCGCAGGTGCTGTACGGGCGCTGAGGTGCCACCCTGTTGGGGTTCGCTGCGCTTACCGTCAACCTACATGCGCCCCTGGGCAAAGGGCGTGGCGTGCCTGGGCTAGTCAAACGGTATGCGCCGGCCGGGACGAACATGCGCGGTAGATCGTTGATTAGGAGCCACCATTGAAGCCGAAAATCCTGATAACGCGCGCCACGTTCGATGAAGTGATCGATCGCCTGCGCGAACGATACGAAGTCGAGGATAACCAACGGGACGACGCGGCCTGGCCGGCCGATGAACTGCGCCGCCGGGCCGCCGACAAGGTCGGCGTGCTCGCCTCCAGTGGCGAGCGCATCGACGCTGCGTTTCTCGATGCCTGCCCGAAGCTGCGCGCGTTGTGCAATGTCGCGGTCGGCTACAACAACCTCGATATGGCCGCGCTGACCGAGCGCGGCATACTCGCGACCAACACCCCGGGGGTGCTGGATGACACCACCGCCGACATGGTGTGGGCGCTGCTGCTGGGCGCCGCGCGCCGCCTCACCGAAGGGGAGCGCTGGATGCGCGCCGGCAACTGGAAGGGCTGGAAGAACGACCAGTTTCTCGGCCAGGACGTGCACCATGCGACGCTGGGGATCATCGGCATGGGCCGCATCGGTCAGGCCGTGGCGCGTCGCGCGAAAGGTTTCGACATGCGCGTGCTGTATTGCAACCGCAACCGGGTGTCGGCGGAGATCGAGCGCGATACCGGGGCAATCTTCAGGTCCATGGACGCGCTGCTGCGTGAATCCGATTTCGTCAGCCTCAACCTGCCTTACACGGCGGAAAGCCACCATCTCATCGCCGCGCGCGAACTGGCATTGATGAAACCGACCGCGATCCTGATCAACGCGGCGCGCGGCGGTATCATCGACGAGGATGCGCTCGCGCAGGCGCTGCGAGAACGGCGCATCGCCGGCGCCGGGCTGGACGTGTTCGAGGGCGAACCCAAGGTGAATCCTGCGCTCTACGAACTGGACAACGTCGCGCTTGCGCCGCACATCGGCAGCGCCACCCGCGCCACGCGCCTGAAGATGAATCATCTCGCCGTTGACAATCTCGATGCGATCCTCGAAGGCAAGGTGCCGCCCAGCCTGCTCAATCCGGAAGCGTTGGCCAGACGGCGCAGGGCATAGTTCAATGTGCCCGCGCATCGTGCGCGGGAGCATCGTTGGCAATCCGCCGCTGATCCGCTAACATTCGCCGCTTCCGGATGCGCCATGAAAAACACCACCTTCCCCACGCCACAGGACGCGGAGTCCGCGTTCTACGAGGCCCTGGAATCCAGCAACCTCGAGGCGATGATGGAGGTCTGGGCCGAGGACGAGGAAGTGATATGCGTGCATCCCGGCGGCCCGCGCCTGGCGGGGCTCGAGCAGGTTCGCGAAAGCTGGGCGCGCATGTTCGGTTCCGGCCAGCGCATGCGGATTCACCTCTCCCATCAGGTGGTGATTCCGGGCATGATGCTCGCGGTGCACAGCGTGCACGAGAATATCCAACTGCCGGGCGAGTCGCGTCCGCGTCCGCCGGCGATCGCCACCAACGTGTACCTGCGCATCGGCAACGGATGGCGCATGATCGCGCACCATGCTTCGCCCGCGCCGCAGGGCGTGCGCTTGTTGGTTGAAGCTCGGGTCGAGGGTCCAGCCGAGGGACCGAAGGTATTTCACTGAGCACGCGCTGACGAGTGATAACGCAGCGTGCCGCCAGTGGCGCAACAGCGCGGAAGCCGCAATCGGGAAACACCATGCACAAGGGGTCCGCGCAGGGCTCGATGCTGTCGAGCTACCGGGCGCCGCGCTGGCTGCCCGGCGGCAACGCCCAAACCATTTACGCAGCCATGCTGGGCCGCTGGCGCTCGCATCACGCAACCCCATTGCGCCGCGAGCGCTGGCAAACGCCCGATGACGATTTCATCGACGTCGACTGGCTCGACGGCCCTGATGATGCGCCGCTGGTGGTGCTGTTCCACGGGCTGGAGGGGGGCGCAGGCAGCCACTATGCGAGGGCGCTCATGGAGCGCCTGGCGCGGCACGGCTGGCGCGGTGCGGTGGCGCATTTTCGCGGCTGTTCCGGGGAACCCAACCGGCTGCCGCGCGCCTACCATTCCGGAGACCACGAGGAGATCGCCTGGGTGCTGGCGCGGTTTCGCGCGCGCAGTGTCACGGCCCCACTGTACGCCGCAGGGTTTTCCCTGGGCGGCAATGCGCTGCTGAAATGGCTGGGAGAGGCCGGGGTTGCGGCAGGCGAAGTCATCGACGCCGCCGCGGCCGTGTCCGCGCCGCTCGATCTGATGCTGTCCGGCGACGCGCTCGGCCGCGGTTTCAACAAGGTATATTCCCGCATGTTCCTCGCCACCCTGAAGCGCAAAGGCGCGGCCAAACTCGTGACCTTTCCCGGACTGTTCGACGCGGCGGCGATGCTGCGCGCGCGTTCCCTGCGCGAATTCGACAATGTCGTCACCGCACCCTTGCATGGCTTTCGCAACACCGACGACTACTGGACGCGCGCCAGCAGCAAGCCGGGACTGCGCGCCGTTGCCGTGCCCACCCTGATCATCAACGCCTGGAACGACCCGTTCGTGCCGCCTGCGGCGCTGCCGGACGCAGCCGATGTCTCGCCCGCGGTGTGTCTGGAATACCCCGAGGCGGGCGGTCACTGCGGATTCGCCAGCGGCGCGTTTCCCGGCCGACTGGATTGGCTGCCGCGCCGGCTGCTCGGCTTTTTCGAATCGCACCGTGCGCGGCCCGGCAACGCGCACCACGAGACTTGAACAAATCGGGAGCTGAACACCATGAGGACCGAATGATGAGCGCGATACCTGCTGAAATCTTCAAGGCCTACGACATCCGCGGCATCGTCGGAAAATCGCTGACCGAAGCGGGAGTCGAGCAGATAGGCCGCGCGCTGGGGAGCGAGGCGAAGGCGCTTGGACAGACCGAGATCGCCGTGGGCCGCGACGGTCGCAACTCCGGACCGGTGCTCGCTGCTGCGCTGCTGCGCGGCATACGCGCAGCCGGCATCGATACCGCCGACATCGGCATGGTGCCGACGCCGCTCGCGTATTTCGCCGCCACGCATCTGGGTTGCGGCAGCGCGGTGTCGGTGACCGGCAGCCACAATCCACCGGATTACAACGGGCTGAAGATGGTGCTCGGCCAGACCACCTTGTCCGGTGAATCGATACAGCGCCTGCGCGAGCGCATCGAGCACGGCGAATTCACTGCGGGCAGCGGGCGCCATCGCGAAGTGGAAGTGCGAGAGGCCTATCTCGCGCGCATCACCGGTGACCTGCGGCAGGCCAGGCCGATGAAAATCGTCATCGATTGCGGCAACGGGGTCGCCGGCGCTTTGGCGGGCGACCTGTACCGCCGCCTCGGCAACGACGTGACGGAACTCTACTGCGAGGTGGATGGCAGTTTTCCCAACCATCATCCGGATCCCTCGCGCCCGGAGAATCTGCGCGACCTGATTGCCGCGGTGCAATCCGGCGGCGCCGAGATCGGCCTCGCCTTCGATGGCGACGGCGACCGGCTGGGCGTGGTGACGAAAGACGGCCGCATCATCTATCCGGATCGCCAGCTGATGTTGTTCGCGCGCGACGTGCTGAGTCGCTGCCCGGGCGCGGAAATCATCTACGACGTGAAGTGCACGCGCCATCTCGCGCCCTGGATACGCGCGCACGGCGGGCGGCCGGTCATGTGGAAAACCGGGCACTCGCTGATCAAGGCGCGGCTGAAGGAAGGCGGCATGCTCGCCGGCGAAATGAGCGGCCACATGTTCTTCAAGGAGCGCTGGTACGGTTTCGACGACGGCCTGTATGCGGGCGCGCGGCTGCTCGAAATCCTGTCGCGCGAAGCCGATCCGGGCGCGGTGCTCAACGCGCTGCCTGAGGCGGTCAGCACGCCGGAACTGAACATCCCGCTGCAGGAGGGCGAGCCGCACCGGCTGATCGCGGAACTTCAGCAAAGCGCTGAATTCCCCGGCTCGAGCGAGATCATCCGCCTGGATGGACTGCGCGTGGAATATGCCGATGGCTTCGGCCTGGCGCGGGCATCGAACACCACCCCGGTGATCGTGCTGCGCTTCGAAGGCGAAACCGCTGAAAGCCTGAAGCGCATCCAGTCGGATTTTCGCCGGGTGCTCGAAGCGGCGATACCCGGTGTGGCGCTGCCGTTCTGATCAGTACTTGCCGGATTTCTCGAACTGGCGCAGCAAATCGTTGCCGCGCGCCACGGCGGTATCGAGCGCGTCCTTCGGCGCTTTTCTTGCCGCCCACACCGCCTCGAGTTCTTCGTCGAAGACTTTGCGCAGCTGGGGAAAATTGCCCAGGCGCACGCCCTTGACGAACGCGCCGGCCCTGCGCATCATGCCCTTCACCGACGTATCGGCGCCCGGAAATTTCTCGTAGAAACCCTGCTTGCGGCTCAGTTGGTAGGCGGCAACGGTGAGCGGCAGGTAGCCAGTCTGCTGATGCCATTCGGCGAGTACCTCGGGCTGGGTGAGGAAGCCGATGAATTTCGCCACGCCGACGTACTCCGCGGGCTTCTTGCCCGCCATCACCCACAGCGCCGAACCGCCCACGATCGAATTGAACGGCGCACCCTTGAAGTCGTCGTAGTGCGGTACCTGCGCCACGCCAAACTGGAAGTTCGCGTTGCGCGCGATGTTCGCGTAGGCGGCAGACGAGGTGCCCACCATGCCGCACTCTCCGCTCACGAACTTCGCCTCGGCTTCGTCGCGGCGTCCGGCGTAGGTGAACAACTCCGATTTCACCCAGGAGGAAAGGAACGAGATGTGGCGGATCATCAGGTGATTGTTGAATGTCAGCCTCGTGCTGGCGCCGCCAAAGCCGTTGTCGTGGGTGGCGAATGCCTCGTTGTGCCACGCGCTCATGCTCTCCAGCAGGTACCACGATTGCCAGCCGATGGTGAAGCCGCAGGCCGTGGCCTGGGTGTCGAGCAGCTTGAGGGAGATGTCTTTCACGTCCGGCCAGCTCAGAGGCGGATGGTCCGGGTCTACGCCCGCTTTCCTGAAGGCGTCCTTGTTGAAATAGAACACGGGCACCGAGCTGTTGAGCGGCAGCGCGAGCATCTTGCCGTGCTTGTCGGCGTAATAGCTCTGTAGCGCCGGCAGGTAGCCTGCCGCGTTGAACGGTTCGCGCGCATCGGCCATCACCTGGGCCAGGGGTTTGATGCCGTTTTTCGCCGACATCATCTGCGCGGTGCCGATATCGAGCACCTGCACGATATGCGGCGCATGACCCGCCTGCGCCGCGGCGAGCGCGCCCGCGGCCGCGTCATCCGCCTCGCCTTTCAACTGCAGCACCACGCGGAACTGCGTTTGCGATTGATTGAAGCGCCCGGCAAGGGCTTCGAGCTGCTCGCCCAGCGCGCCGCCCATGGAATGCCAGAACTGTATGTCGAGCGTCGCCGCAGCCGGTGTTGCCGTCAGGCACAGCACGACATAAACCAGTGCAGCCCGCAGTACCCCTGCTTTCATGATTTTCCCTTTCGACCGCGCGCCGCATGGCGCGGTGTTGGCTTCGCCGCATGGCGCGGTGATGGCTTCGCCGCATGGCGCGGTGTTGGCTTCGTCACATGGCGCGGTGATGGCTTCGCCACATGGCGCGGTGTTGCTTTCGCCACATGGCGCGGCTTGGGTTTCGCCGCATGGCGTAGCGCTTCGGGTGCTGCCCTGCGTACCGGCATGTCCCGCATGGCCGGGGGCATGCGACGTGATCGCATCGCCTCGCGCGCCAGTGCCGCTGCAAGCGCGTCTATGTCATCCATTTCGTTATAGACCTGGATCGAAAAACGCAGCCAGTTGCGTCCCAGATGGCGCAGCACCGGCACTTCGATGCGGTAGCGGTGGCTCAGGGTTGCGGTCAGCTGCGCCGCCGGAACATCAGCCAGGGGTGCGGGCAGCGGCAGCGCCACCATGGCGGCCAGCATGGAAGACGGCGCGGGCAGCACCGTGCCCAATGCCCTGGCGAGACGCAGACCGGCGGCCAGCGCCACGCGACGGTTGCGCTGGCACAGGGCGGCGCCGCCCAATTCGCCATGGAACACGATCGCCCGCGGCAGCGCCATCCACGCCGCATAGTCGCGCGTGCCCACCCAGTCGAATTCCAGTGGAAATCCCTCGCCGTAACGGTTGGAAATCACTGCAGGGTGCGGTTCATCTCCACTCCCCTTTGCGGTCCACAGGAACGCCGTGCCGCGTGCCGCGAACAGCCATTTGTGGCAGGTGCCGGCGTACCAGTCGGCGCCCAGGTTTTCGACGGCGAGGGGGATCTGGCCGGGCGCATGCGCGCCATCGACCAGCACGCACACGCCTTGCCGGCGCAGCATTGCCGCGATCCTGGCAACCGGTAGCACCAGGCCGGTGGGTGAGGTAATGTGATCGAGTACGGCCAGACGCACTCCCGGAAACAGGGCCTTTCGCCAGACGGACACCACTTCATCTTCATCGCGCACCGGCATCGGCATGGCAACGGTGCGCACCTTGAGGGCGGATCTTGCGCCCACATACGCCGCTGTGTTGCGCACGCCCAGGTAGGTCGAATCGGCGACGAGCATGCCATCGCCACGGCGCCACGGAAACCCGCGCAGCACCGCATTCACCGCTGAAGTCGTGTTCTCGGTCAGCGCCAGCCGTTCGGCGCGCGTGCCGAGAAACGCGGCCAGTGACGCGGCAGACAGGCGCAACCCGGGCGAGAGTTCCTCGCTCATGAAGCGCGAGGGATTGCGCTCGATGTGCCGTTGCCAGCGGATGCATTCGGCCAGGACTGCTTTGGGCGTGGCGCCGAAGGCGCCGTGATTGAGATGGCGCATAGACGCCTGCAGCGGCCAGAGTCTGGCGAGCGCATGACCGTACACGGGAACAGCGGAGGTGGTGGGCATCGCCCATTTTAACGGCGCTTTGAAATTGCGGGTGCCTGCGACCGGTGAGGCGCCAGATGGCGCGCGTGGTGCAAGGTGCCCCGGCGTGAACTTTGTCATCCGATGCTGTCAGAATATCGAAAGCGCACAGAGAATTGAGGCAATCAGGCGGCAATTTCAATATGACGAATCTCCCTTTAACTGCGCGGTCTGAACGCCCTAGGTCGGGAACCGGCACGATGGGCCGATGGCTGCCTGGCATGCTGCTCGCTGCGGCGATGCTGGCCGGCTGCGCCATGACCGGCGTGCCTGCGCCGGATGCGCCGACGATAGTGGAAATCATCGAAGCGAGCCGCTCCGGCGCGAGCGACGCGATCATTCAGCGCATCATCGCTTCGGACGCGGTCTACCGGCTGCCGGCAAGCGAACTTGCGCGATTGCGCGACCACGGCGTGACTGACGCGGTGATAGATGCCATGCAGTGGAGCTACCTGGAATCGGTGCGCCGCGAGGAGGCATTCCGGCAGTTCCAGATTCAGCAATCCGCCAGCGGATGCCGCCTTTCGTGATTCCGCTGCAGCGGCTACACGCCCTGGCCCCGCTGATGATGCTTGCAGCGGCGCCACCGGATCTACTCGATGCCTGCGCCATCCGCGCGAGCCTGCATGCCGCGCAGGCACGCGGGGTGCCAGCGATCCAGGTGGAAGTCGTCGACGAATGCGCATCCACCAACACCCTCGCGCTGTCCCGCGCCCGTGAGGGCGGGGCGGGTGGATGGGCGATCGCCTGCGAGAACCAGACCGCGGGCCGCGGGCGGTTCGGCGCAGCATGGCATTCGGGCATCTGCACCAGTCTCACGTTCTCGCTGCTGTGGCACTTGCCGCAGGGCGCGGCCGCGCTATCGGGCCTGAGTCTCGCCGCGGGTGTGGCGATGCTGCGCGCGTTGCAGCGCCACGCGATCGAGGGCGTCAGCCTGAAATGGCCGAACGACCTGCTCGTGGGGGCCGCGAAGCTCGGCGGCATCCTGATCGAAATATCGGGCGAGCCGCGCGGCCCGAGCGCGGTCGTGGTCGGCGTCGGCCTGAACGTGCGGCTGGACGCCGCGCTGAAGTCCGGTATCGACCAGCCGGCCACCGATCTGGCTGAACTTGCCGTCGCGCTGCCGACGCGCAGCGCGCTGCTCGCATCCGCGCTCGAAGAACTCGCAGTGGCATTGCGGCAGTTCGGCGAATCCGGTTTTGCGCCGTTTCGCGAGGAGTGGCAGCGGCGCCACGCGCACCAGGGCCAGCAGGTGGTGCTGCAACTGAACGACGAGCGCGTGGCCGAAGGCGAGGCGCTGGGGGTGGCCGCGGACGGCGCGCTGCTGCTGCGCTCCGCGCGCGGCCTGGAGCAGTTTCACTCGGGCCAGATTTCATTGCGTGCTTCCACGTGATACTCGCCATTGACTGCGGCAATTCCCGCCTGAAGTGGGGGCTGCATGACGGCAATGGCTGGCGCGCCCAGGGCACGGTGTCGCTGGATGAGATTCGCGATCCGGCAGGCGGAGGTATGGATCCCGCCCGCGGCGGAAAGGATCCTGTCCGCAGAGGAATGGATCCCACCCGCGGAGGAGTGGATCCCGCCCGCGCAGGAGTGGATCCCGCCCGCGGAGGAGTGGATCCCGCCAGCGGAGGAATGGATCCCGCCAGCGGGATGGCACAGCTTCCCGCGGTGTGGGCGCGACTGGTGAAGCCGAGCCGCATCATCGTGGCGAGTGTCGCGGGCGCGGCGGCGCGCGCCGCCATCGAAGCGGCGCTGCAGGGACTTCCCGTCGCTGCGCAATGGCTGACACCGCGTGCCAGCCAATGCGGGGTCAGCAACAGCTACGCCGATCCGGCGCAGCTGGGCGCGGACCGGTGGGCGGCGCTCATCGCCGCGCGCCACCTGCACACGGGTCCGGGTCTGGTGGTCAACGCGGGCACCGCCACCACTATCGATGTGCTGTCGGCGGAAGGTGTTTTTAGCGGCGGCGTCATATTGCCCGGACTCGATCTGATGAAGCGCTCGCTCGCGGCCGGCACCGCCGGCCTGCCGCTGGCATCGGGGAGTTTCGCCGAAGAACCGCGCACCACCGCGGACGCCATCGAATCGGGCGCGCTGCAGGCGCATGCCGGCGCGATAGAGCGGATGTTCACGCGCCTGCCCAAAGGGGGCTTGGGCGGCGTGTGCTTTCTTTCCGGCGGCAGCGCGCTGAAAATTGCCGGACGCCTTACCATTCCGGTCCGCGTGATTGAAAATCTCGTTCTCGAAGGGCTGGTTCGCATCGTCGCATGAGACTTTTATTTCTGCTGCTGCTGCTGGCCAACGTGGCGTTGTTCGCCTGGACCTGGTACGGGCCCGATGCGACGTCCGGCGACGGCCACCTGCTCGCGCAGCAACTGAACCCCGATGCGATCCGCCTGCTGACGCCGGAAGACATGGCGCGCTCCGCGGGCACGCGCCGTTCCGACGCGGGGACGGCAGCGGCGCCGCGTGCATCCTGCCTGGAATGGGGTCCCCACGCCGGCGCCGATCTGGCGCGCGCCGAGCAACTGCTCGCGCCGCTCGAACTGGGACCGCGGCTGTCGACGCGGCGCCTGGAAGAGAAGGCGGGGTTCTGGGTATTCATGCCGCCGAGCGCAAGCCGCCAGGCGGCGTTGCAGAAGACGGAGGAGTTGAAGCAGCTCGGCGTGGATGAGTTCTTCGTGCTGCAGGACGATCCGAATCAGCGCTTCGCCATTTCGCTGGGCGTATTCCGCACCAGGGAGGCGGCCAACGCGCGGCTGGAGGGCTTGCGCGCCTTGGGTGTGCGCACCGCGTTGGTCGGCGCGCGTGAAACGCAGGTTCAGAAATCGTATCTGCAGATTCGCGACGTGCCCGAGTCCCTGGCCGCGAAGCTGCATGAACTGAAGCAGGGCTTCACCGGAAGCGACGTGCAGGAATGCGCAGGCAGCGCCGAAAAAACGGGTGCGCTCGGAGCAGGCGCAATCGGCTGACGCGGCCTTTCAGGCTCGCGGCGAGTCGGTGCCGCCCGGCTGCTGTTCAAGCTGTGCCATCAATGCGGCGCTGGTCCGCGCCAGCAGTTCGCGCTCGGGCGCGGCCAGGCCCTGCGGATCGAACCGATAGCGGTAGTGCAGTTCAAGCGCGTGCGCGAGCAGGGCGCGATCGACTTCGCGCGGCAATTGCGCTGCAATGCGCCGCAGCCACTCGAGCAGTGTTTCCGAAGGCAGGCACGGACTGGCACGCGCCGCCAGCCGTTGCTGGACCGCGAAGAATGCGGAGTCCGCGCCGGGCATGGCCAGCGCGACGCGCGAATCCCCGCCGGCAACCGTGCGCATTCCGGTCTCCCGTCCGGAAAACAATCGCCATGCGAGCCACACCGAGAGCAGCAGGGCAAGCACGACCGCGCCCGCGATCACTTCGTTGCGGCTGAGCGCAGCGTAGCGCTGCTGCGTGGCGAAGGACACGAAGGACCAGAAATCGGCGATGCGCGTCCACGCCGGCTCGCCGGCCTGCTCGGCTTCGAACCAGCTGCCCGGCGTGGTATCGATGTCCTGCCAGGTGCCCTCCAGCCAGGCCTCCGCCCAGGCGTGCGCATGGCGCTGGCGCACCAGGTACAGGCCCTCCATGGCGCTCCACTCGCGTACCGAAAATCCGGTGGCATAGCGCGCCGGTATGCCCGCGGCGCGCAGCAACAACACCGTGGCGGTGGCAAAGTGCTCGCAGTGGCCGGCGCGCGTCTCGGTGAGAAAGCGCGCGAGCGCGCTTCGTGATAGAGGCGCGAGCGCGCTTCGTGATACGGGCGCGAGCGCGCTTTGTGAACCGGGCGCGAGCGCATTCGTGCCATCCTGCGGCGCGCGATCGGCGGGTTGCCAGGTGGCATAGCTGAATCGCTGCTCGAACAGCTCCCGGATGCGTGCCACTGATTGAGCAGGCGCCAGCCCGGCCAGCGACAGTTCCGCGGCCAGTTGCTGCAGCAGGGCCTGCTCGGCGCGCGGCAGAACGAGGTCGTCCTCGCGCGGTGGCAGGTCGGATGTGGCGCCGTCGCGGTATTGGGCGCGGTAGCTGAATGCGCCGGGCAGGTTCTCTATCTGCACCGATCCCATGCCGTTGCGTTTCATCGTGGTCGCGCTCAGTTCCGCGACGCGCACCGTGCCGGCCGGCAGTGCGAGCAGCGGATTGCCTTGCTGGGAAAAATCGTGAACCGCGAGGCTCGCCTGCGGCTCGACACCGGCGAGGAGCGTCCAGTCGTCCTTGCGCTCGAGCGGGCTGGCGCTGACGGATTGCGCCACGGCGGCGGGGCGTCCCGCGACGGCTTGGAATGGCGCGCCGCGCGCGATCCAGGTGGTGCCGAGATAGTCGCTGTAGCTGGCGCGATGCAGCAGCAGCGATTCGCCCTCGGGCAGCGCCACCGCGACCCGCAATTGAATCCGGCCCGATTGCTTGAGTTCGCCGATGTGGCCGATGTCGGTGCGGCTCGTATAGGGATCGGTGCGCGTGCCGCCCGCGGTCAGCCATTCCGTAACGTAATTTTCGACTATCGCCTGGAAGCGATGCAGGCCGACGTGGGCGGCGTAGCCCGTGCCGATAGCGAGGCCCATCACCGCCATCCACGCAGCCGCGCGGCGCGTGCCGGGACGCAGGGTCCAGAGCAATGCGCCGGCGGCCGCAGCGGCCGCGAAGTAGAACAGCGTCTGGTGGGTATTCGCGGCGCTTGCCGCAAGCAGCCAGCCGGCGAACCAGGTGTAGCCCAGGTTCACGCGGCGCGGCCGTCTGGTGGGATTGCGCCGCAAGCTCCAGAACAGCACCGACAGGCTGATCTCGCGCGTGTCGCTCCACGCCTGCAGTGCAACCAGGGGGAGGAGCATCAGCGGCAACCACTGGAACCAGAGCGTGATGGCGCGCGGATTGCCGTAGGAAACATAAAGCAGAACGGCCGCCACCGCGGCGATGACCGTGCAGAAGTCCGCGACGCGATTGAAGTCGTCTTCGGCAAAATGAAACCGCCGCGTCGCTAGCCGTGTGCCTTCCACCAGCGCCAGCGCGCCGGCGGCGACCAGCCACTGGCCGCTCTGCCAGGCCCACAGCGCGATCACGGCGGCGAGCGCAAAAGGCGGCGTCGTCATGGGAGGCGGGCACTCATGAAGTTGTAACGCCCGGCGACGCGCCCTGCAGGCGCGCCAGGCCTTCTTCTATTTTCCCCGGGGTGAGCACATGCAGCCACGCGGGCGGCGATTCGACCGGCTCTGCGCTGACCAGCAGCACCAGCAGCGCGAGTCCCGATTCGCGCAACCGACGCACCAGTTCACGCCTCGCCTCATCCCAATCGATCAGCACCAGCACGCAGCCCGACAGCGCAGCGCGGCGCTGCATCACGGCATGATGCAGGGATTCCAGCGGCTGTCTAGTCGGCAGTGACGGATCTGCCGGGCTCGCGTCCGCGGATTCGCTGCGGCACATCTGCACGCCGGCCAGCACTTCCAGCAGCGCCGCCGGCTGCAACTGCCCGCGACCGGCGGTGTAGCAGAACGTCTCCGTGCCGGCGAACAGCAGGTCGAGCAGGCACTCGTGGGTATCGATGGTGTACGCGAACGACGCGGCGATGGCGACGGCTTCTTCGAATGCCAACGCGAGAGCGCGTTCCTGCGACTTGTTTTTTCCGGTAATTCTTTCCTCGGGCGTGGAGTCGAAATTATCCAGTACCAGCGCGTGCCGCTCGAAGAACTCGTCCTGAAATTCCATGACCACCGGTTTGCCGACCCGCGCGAAACTCTTCCAGTGCACGTGCGCCAGCGGGTCGCCCGGCCGGTACTCGCGCAGGCTCATGAATTCCTCGCTCTCCCCGACGGACGAGGCGAGGCTCACGCCGCCCTGTTGATACTTGCGCGAACCGGGAAAGGCAAACGGCGGCATGGGATAGCGGCGCGGCAGCACTACAGTGTTGCCCGGTTCGCCGGCACGCGCCAGGGAGCGCACCAGGCCGGTCGGGTCGGCCAGCGCGAGCAGCGGCGCATCCAGGTGCAGCACGCCGCGCCGCCAGGCTATGCCGTTCACCCGCACTTCGGCGACAGAATTGGGCAGCAGTGCTGGCAGCAGCGTTTCGTCGATGTCGGCGACGATGCGCGCGCGGGTCAGGCGCCAGTAGCCGCGGTAGGAGGGGAAGCGCAGCGCGCGGCGGAATTCGGCGAAGGTCGGCCGCGGATCGGCGGGCCGCTCCAGCAGCGACACGCCGTCGATTGCGCCGCCGCGATTGTGCACGCGCACCGTGTAGGAAAACGGCTGCCCCGCCGATATCAGCGGCGGCAACTGCCGTTCGATGGCTATGCTGGTCCGCGTCAGCGATGCGGCGAGCATCGCCACGGTGATCAGCGCCACCAGAAAGCAGAACACCTGGTAGGCGAGTGTCTGGTTGGTGTCCGCGCCCAGCGCCGCCGCGATGACCAGCATGCCGAGCGCGAATTGCCCGGGACGGCTGAAGCGGCGGGTGACCCAGTACTGCAGCCCGGAGGCGGCGCGGTTGAGGCGATACGACAGGGTCCACATGGGTCGCGGCCTCAGACCGGGACGGGCAGACTTTTCAGGATGTCGGCGACGATGATTTGCGGCGTGACGCCGGAGAAGCGCGCCTCCGGCGCGAGCACCAGTCGATGCGCCAGCACCGCACCTGCCATCTCGCGGATGTGGTCCGGGGTCACCATCGGAGTCCCTTCGATCAGCGCCATCGCCTGCGCGATGCGGCCGAGCGCAAGCGAAGCGCGCGGTCCCGCGCCCAGGGTCACGCCGGCGGCGCTGCGCGTGGCGCGCGCGATGTCGACGATGTAGCGTTTCAGTTCCTCGCTGATGCGCACCGCGCGCGCCTCGGCCTGCAGCGCGCGCACTTCCGCGGGAGAGATGCATGACTGCAGCGAATCCAGCGGGTGAACCCGTTCCTGCGCCGAGAGGATGGCCACTTCTTCCTCCGCGCCTACGTAGCCGAGCGACAGCCGCACCGCGAACCGGTCCATCTGCGCCTCGGGTAGCGGATAGGTGCCGCGGAATTCGACGGGGTTCTGCGTGGCGATGACGAAGAACAGGTCCCCCAGCGGATAGCTCTTGCCTTCTATGGTGACCTGCCCTTCGGCCATTGCTTCCAGCAGCGCCGACTGAGTGCGCGGGGAGGCGCGGTTGATTTCATCGGCGAGCAGGATCTCGGTGAAGATCGGTCCGGGGTGAAAGCCGAACGTCTGGTCGCGCGGATTGAACACCGACACGCCCAGTATGTCTGCCGGCAGCAGGTCGGGCGTGAACTGCACGCGGCGGAAATCGGCGCTGATGGATCGCGCCAGCGCCTTGGCAAGCGTTGTCTTCCCGGTGCCGGGGTTGTCTTCCAGCAGCACGTGGCCGCCGGCGAGGAAGGCAGCCAGGATGCGGCGTATCGACGCCGACTGGCCGGCCATCACCTTCTCGATATTTTCGACGATGCGCGCCGCCATTTCGTTCGGCGTTGTCCCCAGCCCGATGCCGCGCGGGTCGTTCATGCAGCACTCCCGCCGCGGATGCGCGCGAGCAGGGACGAGGTCGAGCGCTGGTGCTGAAACGGGATCGAATGCACGCTGCCGCCCCAGCCTTGCACCTCGGTCCCGCCCACCATGTCCTTGGGTTGCCAGTCGCCGCCCTTGACCAGCACCTCGGGCCGGCAGCGTGTAATCAGCGCGAGCGGCGTGTCCTCATCGAACCAGGTGACGAGGCTCACCGATTCGAGCGCCGTCAGCAGCGCCACGCGGTCCTCGAGCAGGTTGAGCGGCCGGTCCGCGCCTTTGCCGAGGCGCCGCGCCGAGGCGTCGCTGTTCGCCGCCACCAGCAGGCTTGCGCCCAGCGCGCGCGCTTCGGCGAGGTAGGTGACGTGGCCGCGATGCAGCAGGTCGAACACGCCGTTGGTGAACACCAGCGGGCGCGCCATCGCGGCGAGGCGCGCGTCCAGCGCGGCCGGCGGGCAGATCTTGCGTTCGAATTCCGGTGCCATGTTCAGCCGTGCCCAGATCCGGAATCCATGCGTTCGATGGTTTTGATCATGATGGCAACGCGGCCTTCAGGCTGGCTGGCGCGCGGTGACGCGGTCGATGACGGTGGGGGGAATGCTATACATGATTGTTGCCTTTGTCGCATTGTGGGTTGCCTGGCGGGTGAATAGTGCCATAACGGGAATGGGGGGGTATTTTCGGCTTCAGGTGTGTGTTGCGTGGGGGGATGGGGCGGATACTGTAAAACAGAAAAATCCGGTAAATTCTTAAAGAATTATCGGTACAAGGCCAATAAGGGCGGTATTAAACAGGCAATTGTCATGAAAAAATAGTATAAATACTACTGGAAAAGGCATGTCGTCATCCTGTCCGTGAGGCCCTTTCTCGCGCGCGAGCTCCTCGTCCTTCACTCGCGGCGGGATCGACACATCCCGAAACTATGCCAAAATAACCCCATCATGGACGTGACGATGATAAGCAGCGATCCGGAAATTATGAGTGGAGCATTGTGCTTCACTGGAACCCGTGTGCCCGTCCAGAACCTCTTCGATTACCTCGAAGGCAGCTCTTCGTTGGACGAGTTCCTGGAGGATTTTCCGTCCGTAAAGCGAGCAACTGCCATTGCTATTCTGGAAACTGCAAGAGCGAGATTGTTTGCTGATGCGGCTGCTGCTTGACGAATCCTTGCCGAGTCGCCTTCGACAGTCATTGCCTGGACATTCGATCAGGACTGCAATCGAAATGGGGTGGGGCGGAATACAGAATGGCAAGCTTTTGGCGCTCGCCTCCGAGCAGTTCGATGCATTTATCACTGCCGATAAGAATCTCCAGTATCAGCAAAATCTCACAAGGCTGCCAATTGCCGTAGTGGTACTCGCCGCACGATCCAACGAGTTGCCATACCTGTTGCCATTGGTGCCTGGTCTTGAGAAAGCACTTGCCAGTTTACAGCCGTGCAAATTGGCAAGAGTTGAGGGCTGACCGCCAGGACGAGAGGCGTGTCCATCTGGCGCGAGTTCACTACTAACTTTAGTACCGCGTCCGCGGCGAGCAAGTTGTAGTGCTTGCCCTCTGGCACACAAGTCGTGGCACTCCGCCAGCGATCCAGGCTGGCTGAGATGTCGCCGAACTTCATGTGGAACGGACAGGCCGGGTGCGCGGTATCAGCATTCAACGTCGTACTAGTCCGCCGTTCACCTTGTCCTTGGGCACTACTGTCATGTTGACGCAGATGGCACACACAGATTTCTCAATCCGCAGCTTCCTGCTCGATGAAGTCTTGCGGTTCGTCGAACACGCCCGCAACTGTCCGGGCGTTCGGAAAATCGCTCTCATCGGTTCCTTGACGACAGACAAAACCGACCCCAA
Source organism: Betaproteobacteria bacterium (assembly GCA_009693435.1). The sequence continues at coordinate 20,307 of SHXF01000038.1, read as the reverse complement.
GGATGCAGACCTGCTGGTCACGGTGGACGACGACGCCGATCTCACGGCGCTCGCGACATTGGCCCGAAAATTGAAAGGTCGAGCCCAAAGCCGCAATCGCGGCGCCGACATCTTTATCGCCGATTTATCGGGAAATTACATCGGCCGCACCTGCCATTGGCGTGAGTGCCGCCCTGGCATCCGGGTTAGCTGCGACGCTCGCCACTGTGGGCGCCGCCCTTTTCTGCATGATGACCTCGACGACGTGATGCTCGACCCCGCCTTGATCGAGTCCCCACCGCTCGAGCTATGGCCAAAGATTGTCCGTCGTTCCGAAGTTCCCCGCGATGTGGAGATGCGGCTAGTTCAGCCGATCGAAGCGCTCTGGGCACACACTGATGCGCATGGTGCCTGACTTCACGCACCACCCGGACGCGCGAGTAGCGTCGCCCTTTGGTCATGCACCGCGATCACGTGCCGAGAGATGCGCCGCGCATTCGTCGCCGTAGTCATTGCGGTTCTTGGCTTGTCCGTCGCGGGCGTCTTCTGGGCAGGCGACTTCCTTACCAGGCCGGCCCGGGCGGGTACCGGAATGCCGGACCCCGATCTTCACGCGCGCGCTCACGTTCGATTCGGTATCGCGGGTCAAGCTGAGTGCCTGGTTCATAGAGGGATCACCGGACGCGGGCGCCGTATTGCTGCTGCACTCCTCTCGTTCCAACAAGCGGGCGATGCAGCCCCGGGCCCGGTTTCTGAATGCCCTGGGCTTTTCCGTCCTGCTGGTTGACCTTCAAGCCCACGGCGAGAGCGAAGGAGAACGCATTTCCTTTGGTTATCGCGAAGCCGCCGACGTTCGCGCGTCGCTCGACAAGCTCCGGGAACTTGTCCCCGGCGAGCGTGTGGGGGTGCTCGGCACCTCGCTGGGGGCCGCCTCGCTGCTGCTCTCCGATGTCCAGCCCCTGCTCGCTGCGGTGGTCCTCGAGTCCGCCTACCCGAGCATCGAAGAGGCGATGGCGAATCGACTGCACATCCACTTCGGTGTGGCCGGTCCCTGGTTCTCTCCGCTGCTCATGGCCCAGCTGCGTCTGCGCCTCGGTGTCACGCCCGCGCAGTTGCGGCCGATCGAGCGGGTGTCGCTGCTTCGCAGCCCCCTGTTGCTTGTCCACGGCAGCGAAGACCGTCACACCACGCTGGAGGAGGCGCAGCGGCTGTTCGCTGCGGCGCCGGCGCCCAAGGAGTTCTACACGCTGACCGGCGCGGCGCACGTGGATCTGCATCAGTTTGGAGGCAAAGCCTATGAGGATCGGGTCGGAGGCTTTCTGGTTCGGCACTTGCGCACTGCGCGCTGACTTCGGGCGGTGCGTACAGGCCGCGGGCGCCGTGTGGTTGTCGGCCGGTGTGCTGGCAGCTGCACGCCACTTCGTTGGCTGCCGACACCTTGAGGTCACGGCGCCTGGCTTGCGTCATGACACGGCTGCAGCGAGCGACCGGCGCGCCGCGAGAGCGCGGCTTCCAAACGCGATGGCGAGAGCAAGGCATCAGCCTGTCTGGAGTTGCTCTGAGGACACGTAACCGGACAGGTGGCGGTCTGTAAATGGCAAGGTTACACTGCGCATTGTGATCAAATCCTTCGCTCACAAGGGACTGGAAAAGTATTTCGTTTCCGGCAACGGTGCCGGAGTCCAGGCGATTCACGTCAAAAAGCTCCGTTTGATTCTCGCGCAGCTTGACAAGGCAAGGACCGTAGACGACATGGATATCCCAACCCTGCATTTGTACGGGCTCAAGGGGTCGAGGAAAGGCATTTGGTCCGTAACGGTTCAAGCAAACTGGCGCGTCACTTTCCGCCTGGTGGATGGCGACGTCGAGGTTGTCGACTACGAAGACTACCATTGAGAGGTTTTCATGCAGATGCATAACCCGCCCCATCCCGGCGAGGTTCTCCAGGGCCTGTGGCTGGACCCGATGGGGATCAGCATTACCGCGGCCGCCCGGGCTTTGGGGGTAAGCCGAAAGACGTTGTCGAAGATTGTAAATGGCCGTGGCGCGCTCACCCCTGAAATGGCAGTGCGTCTGGCGCGGGCCTTTGGCACTTCGCCGGAAAGCTGGCTTGCTCACCAGGCAGCGTATGACCTGTGGCAACTGCGGCAGGTGAAAATTCGCGTGCGGAAACTGGCTGCCTGATGAACATGCGCAGTCTGACTCCAGTGCGGCGGGCGCCTGTCGGCGCCGCTGACCGGGGCTCGCATGCCGTTCATTGCGCGTTACATTTCCAGTGCAGGTCCGGCCGCTTTCCAGCGACTCATCCGCGCGCGCCGGCGGCGATCGGTTCCGCTCGCAGGGGTGAAGGATGCTGATCCGGGAAAGCGTGGCAACCGACCTGGCGTCGATACTCGCGATCATCAACGACGCTGCGCAGGCCTATCGGGGCGTGATACCGATAGACCGATGGCACGAGCCCTACATGCCAATGGATGAACTGGTCGGGGAGATCGCCCAGGGCATTGTTTTCCGGGTGGCCGAGAAGGAAGGACACCTGACAGGGGTGATGGGGATACAGGACAAGGGCGCTGTTGCGCTGGTGCGCCACGCGTATGTCGCGCCAGATGCGCAGAGGCATGGCGTGGGGACGAGACTCCTGCGCCATGTGGAGGGGCTCGTCGACAAGCCGATGCTGATCGGCACCTGGGCGGCTGCTTCGTGGGCAATTGCCTTCTACCGGCGCAACGGATTCATCGTCGTGACGGAAGATGACAAAGACCAGCTGCTGCGAACTTACTGGTCTATTCCCGAGAGACAGATCGAAACGTCGGTTGTGCTTGCGGATCGACGCTGGGTGGAGGCCCGGCAACGCGCTTCCGGATAGGCGGATCCCCAAGGATCGGAATCAAGGGAAGCGTCCGTTTCATGCGAGCGCGGTATGCGCCATGGCGCGCGAGCCGGGCGGATTCCGCAGATTCCGTCCACGCATTACATCGATAGAAGCGTGCGATCAACCGCAGGGCGCGAACCCTCGCTCATGCGGCGGAAAACTCCGGCATCACCTGTTTCGCAAACAATTCCACCGAGCGCAGGGATTCGTCCAGGGTGATGTCGCCAAATGCGAAGTCGAGCATCACGTAATTCACCCCGCCCGTAGCGGCCTGGCCGGCGAGGGCGGCGGCAACGGTCTGCGGCGATCCGGCGAGCGCCTGGCCGCGCGCGAGCATCTCGTCGAATTCCGGCGGATAGGCCGCGTTCGGCGGCGCCACCCCGAACTTATTGTGGTTGATCCACAGATGCCAGAAACTCTTGTGCCACAGCCGATAGGCGCGCCGCGCCGTGGCGAGCGCCTCCTCATCGGTATGGCCGATGACAGTATGGCGGGCCATGCCGACGTAGGGTAGCGGCTCGGCTGGACCGAAGGCCTTGGCCCATTCCTCGCGGTAACGGGTGGTGATCGCGCCCGCTACCTGGGGATTCTGCAGGGTGACGACGTTGACCCGGTTCTGCGCCGCCCATACCGTCGCCGCCGGCTGGGCGCAGCCCATCCAGATCGGCGGATGCGGCTTCTGCAGCGGATGGAGCTGGATGGGCACGTCGCGAAAGCTGAAGAACTCGCCCTCGTGGCTGAGGGTCGTGGAGGTGAGCGCTTTCATGATGATGGCGTAGGCTTCGAGGTAACGTGCCGGCCCGTTCGCGGGATCGACGCCGAACATGTCCAGTTCGATGGGCGATATGCCGCGTCCCAGGCCGAGCTGCAGCCGGCCGCCGCTCAAGTGGTCGAGCATGCAGATTTCCTCGGCAAGGCGCAGCGGGTGGTACAGCGCAAGCGTGTACACCATGGGGCCGAACAGCAAGGTACGGGTGCGCTGCGCGACGGCGGCGAGGAACACGCCGGGCGAAGGCGACATGCCGAGCGGCGTGGCATGGTGCTCCGCCAGGTGATAGGCGTGGATGCCGATGCGCTCGTAGGCTTCGATCAGCTTGAGCCGGTTCTCATACAGTTCGGCAAGCGGCAGCCCGTTGGCATCGATATGGTCGAACACGCCGAATTTCATGGTGTTTCCTCGTCAGTTGCGGCGCTCAGTCGGGACCTCAGTGGGACCTCAGTGGGGACCTCAGTCGGGACCTCAGTCGGCAAATTGGCCTGTCCGGGCACCATCACCGCCTTCAAGGCGATTCCTGATTCCGCGGCCTTCAGGGCTTCCTCGGCGTGCTCGAGGCTGAAACGATGCGACACCATCTCCTGCATGGGGAATTCACGATGGCGGCGCTCGACTATCCTGAGCGCTTCGTAATAGTGCCGGCTTTCCGCCCGGTCGGTGCCGATGATGCTGATATGGTTGCGCACGATCAGGTGCGGATCGATGAGCGCCTTGTCGCTTCCGCCCCAAAGCCCGATCAGCAGGTAACGGCCGTTCGGTGCGATCATGTCCAGCCCCTGCTCAAGGGCACGCACCTGACCGGCGGCCTCGATGATGATGTCCGGCCCGCGTCCATCGCACAGGCTGCGCACGCGCTCGCGCCGTTCCCGGACGGTGCCCTCTTCGATGGATATCACTTCATCCGCGCCGAACTGCCTGGCCATCGCCAGCCGGTTTGCCGGCGCGCCCATCGTGATGATTTTCCGCGCGCCCGACAGCCGCGCCATCATCGTCGCTGCCACTCCCACCGGGCCGCATCCCTGAATCAGGACGCTGTCCAGCGTATGGATGGGACCGAGGCGCTCCAGGCCCTGCAGCACCGAGGGCAGGGCGCAGCCGAACGCGATCACGGCAGCCAGCGGCACGCCGTCCGGAATCTTGAAGAATGCCATGCCCGCCGGGAGACAAACGTAGTCCGCATAGCTTCCCCAGGCGCCCTCGCGGGCGTGGCTGCGCCCGAGCGTGTTCTCGCATTTCGAAAAATTCTTCACGATGGTGCAGTAATAGCAGCGGTGGCAGGCGTAGAGCGGCGTCCAGTAGACCGGATCACCGGGCTTGACCGGCTCGCCGGCATAGTCGGTATGCGTTCCGGGGCCCAATTCCTCTATGAATCCCACGCCCTCGTGGCCGAGCGTCAGGGGTTCGGGCAACGGAAACTCCCCGCGCCGGATATGCACGTCCGTGCCGCACACGCCGCCCATGGCGACACGGACCACCGCCCCGCCCGGCTGCGCCGGCGGTATCGTGAAGTCCCGCAATTCGAGGGGCGTATCGGCATCCTTGAGAACAACCCCCTTGCCGTGTCGAGTCGTCAATGAATCCTCCCTTCGCTGATCAGATCACCGGATGCGCTGCGCGTGATGGCTCCTTCGCATCCGCAGGTACAAGCCGCTGCCTGTCGCGGATTCAGGGCGCTGCGCTTTATCGATGATGCCACCGAATCGGGAGCTCAAGCGCGCTCGCGCGCATGTCCCGGCGGGAGAAGGTGCAGGTGATATTTTTCCGGCTTTGTGGCACGCCGGGGAAACGGCAAATATCCAAAAGTTCTTGCAGAACAGATCCCCGTAGTACAGTACTAAACGGGGAGTTTGTTTGCCAATTCCGGTATAAATTACTTGGTGGCAGCCGCCGGCGCCGACACGTATTCGAATATCCGCACCACCTTGCGCACGCCGTTCACACCGCGCGCGATGCCGGTGGCGTCGTCGGCTTCCTTGTTGGATACGAGGCCGAGCAGGTAGACGACGGCATTTTCGGTGATCACTTTCACGTGGATGGCCGAGAATTTGTTGGCGGTGACGAAGTTGCCCTTCACCTTGCCGGTGATGAAGCTGTCGTTGCCGCGCGCGGACATGGCGGTCGGTTTGCCGACCTGCAGGTCGTTTACGACGTTTTTCACCGACGCGATGCGGCCCATCAGTTTCTCGATGTCGCCCTTGATTTCCTCGTTCGGCACTTCTCCGGTGAGCAGCACGGTGTAGTTGTAGCTGTTGACGTTGACATGGATGTCATCGCGCTTCGGATAGCGCTCGCCGAGGCGGCTCGCAGCCGTCCACTCGACGCGCTCGTCGCCGCCCACCACCTCCGGCTGGCGCCGGTCATTGGCCACCATCACGCCGGTGGCAGTCCCGATGATGGCGGCCTGTATACAGCCCGTGAGGTTGCACGCCGCCGCGACGATGAGTACGCACGCGGCAATGCGCTTGTGGCAAGCGAATTTTTCAACGGATTTGTCAACAGGCGTCATGATTCAGCTCCCAGTAACAGACAGTCTATGCCATCGCAGAAGCAATGGAGAGTAAGCAGGTGGACTTCCTGGATGCGCGCGGTCTGCTGGTGGGGCACGCACACATGGACATCCCCGCCGGAGAGCAGCGACGCGATGGCGCCGCCATCGCGTCCGGTCAGCGCCACCACGGCCATGTCGCGCTGGTGCGCCATCTCGATGGCGCGCATCACGTTCTTCGAATTGCCGCTGGTGGAGATGGCGAGCAGCACATCGCCTGGATGGCCAAGCGCGCTGATTTGCTTCGAGAACACCTGTTCGAAGTCGTAGTCATTGGCGATCGACGTCAGCGTGGAGGTGTCCGTGGTGAGCGCCATCGCGGCGAGCGGCAGCCGCTCGCGCTCGAAGCGGTTGAGCATTTCCGCCGCGAAATGCTGCGAATCCGCCGCCGATCCGCCGTTGCCGCAGGCAAGGATCTTGCCGCTCGCAAGCAAACACTTCACCATCAGTTCGGTGGCCGCGGCGATCGGCTGCGCCATGACCACCAGCGCCTTCAGCTTGGTTTGCGCGCTGTCCTGAAACTGTTGCCCGATGCGCGCCGCTAAGTCCATGTGTTCTCCGCAAAAGGGTTTGCCCTCGACTCCCGGACGCGCACTGTGGCGGCGATGCGACCGTTGGGTCCGGCAAATGCGGTTATTTTAGCCCACTGAGGCCCAATGCCGCCTCTGGCGCAACCGCACTCGGCCTGCGCGCACGGTTGTGGCAGGCTGCAGCCAAGGCCAAAGCAGCAGCAAGTGCCAGGAGGCCGCGGAGATCGTTCAGCCCTGCCTGGTCGATGCATTTATTCGATAAACACTTCGAACTCGATCCGCTGGCGCGGATTGCGGTGGGGCTGCAGGCGGCTGATGCGCGCCGTAACCGCCTGGCCGCGGTCCATGGCCCAGGCGAGCGCGGGATTCTCGCGGCGCGGCACATAGCCGAGTTTGTGGCCCTGCCACTCCACGCGCACCGCATTGGCATCGTAGGCGTTATCCGGCTCTCGCACCAGGCTCAATGCATCGCCTGATTTCATCATCGGGAAGACGTCCTTCGCCTCGTGGTAGCGGAATCCGGCAAGCGGAGAACTCTGCACCAGCAGCCGCGCCTGCTGCGCACCGGCGGCGCCGCTCAGCGCTGCGAGCAGCCAGGCGATCAGCATCGTCCGGCCTGCAACCACGCCAATGCGCTGGCGCATCGGTGCATGCGCGAGGGCGCCGATGCGCGTGCGCACCGGTATCTGCGTGCAGGTCACGGGGCGCGCGCTAATCGGCGCGGGCGCCCGGGCCGGCTCACGCAGTGAATGCATCGCGTATCCATTCGATGTCGGCATCGTTCATGCCCTTCATCAGCACCACGTCGAAGCGGCACGGCGGTTCGGCCTTGCCAGACAGCCAGTGGCGCGCAGTTCTGATGATGCGCGATTGCTTGCGCGCGTCGATGCTGTATGCAGCTCCGCCAAATCGTGCCGAGCGGCGCAGCCTCACTTCGACGAACACGATGGTCTCGCCGTCACGTAGCACCAGATCGATCTCGCCCGCGCGGCAGCGGTAGTTGGTTTCAACCAGCGACAGTCCGCGCGCTGCAAGGAATGCCGCGGCACGGGCCTCCGCGCCGTCGCCGAGCGTGTTCACCGGCGCCTGTCTTCGAGGACGGCCCCGGTGCCGTCGCGGATGACGGCCTGCACCGGTTCGCGTTCAATGGCGGGGCTGCGGCCCAAGGAGAGTTTTCCGGTCACGCCATCGAGGGTGATGCGCTCGTTGTTGAGCGCCAGTTCGAGCGACAGCCGGCATGCGTCTATGCCGAGCGCATAGAACCGTTGCAGTTCGCCCGACAGGTTTTCCACCCTGGGATAAATCATCACCGCGGGATGATCGGGCTGCACCAGCCAGGGCATTTCGACGAAGCGGATGCCGTTCAGGTCGACGTTGGCCAGCGGTTCCCTGGCGCCGCTCCATACCTGCGAGGTGGCAAATACCGGCACCTGACTGGCGAGGTAGGGGCGCACGCTGCGCGCCTGCTCGGGGTCGGCGGCGAGAAATATCATCTCCGGTTCCCGTCTGACCAGTTGCCGGCGCAACTGGGCGAGATTAGTGCGCGCGCCGAACTCGTGCGTTGCGAGGAGCCGACCGCCGAGGACGAACCATTCGCTGGCGAACGCCAGGCCCGCGCGCCGGGCGAGCGGCGTGTCGGCGCGCACCACGGTGGCCTCCCGCATGCGCTCCGCGTAGGCAATGCGCGCGACCAGCCGCGCTTCGTGTTCCGCCGACAGGCCGAACGTATGCATGCCCGGCGGCAGTGCGGGATTGCCATCGGGCAGGTTGAGCGCGAGCGTGGGCACCCGTACCCGGCCGCTTGCAGCGAGCGCGGTGACCGCGCTGCGCGTGAGCGGTCCCACCACGACCATCGCGCCGCGCGCGACGGCGAGGTCATATTGAGCGAGGATCTGTCCGGGATCGGCGCTGGTGCGCGACACCTGCAGCGGCGGACCCGGGGCGGCGGCGGCCATCGCCGAGTCGCAGCCGAGTTTGACCGCTTCGGCAGCCGGGCGAAAATCTGCGGAATCCAGCGGCAGCATCAGCGCGATGAAGGGCCCCGGCTTGTCGGATGCAGCGCCGGCGTGCGCCGGCGTTGCGCCATCGGCGCCCGGGGTCAGCCCGGTTCGAGGCGTGGCGGCTTGGGAACCCTGCGGCTGCGGCGAGGACGGGGACTGCGGTGCATTTGCCGTAACACCCTGCGCCAAGCACAATGCCGGCCACGCGAGCGACAACGCCGTAACGATGAAACCAAGGGCGCGATGGCCGAAATTCATGGAGGCAGTGAAGTAGGCGGGGGCCAATTATATGTGGTGGCCACGCCCATCGGGAATCTGGAGGACATCACCCTGCGCGCGCTTAAAATCCTCGCTGCCGTTGATCTGGTGGCGGCGGAGGACACCCGCGTCACGGCACGCCTGCTCGACCATCACGGCATACGCACGCGTCTCACCTCCGCGCGCGAGCACAACGAACTCAAGGCGGCCGCCGGCATTGTGGGCCTGCTGCAGGCCGGAAAGAGCGTGGCGCTGGTGAGCGACGCAGGCACACCCGCGGTGTCCGATCCCGGCGCGCAGATCGTTGCCGCGGTACGCCGGGCCGGCCTGCGCGTGGTGCCGGTGCCCGGCCCCAATGCCGCGATTGCGGCGCTGTCGGTCGCAGGCCTCGCGGACGAAGGATTCGTGTTTTGCGGGTTTCTGCCGACCAGGGCGGCGGCGCGGCGTACTTCGCTGGCCTCGCTGCGCGGCGAGACGCGCGCATTGGTGTTTTACGAAGCGCCGCACCGCATTCTCGACACCGTCGATGCTCTGGCCGAGGTGTTCGGTCCGGAGCGCCGCATTCTGCTGGCGCGCGAGCTGACCAAGATGTTCGAGTCGCTCCAGGTGTGTCCTCTCGGCGAGGCGGGCGAATGGCTGCGCGGCGATCCGAACCGTCAGCGCGGAGAGTTCGCACTGGTGGTCGAAGGCGCGCCGGCTTCGGCTGTGTCTGCCGATGAAGCGGAGATCGGGCGCGTGCTCGCGCCGCTTCTTGCGGCGCTGCCTCTCGCGCAGGCGGTAAAACTGGCGTGCGACATCACCGGCGCGCGGCGAAACACCGTGTACGAACTGGCGTTGCGGCTCAAGCCCTGATGGAGGGTGTCAACCGCGGCGACCGTGGCGCGATGAATCCGCGCCCTACGGGGGTTGCAAACCTCGAGTTGCTGGCCCATTCCCTACCGTAGGGCGCAGCTTCAGCGCGCCGAACACCGGTGCTATTCCCGCGAAGCCGCGCACCGCGCGGGTCAGGGCACCGATGTGGCCCGGGGTTTGTCATAATCGCGGCTTAACCTGAGCGGCCCATGACAACTTCACACGCATCCTCGCGCCGGACCGACTCCCTGCAACTGCTGCGCCCCGACGACTGGCACCTGCACCTGCGGGATGGCGCGGCGCTGGCGAGTGTGGTGCGCGATAGCGCGCGGCAATTTGCCCGGGCGATGGTGATGCCTAACCTCAAGCCGCCGGTCACGACGACGGCGCTGGCCGGCGCGTATCGGGAACGCATCCTCGCCGCCCTGCCCGCCGGATCGCGATTCGAGCCGCTGATGACCCTGTATCTCACCGACAACACTTCGGTCGAAGAGATCGCACGGGCGAAGGGGAGTGGCTTTGTGCATGCCGTGAAGTATTACCCGTCGGGCGCGACCACCCATTCGGATGCCGGCGTCACCTCACTGGAGCGCGTGTACCCGGTCCTGGCCGCAATGGAGAAGCACGGGGTGCCGCTGCTGGTGCATGGTGAAGTCACCACGCCGGGGGTGGACGTCTTCGACCGCGAGCGGGTGTTTCTCGATACCGTGCTCGCGCGCATCGTTACGGTCTTTCCCGGACTGCGCGTGGTGTTCGAGCACATCACCACCCGCGAGGCGGCGGATTTTGTCGCAGCGGCGCCCGATACGGTCGCGGCAACGATCACCGCGCACCATCTGCTGTACAACCGCAATGCGATTTTCGAGGGTGGCGTGCGCCCGCATTACTACTGCCTGCCGATACTGAAGCGCGAAGCGCATCGCCAGGCACTGCTGGCTGCGGCTACGGGCGGCAGCGCGAAGTTCTTCCTCGGCACCGACAGCGCGCCCCACGAGCGCGCCACCAAGGAGAACGGCTGCGGCTGCGCCGGCATCTACACCGCGCACGCGGCACTGGAACTCTATGCCGAGGCGTTCGACGCGGTGGGCGCGCTAGCCCGGCTCGAAGGCTTCGCCAGCTGCAACGGTCCGGATTTCTACCGCCTGCCGCGCAACCGCGAACGCATCACGCTGCGGCGCGAGCCCTGGAGGGCGCCGGACGCGCTGTCGTTTCCGGAGGGCACGGTGGTGCCGTTGCGCGCCGGGGAGCAGATCGGCTGGCGCCTCGTGTCCGATGAAGCCGGGGCGGGGCGTGACTCCGACGCGGCGCCGCTGAGCGCAGGTGAAGCATACACGCAGCGGCGTGAGGTTCCGCGCGACGGCACGGCGTGATTCCGGATGGCTGAGCCTTTCGATCGCGACCGACTCCTCGCATCGCCGTTGCTCGATTCGCTGGCCGCGCCGCTGCGACTCTGCCCGCCGGGGCGTTTCCCGGACCTTGCGGAACTGAACGCAATGACCACGCCTGCAATGCAGAGCGGCGGCGGCGTGCCGATCCGCTTTGCGCCGCCGCAACTGCGCACGCGGGAACTGGCCTCACAGTACGAAGTGCGCGTCTATCGCGATGGCGCCATTCCCACGCGCGAGAACGAATGGCATGACCTGTTCAACGCGCTGGTCTGGCTGCGCTTCCCGCGCACCAAGGCGGCGCTCAACCGGCGTCATTTTGAGGAACTGACGGCGCAACCGTCCGCTGCAAAAAACGCGGCGCGTGGTCCGGTGCGCGACTGCCTCACCCTGTTCGACGAAGGCGGTGTCATTGTTGCCTGCGCCGATCCGCACTTGGCCCGGATGCTGCAGGGTTTCCGCTGGAAGGAACTTTTCTGGGAGTCGCGCGATCAGGTGTGCCGCGCCATGCGGTTTTTCGTATTCGGTCACTCGATCCATGAGAAGGCGCTCGAGCCCTATGTCGGCCTGACGGCGAAGGCGGTGCTGGTGCCGGTCGCAGCGACGTTGCTGGACGCGCCTGGAGATGCGCTGTTGCCGGTACTCGACGAAGCGGCCGCGCAATGGCTGCTGCAAAGCGATAACCTGCACACCACCCTCGACCTGATGCCTTTGCCCATCATGGGCGTTCCCGGCTGGCACGGCGGCAACGAACACGCCGCCTTCTATGACGACGCCCGCGTCTTCCGTCCGGGCAGGCGTCGCGCAGCATGACAGGGCTGCAAACCGCCGATGGGAGTCCGCGGTGCGCGGCTCGGGTCGAGCAGTGCATAGGTTGGGGTGAGCTTGCGAACCTCAACGACAGTCGCGATCACCGGCGATACGCTGCACGAGCCTGAATTGAAGACTCGGCTGCCGTGTGGCGGGGGGTAGAATGACCTTGCGAAGCTGGCCGGGCAGTCGCTGTATGCCTTGAGCATCCAGAGGAAAGTCCGGGCTCCAAAGAGCAGGGTGCTGGGTAACGCCCAGACGCCGCGAGGCGATGGAAAGTGGCACAGAAAATACACTGCCTACGTTTCCGCAAGGAAACCGGCGATGGTGAAAAGGTGGGGTAAGAGCCCACCGCGTCGGCAGCAATGTTCGGCGGCACGCTAAACCCCACCCGGAGCAACACCAAATAGGCGGATTTTGACGCTGCTCGCCGAGTCCGCGGGTAGGTGGCTTGAGCCCAGGGGTGACCCTGGGCCTAGAGGAATGACTGTCACGGAGGGCAACCTCCGACAGAACCCGGCTTACAGGCCGGCTTCGCACCTTCTCTTTTCAGATGTCCTTCGAATCGAAGAACAGCAGGTCGACACCCGCCTGGGCGAAATTGCCCAGGTCGGCTGCGGCGGCGGCGCCTTCGGGCGACCCGAGCGCTTGCTGGATCGCGCTCAGGGAGTCGAAGCCCAATGTCGCGACCAGGTGGTACGCGGATTCGCCTGCCGGCGAGGCAACCGGTCCGGTGCTCACTTCGTATCGCCGCAACCCTGGAATTTTTTTCGCGATGGGAACGTGCGTCGAATAGTAGTACGCATCGAACCGGGCGGCGTCGGCGGGCTTTTTGTACAGTGCGATCAGTTTTGCCATGGCGGTTACTCCTTTGCGGTTGAACAGGGATACGAGCGCGATGCGGGTGCGTTGTCCGGCGGTGAGGCGGCGATCAACGGCGCGGGTGGCATGCCGCTGTGACTACCCGCGTTCGCCATGATGACGCCGACCACGATGAAGACGAGGCTGGCCGCATGCATGGCGCCCAGCGGTTCTCCGTCGAGTATCCCCCACGCGAATGCAACGCCCGGTATCAGGTAGGCCGCAGTCACCGCGAACATCGCGCCGCGGCGCTGAATCAGCCAGTAGTACCAGACAGCCGAGGTCACCGAGCAGGCGACCATGGCCAGCAGCCATGCGCCGCCGGGGAAGAGCGGTACGGCGGCGACTTTGGCTGCCTCGCCGGGCCAGGCGATAAGCAGCATTGCGGCGATCGGCGCGGTGATGAGAAATACCGAGGTAATGCCTGCTGTCGCGGGAATGGAGGCGAGTCTGCGACGGATGAAATTCGCGGTCCATCCGTAGCTCACGGCGGAGGCGAGTGCGAGCAGGCCATATACGGGATCCGATGACAGTTCCAGGCCGTTACGCGCGAAACTGAGCACCGCCACGCCCGCCAGGCCGACGCCTATGCCCGCGATCTGCAGCGGGGTGAGCCGCATCGAGAAGAACAACCAGCCCAGCAGAAAGGTAAACAGCGGCGTGAGGGCGCTGGTGAGGGCGGCGGTCGCGCTGTTGATGCGCTGTTGGGCGATAGCGAGCAGCAGCACGGGCAGACCGCTGCCCGTAAATGCCGCAACTGCCATGGGCCAGGCCGTCCTGCGGTTGATCGCGCGCAGCGTGCGCGGGATGAAGGGACTGAGCACCACGAGGCAAAGAATGTAGCGCAGGCCCGTGGCGTCCCAGGCGGCGTAATAGAGCAGGGCCTTCTTGACTAGAATGAAAATGCTGCCCCAGGTGAGGGCGATGCCGCCAAGCAGGATCCAGTCGAAAATCATGGGGCCATCATAAGGGAGCATGGAGCGCGGAGCATGGAGCGCGCCGCGCCTGCAGCCTGCATCAGCGCGTCTCGGCCGCTATCCAGCCGACGATCGCGGTTGCGATCTCGATCACGTCGCCGATCGGCGGCAATACCTGTATGGCGATGCCGCCATTGGCCTGGCTTGCCGCTTCGATCAGCAACGGCAGATCGCGCTTGAGGTGGCTGCCCTGCGCCATGAACAGCGGCACGACGACGATCTCGGTTGCGCCGCGGTGGTGGAGTTCGCCAACTGCCTCGGCAAGCGGCGGTTGCATCCATTCCAGGTAGGCGAGCGTTACCGGCCGATCGGGGCAGGCCGCGGCGAAGCTGTCGCGTATCCGCTGAAACGGCAAGGCCCAATCCGGATCACGGGCCCCGTGCGCGAACAAAACGATTCCCTTCATGGTCCCTTGTCACCGCTTGGAGAGGCTGGGGATTATAAGCGGCGCCGCTTGACCGCTTAACGCAGTCACAGGTCGTTGCCGCATGCGCTCACAGGTCGGCGCCGCCCGCGCTCACAGGTCGGCGCCGCCAGCGGCGCGGACCTCATCGAGCACGCGCCGCGGCGTAAGGTCGTTCATGCACTTGAAATGGCCCAACGGGCATTCGCGCGCGTAACAGGGGCTGCAGGGCAGGCCTTCTATTTTTACGATGCGCGCAAGGATGCTGAGCGGCGGCGTATGCGCGGGGCTGGATGAGCCGTACAGCGCCACTACCGGACGGCCCAGCGCCGCGGCGACGTGCATCAGCCCCGAATCGTTGCTGACCACCACCCGGGCGAGGGACAACAGATCGATCGAACTGGCCAGGTCGGTCCTGCCGCACAGATTGAGGATGCCTGCGCCGGCTTCGCGCACGATGTCATCGCCGAGGGGCCGGTCCTTGGCCGAGCCGATCAGCCAGACGACATGCCCCGCCGCCGCCAGGTCACGCGCAAGCTGCGCAAAGTGCATCACCGGCCAGCGCTTCGCCGGACCGTACTCCGCCCCGGGACACAGCACCACAACCGAGTGGCGCCGGTTGAGCCCGAGTCGGCTCACGGTAATCAGCAGGTTGGCCTGATCGACCTGGAGACGCGAGCGGGCAAGCGGGCGGCGCAGCGCCGACCCGGGCGCCTCGGCAAGCTGCGCGTAGCGCTCCGCCATCAGCGGCAAGGCCTTATTGTCGAGCCGGTGCACCAGGTTCAGGATGCCGTAGCGCGACTCGCCGACGAACCCGGCACGCAGCGGTATATCGGCAAAGAACGGAATCAGCGCCGACTTGAACGAGTTCGGCAGGACTATTGCCTGGTCGTAGCGGTTTTCGCGCAGCGAGCGTCCGAAGCGCCAGCGTTCGCGCAGGCGCAATTGTCCGTGATCGAACGGCGATTCGATGACGCCGGTGATCTCCGGCATGCGCGCCAGCAGCGGTGCGGTCCAGGGCGACGCCAGCGCGTCTATGGTCGCGCCGGGCAGGCGTTCCGCGAGTCGCGCGAACAAGGGTTGCGCAAGAAGGGTATCGCCGATCCAGTTCGGCGCGACTATCAGGATGCTGGTCATGGCGCCGGTCGGGAGCATGCGAGAAGTGAGCGGGAAGGCGGGAAAGCCATCCTTCGTCCAGGCTGACCCGGGACCGCCTTGCGCAAAGGCGGGCGCGCCTGCCTAGTGCCCCGCGGGTGGCGCACCCTTGTAGTCATAACGGGTGCTGCAATAGGGGCACAGCACGCTGCCGCGGGCCGCGACGTCGAGAAACACCCGCGGGTGCATCATCCACACCGGGCTGCCCGGCGGGGGGCAATGCAGTGGCAGGTCGTGCTCCGTTACATCCACCGCACGGCTGGTGATGCCTGCATCGGCCATCAGGATGCCACCCGCGATGTCACTTTGGTTGCCGCTTTCGGCTTCGCCTTGGATCCCGATTTGGATCCCGATTTGGACCTCGATTTCGAAGCGTTCTTTTCGCTGACCAGCGTCAGCCAGTCCTTGTGCTTCGCCACCTTGCCGGCGACCACGTCGAAAAACAGTTTCTGCAGCTTCGCGGTGACCGGACCGCGTTTGCCCGCGCCGATCTCGCGTCCGTCGAGTTCGCGTATCGGGGTGACTTCCGCGGCGGTCCCGGTAAAGAATGCTTCGTCGGCGATGTAGACATCGTCGCGCGTCATGCGTCGCGAAATCACTTCGTAGCCGAGTTCCTTCGCCAGGGTGATGATGGAGCCGCGGGTGATACCCACCAGGGCGGAGGCGATCTCCGGTTCGTAGATCTTGCCGTCCTTGACGATGAAGAGGTTTTCCCCCGCGCCTTCCGCGACGAAGCCGTCCACGTCGAGCAGCAGCGCCTCGTCGTAGCCGTGCTCGGTGGCTTCCATGTTCGCCAGGATCGAATTGGCATAGGTGGCCGAAAACTTCGCGCGCGCCATGGTGACGTTGACGTGGTGGCGCGCGAACGAGGAAGTTTTCACGCGTATGCCCTTCTCCAGTCCCTCTGCACCGAGGTAGGCGCCCCAGGGCCAGGCGGCGATCGCCACATGCACCCTTGCGCCCTTGGGGGACACGCCCATCTTTTCCGAGCCGTAGAAGGCGATGGGGCGCAGGTAGCAGGATTCGAGCTTGTTGGCGCGCACCACTTCCTTGTGCGCCTCCAGCAGCACTTCGCGTTCGTAGGGCATTTTCATCATGTAGATCTTGGCCGAATTGAACCAGCGCTCGGTGTGCTCGTGCAGCCGGAATATCGCCGTGCCCTCGACGGTCTTGTACGCGCGTACGCCTTCGAACACCGCCAGCCCGTAGTGCAGCGAATGCGTCAGCACATGAGTGGTTGCGTTGCGCCACGGCACCAGCTTGCCGTCGTACCAGATGAAGCCGTCGCGGTCGGCCATGGACATTGCGAATCTCCGTGTATCGTCGAGGGGAAGTAGGCTATTTTATATCTTGAACGACTCCAGCGCTTCAGGGGCGAAGAGTTCCTCGGGCTTCAGGCGCCGCTTCGACAATCCCTGCTCGTGGTGATAGCGCAGGAAGGTGTCCAGCCCGGCGCGGTTCGCATCGAACCCGTAGGACCACCAGTCTTCGCCCATCTCGCGGCGCGCTTCTTCCACGTGCGCCATCAGCCAGGGCAGCATCGCCATCTGCGCCGCGCTCTGGCAGATGTCTTCGTAGGTCAGGCGTTTCGCCTCGACGAAGGCCTTCTGCAGCGACTGCGCCACCCAGGGATTGGCTTCGTACACATCGCGGCGTATCACCACCGTGTGCATGATGGGGAAATTGCGCGTCTTCCTGAAGTAGTCGCGCTCGACATCGACAAAATTCTCGAACAAACGTTTCACATCGTCCGGTCGCGACCGCAGGGTCGAAG
The DNA here is from genome assembly GCA_009693435.1 of Betaproteobacteria bacterium. Next base: position 3,131 of record SHXF01000038.1, on the reverse strand, counting down.
GTGCGCGCGCGCTGTGCAGCGCGTCGATCTCGCCGTCGGCGAGCATCTGCGCGAGCGTCTTGCCCGCGGGTATCGGGCGGATGCGGATGCGCGGCGGCAGGTCGAGCTTCAGCTTTTCCTCGCGGCCGGGTTCCTCCTCGCCGCCGGTGAGGTATTCAACGCTGGAGGGATCCACGCCGTACTCGTCCTGCAGGATGCCGCGTATCCAGACCGGCGCGGTCATCTGGAATTCCGGCGTGCCGATGCGCTTGCCTATCAGGTCTTTCGGTTCGCGTATGCCGCTTTTGGCGGACACGAAGATGCACGAGTGGCGAAAGAATCGCGAGGGGAATACGGGAATCGCGATGAACGGCGGATTGTCGCGCGAGAGCGAAACCGAATAGGAGGAGAGCGACATTTCCGCCGCTTCGAACTCGCGGTTGCGCAGCATGCGGAAAAACGTTTCCTCGACCGGCAGGTTGAGGTAATTCAGGTCGATGCCGTCCGGTTTAACCCGGCCCTCGGCGAGCGGGCGCGTGCGGTCGTAGTTCCAACAGGCGAGGTTGATGCGCAGTCGTGACATGCGGTATCCGTGGTTGGTTGTCGTGGAAGGGAAGCGAAGTGTACCGGAAGGCTGTCGCGCTCCGGATGCGGATTGCCGGCGGCGGGTCCGCCCGATGCGGCGCGGCTATTGCGATTGCGCAGACGCCGCCGGCCTGGGAGATGTCCTCCACCTTCCTGCGCCTGGGGATGGTGCCGTTTCACGAGTTCGGCCACATCCTGTTTTCGCCGTTCGGAGAATGGATGCGCCACGCCGGCGGCAGCCTGGCGCAGCTGCTGATGCCGCTCGCCTTCCTTGCCATGTTCACGTTCAGGAATCGCGACAATTTCACCGCGGCGCTGATGCTGTGGTGGGCGGGCACGCAGTGGATGGATTGCGCGCCCTATGCCTGGGACGCGAAGGAGCCGGTGCACGTGCTGCTCACCGGCCGCACCGGCGACACCGGCGGCCACGACTACATCGACATGCTGGGCATGATGGGCCTGCTCAACAAGGCGCACCAGGTGGCCTGGGTGATGCACAAGACCGGGCTGCTGCTGATGCTCCTTGCCTGGGCATGGGGCGGCTACATCCTGTACCGGGAGTTCCAGCGGAAATCCGACTTTACGGAGTAAGGGTGGTGCGGGGCGTTGTCGCGGATCGGGCCATGCTCCGCGCGAGCACAAGCCCGGGCGGAACGCATGCGACGATTTACAGGGCAGGCGCAAATCTGTACACTTGCTCTGTACATATGGAGTCCCGCCATGCGCAAAGACCGAAAAGCCGAAGTCAATGTCACAGAGCTCCGCCAGAACCTTCCGGCGTACCTTGCCGAAGTACAAAGGGGCAAGGAGATAGCTGTCACGTCGCGCGGCAGGGTGATCGCGCGCATCGTGCCCGGCGGCGATCCTCATCGGGAGGCACAGGAGCGCCTTCTGGCCATTCGCAAGCACTGCTACGTCGGCGACGTGCTCAGTCCGACCGGCGCGCAGTGGGAAGCGGAGCGCTCGCCGGATCGATGGTAGTACTCGACACGCACGTCCTGATCTTCGATGCGCTGACTCCCGCCAGCCTGTCGGTTCGCGCCCGCAGAGCGATCGATGCCGGTTTCGCCGATCGGGAGCTGGCCTGCAGCGACATCAGCCTGTGGGAGATAGCGATGCTGATCGCGCACAAGCGGCTCGATCCCGGGACGGACGCGCGGCATTTTCTGGATGACATCATTGCAGCGCGCTATGTCCGCGTGCTGCCGATTACGGCGGAGATCGCCGTCCTGTCCCAGTCAGACCTGTTTTCGCACGGCGATCCGGCCGACCGCTTGATCGCAGCCACCGCCCGGCGCCACCTTGCCCCGCTGATCACTTCCGACGCGAAACTGCGCAAGTTGAGGGAGATAAGGACGATCTGGTGATTGAATCGTACCCGAGCATCGCCATCCTTCGCCGCGTACAACGCTACATGCGCACTGCTGTGGTCCAAGGGGATCAACGCCGAATCCCGCGACGGTGCCCAATCGATGTTATCGCTGCATTTCGTGAAGTCGGGCGCATTCCCCAATGATACGACCCGCAATCTCAATTCGCTGATGGCGCTCCGCCACGCCGCCGACTACAAGGGCGACGTTTCCATCGATGCGAACGAAGTGCGCAGGCAGCGACTTTGGGTGATGCGATTCGTCAGTCATGCACTGGCGTGTTTGAAATCCGGTCCTGCAAAAGCGGACTTGAAAATCGTCGAGAAGGGGTTGGGCGATGCGAGTGCCGTCGGAGTGGGCGACGCCGGCGGGAATAGCGGCGTTTCACCGACTGCCTCATCCGCACGGAAGCGGCGCTAGCGTTCTCTGCCGCGGCGCGCCCGCGCATCCGGCTTCCAGGTGCCGCCTTCCGGCGGTGTGTATTCGCGCTGCTGGCGCAACTGCAGCAGCAACGAGCGAACGGCCTTGATCGGATCGCCCATCGCATTTTCCCCTATTGCATCGCCCCTCTTTGTGCCGTCGTCCTTCGCTTCGCCGAAAAATACCGGATCGAGCACCATCTCCAGATTCTTGCGGATCTGCTGCAGCGAGGGCGCGGAAGATCCCGGAATCCGGGTCGCGATGTCGGCGATGCGCTCCTGCACGCGCGCGGCGACGATCCTGATGAAAGTATCGTCCGTTGTCGGCGTGCCCTCCACCGCCGCATCCTTCAGCGCCCGGCGCAGCTGCGTCTCCACCACCTCGAAATACTGCAGCATCATTTCTTTCTGCGCGTGTGTAATCGTTTTCAATCCGTCTCCTGGAAATACCACTTCGATTCCGCGGTTGTGCGCTCCCGGCCACAGAGGCCGGGGAATCGGAAAGAGGGGAGGTTCAGCATGATTCCTCCGAATCCAACGCGACAAACCCCCGCAGGATATACCGCTGCGGCCAAGTCAATTTCAAAAAATGAAATATCGCAAAGGCTGTAGCAAGCGGAGCGGATTCGCTTTCGGTCCCCGGGAGAGCGCCTCTGCTTCCCTCTCCCCCGGCAGGGCGGCCCTCAATCCCTCTCCCTCCGGGAGAGGGATTGAGGGTGAGGGAAGATCCGGCACGGCGTCGCGAATTTCCCCTCATCCCCGGCCCTTCTCCCGGGGG
>SHXF01000037.1 GCA_009693435.1 Betaproteobacteria bacterium | reverse complement strand
CTGACCCACAAGCTCACCACCATCGTCGAGGAGGCGCGCGACGTCTACCAGGCGCTCTCCATCAGCGAGGCGATCATGGTGGGCGACATGAACTGCGGCATCTTCACTGCCTCGGGCGATCCGGCCATGGTGGCGACGGGCATCTACTTCCACACCATGCTCAACAATTCGCAGCTGAAGTACTGCAACAAGTACTACCGTCCCGACCCCAGCGTCGGCCTGGAGGACGGCGACATTTTCTTCTTCAACGACGAACTGGGGGGCGGCGTCCATCCCTACGACATGTTCACCGCGATGCCGGTGTTCTGGAAGGACGAACTGGTGGCCTGGGTGAGCTGCGGCGGGCACCAGGGCGACAATGGCTCGCCCACGCCCGGCGGCTTTAACGCCAAGGCGAAGACGCGCTACGACGAAGGGCTGCACATCCCGATGATGCGCATCGGGCGGAAATTCCTCTTGCACCAGGACGTGCTGGACATGCTGGCGGGCTCGGTGAGGAACCCCTTCGTATTCACCTCCGACCTGCGCTCGCGCGTGGCCACCATGCTGCAGATGCATAAGCGGCTGTGCCGCGAGATCGAGCGCCGCGGCGTGGAGCCGGTGGTGGGGGGCATGCGCATGATGCTGATGCGCGGCGAGGCGGCGGCACGCGCGCGATTGCGCGAAGTGAACGACGGCATATTCCGCATCGTTATGTTCAACGACGACGAGATCGGGGTGGGCCCGGGCCTGACGCGGGTGCCGGTGACCATGATCAAGGAAGGTGACCAGATGACGGTGCTGGTGCAGGGCGTGTCGCCGGAGAATGCGCTCGGTCCGATGCACTCCACCTGGCACCTGACGCGCGCAGCGACGGCGGTGTACCTGTTTTCGTATTTCTATCGCGGCCTGCCGCCCAATGCGGGCCTGTTGCAGCCGGTGCGCTACCTGGTGGAGGGGCCCTCCATCGCCAATGCGCGCGAGGAACTCGCGCACGGCATGGGCACCGGCATCGCCGCCATGGTGGCCAATGGCGCGCACGTGCTCGGCTCCAAGGCGCTGTTCGACAGCCCCTACCGCGATTCGGTACAGGCGCCGCATTCGCGCAATCAGAATGTGATGATCTTCGCGGGAGAAAACCGCCTCGGTTATTTCACCGCGAACATCACGGCGACGGCGAATGCCTCGGGGCAGGGCGGACGCTTCGATGGCGACGGCGAGGGGGCGATCGGCTTTTTCTGGGGGCCGTTCACCGATTCGGGCGAGGTGGAGGACATCGATCGCAGGTTGCCGCACTTCGTGCTGTCGCGGCGGCTGGAAAAGAATGGCCACGGCTGGGGCAAGTACCGCGGCGGCCCGCCTTACGTGGAAGTCGGCACTGCCTGCGGCCACACCGGATGTTTCCTGTCGAGTTGGGGTTCGGCCGACAAGCTGTCGCACAATCCGGGTCTGATGGGCGGCTACATGGGGCCGCCGAATCCGCGCGTCATCATCGAGGACACCAACCTCATCCAGATGATCCGCGAGGGCAAGGACATCGACCTGAACAGTTTCGATGTGGTCAAGGACCAGACCGTCATGGGCACTTACCGCATCGAGGCGTCCGGACAGCCGAACGAGCATCACAAGGAAGGCGACCTGATGATCTACAACCTGGGCGGGGGCGGCGGCTACGGCGACGTGCTGGAGCGCGACCCGGCGCGGGTGGCGAAGGACGTGGTGGAAGAACTGATCACCCCCGACGTGGCATTGCGCATCTACGGCGTGGTGTTCGACACGGTAACCCGCCGAATTGACATGACGGCGACCGAAGCGCATCGCGCCGGGATGCGGCGCGATCGCCTGGCCGGCGCCAAGCCGTTCAAGGAGTTCGTCGGTACGTGGCTGAAGAGGCGGCCGCCGGCGCATGTGATCAAATACTACGGCGATTTTCCCGACCCTCGTTCCCCCGGCTACGACAAGCCGTTCTGGGGACTGTATGGCGACGTGCACTGCTAGAACGACAGTTGCGTTTGATGCAAGTGTCGGATTAGGTCCGGTTCGTTCCAAAACTGCAAGGAAGCGTATGCGCGTCCGTATTACGGAAAGTCTCGATATAGACCTGGCGAGCGAGAAATGGCTGTGCAACCGGTGCGCACATGAACTGTGCAGCGCCCACCGCCCCTACAAGGAAGGCTGCGTGGTGCGCGAACGCGACCCGCACGACGTGCACTTTCCACGCGGTCCGAACAAGGAGTTCAATTTCTCCTTCGACCCGGAGTGGATGCGCATCATCGAGTATTACTGCCCGACCTGCGCGGTGATGGTGGAGAACGAGTATCTGCCGCCCGGCCACCCGCTTACCTGGGACATCCAGCTCGACATCGAAAAATTGAAGGAGAAGCACGGCTACAAGCCCTCCGGGTCCGGCGGTTCTTCCGATGGTTCGAACGCGGGTTCGAACGCGGGTTCGAACGAGGGTTCGAAATGAGCAAGCGCATCGGCATCGACATCGGCGGCACCTTTACCGACGTGGTCTATTTCCGCGACGGCACGATCGAGCGCGGCAAGGCCGATACAACGCATTACGACCTCAAGGTGGGCGTGATGAACGCGCTCGCAGCGGCGGCGGGCAAGAGCGGCATAAAGCTAGACGAGGCGGTTCGCAGCGCCGATTCGATTGTGTACTCGACGACCGTCGGGACCAATGCGCTGATCGAGCGCAAGGGTACCAAGCTCGGCCTGATCACGACCAAGGGCTTCGAAGACACGGTGCCGGTGGGCCGCTCGAAAAATTTCGCCGACGGCCTGGAACCCGCCAAGAAATACGACCGCGGTCGCGCCCAGCGCCCCCTGCCCATCGTGCAGCGCAATCACATCGTCGGCATCCAGGAGCGAATCGACAATCTCGGCCGTGTGTTCATGCCGATACGCGAGGCGGAGATCCGCCGCAAGCTCCAGTACCTGGTCGACCAGGGCGTGCGCGGCTTCGTGGTGGTGCTGCTCAACTCCTTCGTCAACCCGGAACACGAGCAACTGATTGGGCGCATCATCAACGAGCAGTTTCCTGAGACCTGCCTGGGGCACATGCCGGTGTATCTCTCGCACCAGATTTCGCCCAAGCTGGGCGAATACCGGCGCTCGATGACGGTGCTGCTCGATGCCTATCTGCGTGAAGTCACCGAGGATCATCTGGTGAGGCTGTCCGACGAACTGCGCGACGGCGGCTACCATCGACCGGTGTTCGTGGCGAAGAATACCGGCGGACTGTCCTCTCTGTCCCGCTCGCAGGCCCTGCACCTGTTCGGCTCCAGTCCGGCGGCAACCGTGGTGGGGGCCGATCACGTTGGCAAGATGATAGGCACGCGCAGCATCCTCGTGTCGGACATGGGAGGCACCAGCTTCGACGTCGGTGTGGTGGTGGAGGGGCGCGAGCGCGTCTATGAATACGACCCCATCATCGATCGCTTCCGGGTGCAGATTCCCTATGTCGCGCACTGGTCGGTCGGCGCGGGCGGCGGCTCGATCGCGAAACTCTTCGACGGCCACCTGACCGTGGGTCCTGAGAGTGCCGGTTCCAACCCGGGTCCGGCCTGCTATAACCGCGGTGGCGACAAGCCCACGGTGACCGATGCCGACGTCGTCCTCGGCTATCTCAACCCGGACAATTTCCTCGGCGGCGCGAAGAAGCTGGTCGCCGCGCGCGCCACCGAGGCGATCGGCAAGCACATAGCCGAGCCGCTCGGCATAACGGTGCTGGACGCGGCTTGGCGCATCAAGCAACTGATCGACGGCTACATGGGCCAGGAGATGTACCGTATCTGCACCTTGATTTCCGGCCAGGACCCGCGCGACTTCGTGCTGTTCGCGCTCGGCGGCGCTGGTCCGGTGCATGCGGCGGGCTATGCCGAGGGCACCGATGTGGGCCGCATCGCGACATTTCCGTTCTCCAGCGTTTTCGGCGCGTTCAGCACCCTTGGCATGGACATCGTCCAGAGCTACGAAAAAAGCGTCAACCTGAACCTGTACTCCTACCGCACGCAGAGCTACAGCACGGACAACATTGCCGTGTTCAATGCCGAAGTCGAGAAGCTCGTCGAGTTGAGCCGCCGCGACATGGAAGAGGAAGGCTTCGATCTGAGCCGCATCTCGACGCAGCTCGAACTGCAGATGTGCTACGGCCAGCAACGCCAGACCCTGCCGATCGTCGTGCCTGAGCTGAAGCTCGCCAGTGCCGAGAACATAAAGACGGTCTGCGACCTGTTCAACGATACCTATGCGGAGAAGTACGGCAAGGGCGCGTGCTACCCCGAAGCCGGCATCGAAGTCGTCGAACTTCGGCTGAATGCGATCGGGCCGGTCGACAAGTACGTCATGGAAAAGCAGCCGCGCGCCGGCAAGGACGGGGCGAAGGCGGGTAGCCGCGCGGCATACTGGGGACCGGAGCGTGGCCTCGTTGCCACGCCGATCTACCTGCGTGATTCGCTGGCGAGCGGCGTGGAAATCGATGGCCCGGCAATCGTCGAAGCCGACGACACGGTGATCATCGCGCCCCCCGGCTGGCGTTACCACACCGACGACTACGGCATCGGCTGGCTGGAGCGCGTGCGCTGATGGTCGCCCAAACACAGGCCGCGCGCTTGCAGTCGGAACTCCGGCGGCCAGGTCCCGACCTTTTTGTGCCGTTCGGATTCGGCATCGCCCGCCGCATGGAGCAGATCGGCTGGAGCGAACTGATCGAAGATCCGGGACTTGCGGCCTATGCCATCAAGTCGGCGGAAAAAGGTTTTGCCGCCGACGGCGTCATCAACTGGTTCGACGGTTGGCTGGAAGCAGAAAGCGCCGGGCTTGAATGCAAGCGCGATGCGGCTGGCCGGGTCACCGCGGTTCCTCCTCCGCTCGGCGCTGCCGAGGATCGCTCCGGACTGCCTGCCGGATTGTTGCAGCGCCAGCCGGTGAAAACTGCGCTCGACATTGCCGGACGGTTGTGCCAGCAGGCCGGCGATCACGGCCTGGTATTCGGCTATCTGACCGGGCCGGCGACCTTGCGTGCGCGCCTGTTCGGCGGGGAGCGCGGCGACATGGCGGCAAACGAGGCCGCGGGTAACGTTGCCATCGCACTGGCTCGTGCCTATTGCGACGCCGGCGTCAGCGCGCTGGTGGTATCGGAGGAGGAAGCGGATGTCGACGAGGCGGCGGTTGCCGTGCTCGCTGCGATGTTCAACCTGGCCGACTATTACGGCACCCCGGTCATTCACCTGTCACGCGTGTCGCTGCGCGCCGGGGCAGCCGGGGCGCTGGCGAAACTGGGCGGCCGCATTCCGGGTTCGGATCCCGACATCATTGCGTTACCCATCGGCACGGCGTCCGTTGATCAATGCGCCGATGCGTGGCGTGCCGCGCGCACGGCAAACAGGCGGCTGGTGATTTCGAACGGGGATATCCCCGCCGAGACCCCGGCCGAAGATCTGATCGTCCTGGCGAATATTATCAAATCAGCCTGACCAAGAACCGGAAAGCGATCGAGCACATGTACAGCATCGACATCGACATCGGCGGCACCTTCACCGACGGGTTTTTCTCTGACGGCGCGCAGATCCGCACGCGCAAGGTGATCACCACACCGCACGACGTCAGCGAATGCTTCATGAATTGCGTGCGCGCGGGAAGCGAGGCGTTCGACCTTGTGCTCGAAGACTTCCTGCTGAAGACCAATGTTGCGCGGGTATCGACCACTATTGGCACCAATCTGCTGGTGCAACGCGCCGGACCGCGCATTGGCCTGATCGTCACCGCCGGCGCCGAGCGGTCGCTTTACGGAGCGGGCGATGCCACGGTGATAGACCGCTACATCGCGGCGAACATGGTAATCGGCGTAAGCGAGTCGGTCGGCGACGACGGCCGGGTGGCGCAACAGCTGGATGCCCAGGAGGTACTGGCCGCGGTCCGCCAACTGGTGCAGAACGGCGCGCGCATGGTGGTGATCAGCCTGGCCAACGCCTGGCGCAATGCGGCGAACGAGCGGCGCGCTCGGGAGGTAGTGCGGGCGCGCTACCCGGTGCATTACCTGCGCTCGGTGCCGATGCAGCTCGGGACCGACATCGTGCACGTCTCCGACGATCATGCGCGGACCAATTCGGCGGTGCTCAACGCCTACGTGCACGGCGAGATGGCGCGGCGTCTGTACCGCTCGGAGGACCTGCTGCGCGAGGCCGGCTACGCCAGGCCGTTGCTGGTGGTGCACGCCAACGGCGGCAACGCCCGCGTGGCAAAGACGGTAGCGCTCAATACATTGCATTCCGGTCCCGCAGCCGCGGTGCGCGGCGCGGTCACCCTTGCGAAGCTGCTCGGCCTGGAGCGCGTGATCACCGCCGACATGGGCGGCACCAGCCTCGATATCTCGGTGATTCGCGACGGGCAGTTGCCGATGAGCGATACCTCGCACGCAGGCGGCGCCGAGATCGCCGTGCCCATGATAGAACTCGACTCCGTTGGCGCGGGCGGGGGGAGCCTCGCCTCGGTGAAAGACGGCGCGCTGCGCGTGGGGCCGGAGAGCGCCGGATCGGCGCCCGGACCCGTTTGCTATGCCAAAGGCGGCGTCGAGCCGACCGTCACCGACGCCAACGTGGTGCTCGGCTACATCGATCCCGACTACTTTCTCGGGGGCAAGATGAAACTCGATGCGCAGGCCGCGCGCCGCTCGGTGGAGCGCCGCGTGGGGCGCACGCTCAAGGTGTCCGCCGAAGAAGCCTGCCGGTTGATCCGCGACCAGGTGAACGGGAATATTGCCGGTGAGATCGTCGAGCGGTTGCGCGGAGATGCGCCGGCGGATTTCACGCTGTTCGCCTTCGGCGGCTGCGGGCCGCTGCACGCCTGCGCCATTGCCGATGCAGCGGGCGTGCGGCGCATCGTGGCCTTTCCGTTCGCATCGGTGTTCAGCGCGTTCGGCAGCAGCACCACCGACATCCGCCACAGTTACGCGCGCACACTGGGCGCGGTCGCAGATTCTGCCGCCGAGGCAGTCGCCACGCTCGCCTCATTTCGCGAGCAGGCCATACTGGACATGGAAGGCGAAGGCTTCGCCACCTCGGACATCCGCATGATCCCCGAGTTGCGCATCGTCGTTCAGGCGAAGGCGCGCACGGTAGCCGTGGCTGCTGCTGCCGGCGTGGAGGACATACGCCGTGCCGCCGGAGGGGGAGTCATAGACAGCGTTCGCCTGGCAGCCGAGTGTGCGGTGCCGCACTGGGAACCGGGCAGGCAGCCCGAAGCAAGCGGCGCGTTGCCTGCCGCCAAAAGCAGGCGAAATGTGTTCTGGGCAAAGGGTGACTCGGTGGATACGCCCATCTACGACGCCCTGCAGTTCCAGCCGGGGCATCGCGTATCAGGCCCTGCCATCGTCGAGGCGCCGGACACCGCCATCGTCGTCGATTCAGGCTGGGATTTGTCGGTGGACCCCTACGGGAATTTTGTAATGACACGCAGTCACTGAGGAGTTGCCTGTTCAGGCGACAATACCAGGCTGGAGTCAGTCGTGAACGGCGCTATCGTCTGAGTTCACGACGTGTGTCAAAACGCCTCGCAGCACGCCGTCAACTTCCAACGAAAGGAATAGAAATGGACAATCACGATAGTAGGGCATCGAACGCCGGCCGGCGCAAAGTACTGGCCGGGCTCGCCGCAACCGGCGCTGCACTCTCATTGTCATTGCCTTTTGGCGGCACCAGCGTGCTGGCGCAATCCAGGGCGCCATTCCGGATCGGCGTCCTCAACACCTTCTCCAAGCAGGGCGGGATCGGCACCAGCAACCTGAACGGCACGAATATGTATTTCGACGAAATCGGCTGGCAGGCCGGTGGTCGCAAGATCGAAGTGGTGCGCGAGGACGACGAAGCCAATCCTCAGGTCGGCTTGCAGAAGCTGAGAAAGCTCGTCGAAAGCGACAAGGTGGACATCGTCTGCGGTCCGCAATTGAGCAGCGTCGCTATGTCCATCCTGGGTTATGTGCGCGAGTCGAAGATGCCCACCCTGGTGTATGCCGGCGTCACCGGGATTTCATACATGAAAATTCCCAACCTGTTCCGGCCGTCGACCACCACCTGGCAGTCCTGCCGGCCAATGGCGCAGTGGCTGTACGACAACGTCGCGAAAGAGTGCGTCACGATGGCGTCGGATTTTGCGGGCGGCCGCGACGTCATCAAGGAATTCAAGGAAGGCTACCTCGCCAGAGGCGGGAAGATCATCAAGGAAATCTACCCGCCGTTCAATACCAACGACTACAGTGTCTATCTCGCCGATGTGCGTTCGCTCGCGCCGCCGGCCACGTTCAATTTCTTCATCGGTTCGGACGCGCTGCGATTCGTCAAGCAGTACGACGAATTCGGCCTGAAGGGCAAGATAAAAATGACCGGTTTTGCAATGATAGACAACGACACCTTGCCCGCGCAGGGGAAATCGGCGCTGGGAGCCTTCACGACGCTCAGTTACACCGAGGCCCTGGATACGCCCGAGAACAAGAAGTTCGTCGCTGCCTATCGCGCCAAGTACGGCAATACCTATCCGGATCTGTACAGCGAATACGGCTATACGGCGGCGCGCATCATCGCCGAGACGCTGAACGCCACCAGCGGCGATTCCTCCGACAGGGACAAGTTCGGCAAGGCAATGGTGGCGGTGAAGTTCAATGCGCCACGCGGTCCGTTTGCGTTCGATCCGGCAAACAACAATGTGATCCAGAACGTCTACATCCGCGAAACCGTGGAACTGGAGGGCCGCCTGACCAACAAGGTGATCGCCACCTACCGTGATGTGAGACTGCCGCTCACGCCCGGCTGAGGGCCGGCGAAGGATTTCTCAACCGATGGATTTCATCGTCTCCCAGATCGTCAACGGCCTCGTCTACGGGGTGTTGCTGTTTCTCATGTCCGCGGGCCTGTCGCTCATCTTCGGGCTGATGAACGTCGTCAATATCGCGCACGGTTCGTTTTTCATGCTGGGCGCGTTTTTCGGGCTGTCGGTCCAGCAGTGGACCGGCAGCTTCTGGGCGGCGCTGCTGATCGCGCCAATTCCGGCAATTGCCATCGGACTGGTGATGGAACGCGTGTTTATCCGTTACCTCTATACGCGCGGCCATCTCGACCAGGTGCTGCTCACTTTCGGTTTCACCTTCGTCTTCGTCGACGTGGTGCGCTGGGTCTGGGGCCCGGATGTGCGCACGCTGGCCGTGCCACCTGCGCTGGAGGGGGCGGTGGAATTTCTCGGCGTGATTCTTCCGAAATACCGCATCTTCATCATTGTTTTCGGTCTTGTGGTGGCGCTGCTGCTGTGGGTATTTCTCGAGCGCAGCCGCATCGGCGCCATGGTGCGCGCCGGGGTGGATGACGCATTTACCGCGGCCGGAGTCGGCATCAACGTGCCGTTGCTGTTTGCGCTGATCTTCGGCCTGGGGGTGGGCCTGGCGGCGATCGGCGGCGTCGTGGCGGGCCCGGTGCTCGGGTTGTACCCCGGGCTGGATATCGACATTCTGATTCCGGCCTTCATCGTGGTGGTGATAGGCGGCATGGGCAGTCTGCGCGGCGCGCTGGTCGCCAGCCTGTTCGTCGGATTGGTGGATACATTCGGCAAAGCCTACTTTCCGGCCGCCGCGATGTTCGTCGTCTATCTGCTGATGGTGATCGTGCTGCTGACCCGGCCGAACGGCCTGTTCGGTGTTGGAAAGTCCTGAATGAGACATCTTCCCGAAAGCGCGAAACGATGAGCGCCGATCCGAATACGACGCCCGTCACTGGCGTTGGCGGCGATCGCGACCGTTTGCGCAACCTTGCCGGGTATATCGCGCTCTCCATAGCCTTGGCGGCGCTGCCGCTTGCCGGAAACTATGTCCAGGGGCTGGCTGCGGAGGTGCTCATATTCGCCATCTTCGCCATGAGTCTCGACCTGTTGATCGGCTACACCGGATTGATCTCATTTGGCCATGCCGCCTTCTTCGGTCTGAGCGCGTACGTGGTCGTGACCCTTGGGGTGCATCTGGGGGTCAACGGCTGGCTGGGCATGCTGGCGGGCATCGTCATGTCCGCCCTGGCTGCGCTGGTCATCGGATTTTTCTGCATCCGCGTCAGCGGCATCCCGTTCCTGATGCTGACCATGGCGTTCTCGCAGCTGTTGTTTTCCATCTCGGTCAAATGGCGCGATGTGACCGGCGGCACCGATGGCATCGGCGGATTCCAGAGGCCGTCGTTTTTCGGCTGGAGCCTCGATGACCGGCTGGTGATGTATTACGTCACCGCTGTCGGATTCCTGATCGCGTTCTGGTTCCTGCGGCGCCTGATCGCCTCGCCGCTCGGCTCGATTTTCATCGGCATACGCGAGAATGAACTGCGCATGCGCACCGTCGGTTATCCGGTGCAGCGCTTCAAGCTGATCTGTTTCGTCATTGGCGGGGCGGTGGCCGGGCTGGGCGGCGCGCTGTACGCGTTTTTCAACGGATTTGTCTCCAGCGACATCCTGCACTGGGCGCTGTCGGGTGATGCCATCATCATGGTAATACTGGGCGGCACCGGCACCATCATCGGGCCGGTTTTGGGATCGGCGGTGTTCCTGTTGCTGAAGAATTTCGTCAGCTCGCACCACGAGTACTGGATGCTGTGGGTGGGCGTCACCTTCATCCTGTGCGTGATGTTCCTGCGCCAGGGCGTGTGGGGTGTGCTGGTGAATACCGTGCCGCGCTGGCTGGGGAGGCGCTGATGGATCTGCTGCTCATCCGCGACCTCACCAAGGCATTCGGCAGCCTGGTCGTCACCAAGGACGTGAACCTGGTGGTGAAACAGGGCGAACGCCACGCGCTGATCGGCCCCAACGGCGCGGGCAAGACCAGCCTGGTCCATCAGATCGGCGGGCAACTGAAGCCCTCCAGCGGGCACATTTATTTCAAGGACGTGGATATCACCGGTGCCAGTCCCGAGCGCATCTGCCGACTCGGCATCGCGCGCACCTTTCAGCGCAACAACCTGTTTCGCAACCTGAGTGTGCGTGAAAATGTTCGGCTGGCGGTGCAGGCGAAGCGGGGCCATCTCTACGATCCGCTATCTGCCATCGTGCGCGACCGCTCGCTGTGGGACCGTGCCGACGAAATACTGCACCAGGTGCAACTGGTCGAAGGCCTGGAGCGGCCGGTGTCCAGCCTTTCCTACGGCGAGCAGCGCCAGCTGGAGATCGCCATCGCGCTCGCCTCCGAACCGGCCCTGCTGTTGCTCGACGAGCCGACCTCGGGCATGTCGCCCGCCGAGACCGAGCGCATGTGCCGGCTGATAGAGACTTTGCCCAAGGACCTCGGGCTGTTGATGATAGAGCACGACATGGCGGTGGTGTTCTCGCTGGCGCACACCGTGACGGTGCTCTATTACGGCGAGATTCTCGCCACCGGCAAACCCGACGAGATCTCCGGCAATCAGCGGGTCCAGGAGGTGTATCTGGGCGTAAAGAAGGCGGATGCGCATGCCGCGTCTCACTGAGATCAGTTACTGACACCGGTCACGCTCATGCTCGAACTCGAATCGGTCCACGCCTATTACGGCGACAGCCATATCCTGCAGGGCGTATCGCTGCAGGTGAAGGCGGGCGAGGTGGTGTGCCTGTTGGGACGCAATGGCGCCGGCAAGACCACCACGGTACTCACCATCATGGGCTATCTCGCGCCGCGGCCCGGAGAGATCCGCTACAACGGCCGCAGCACCGCCGGATGGCCGCCGCATCGCGTGGCGCGCGAGGGCTTCGGCTGGGTGCCCCAGGAGCGGGGCATTTTCCCCAGCCTGACGGTGCGCGAGAACCTGACGGTGACAGCCCGGGCCGGCAAGGATGGCCGCTGGGATCTGGCGCGCATTTTCAAGCTGTTTCCGCGGCTGGAAGAACGCGGCGCCAACCTCGGTTTCCAGTTGTCGGGCGGCGAGCAGCAGATGCTTTCCATCGCCCGTGCGCTGATGCTCAATCCCGCGCTGATGCTGCTCGACGAGCCCTCCGAAGGTCTCGCGCCCCTGATCGTGCAGGAGATCGTGGACATCATGAAAGTGCTGAAGCAGGAGGGCCTGGCGGTGCTGCTGGTGGAGCAGAACCTGCGCGTGGCACTCGATGTCGGCGACCGGCACTACGTGCTGTCCAAGGGCGAAACCTGCTTCACCGGTACCAGCGCCGAACTGGAGGGCAACGAGCAGGTGCTGAAGACGTATCTGAGCGTGTAAGTCGCGGCGCGCAAGCGGGCGCGGGCAAGCAGGTTCGGCATCGATTCATATTATTATTCGATCAGCGCAATCCCGCCTGTGAAAGGATCACCATGAGCATTGCCACCTCCGTCAAACCGCCGTTCCGCGCCGATCATGTCGGCAGCCTGCTGCGGCCGCCGGAACTGCATGAAGCGCGTGCCCGCGCCGGTCGCGGGGAAATCGATCTTGCAGCGTTGCGGGCGGTGGAGGACAAATGCATCAAGGAAGCTGTCGCGTTGCAGGAGTCGGTCGGCATGCCGGTGATTACCGACGGGGAATTCCGGCGTGCGTTCTGGCACGTGGATTTTCTGCTCGGGTTCGGCGGGGTGGAGACGTCCAAGGAGAGCTTCGCGGTCAAGTTTCTCGGGACGGAGGAACAACCGCCGTTGATGAAAGTGCTGAAGAAGATCCGCCGCACCAAGCCCAACATGCTGGACCACTTCACCTTCGTCAAGCCGCTGACCCAACGCACCGTCAAATTCTGCATCCCGTCGCCCGCCATGCTGCATTTGCGCAGCGATCGGGCAGCGTTGAAGACGACCTACCCCGACATCGGCGAATTCTGGGAAGACCTCGCTGCCGCCTATCGGGCCGAAATCAAGGCGCTCGCCGATGCCGGCTGCACCTACCTGCAGATAGACGACACCAGCATCTCCAACCTGTGCGATCCGAAGGTAAGGGCGGAGACGCGTGTGCTCGGCGACGACCCGGACAAGTTGCCCGCGATCTACGCCGAAGCGGTCAACATGTGCCTGCGCGACCTGCCCAAGGGCATGACCGTGGCCACGCATACCTGTCGCGGCAATTTTAAGAGCACCTGGATGGCGAGTGGCGGCTACGACCCGGTTGCGGAGGTGGTGTTCGGCCAGATGAATGTGGGCGCCTTCTTCCTCGAATACGACTCGGACCGCGCCGGCGGCTTTGAACCATTGCGCTTCATGCCGAAAGGCAAGAAGGTCGTGCTGGGCCTGATCAGTTCCAAATTTCCGGACCTGGAAAACAAGGACGAGCTGAAACGGCGCATCGAGGCCGCCTCGAAATTCGTGCCGCTGGACGACCTGTGCCTGAGCCCGCAGTGCGGTTTTTCCAGCACCCATCACGGCAACAACCTCAGCATGGACGACCAGAAGCGCAAACTCGCGTTGACCCTGGAGGTGGCGCGGGAAGTGTGGGGATCGGTCGAATAGGGCGACGTGCCAGCCTTGACTACAGGGGGTGACGCTACCGGCCTCGCCTGGCGCCGCGCGTCCTTTTTTGATGCCGGCGCCTATACCGTCTCTCTGAGCGAGGCTGACCGAGGCAGGATTCGGGCTTCGGTGTGCGCGCTGGGTGACACCCAGCTCGCGGCGCCGGAGTCACTGCACGCGGAAGAGTTGGCATTCGACGGTGATCTGGCGGCTCGGTTTGCCGCGGCGCTCGAAGAGGTGCGTTTGCGGCGCGGCTTCGTGGTGCTGCGCGGTCTGCCGCTGGAGGTATCGCGAGACCAGTTCATTGCGGCGGTGTGGGGAATCGGGCTTTGTTTTGGCGGTCCTCTGTCGCAAAGCGCGGAAGGCGAGCTGATCGGCCATGTGCTCGACGCCTCGCGCGAGGATTCGACGCCGCGCATGTTCCGCAGCAACCTGGAACTGCGGTTGCACACCGACTGGACCGCGATGCTGTCGCTGGCATGCTGGCATCGCTCCAGATCGGGCGGCAGCAGTGTGATCACCAGTTCCATCACGGTGCACGATGCAATCGCAACAGAGGCGCCGCATCTGCTCGAGCCTCTCTATCGCGGCTTTCACTATCACCGCCTGGGCGAGGAAGCGCCGGGCGAGGATGCGGCAACGCCGTATCGCATCCCGGTATTTGCATTCCGCGACGGACAGATGAGCTGCCGCTATCAACGCGCCGGCATCGCCGCCGGACAGCGCGCGCTCGGCATTCCCCTGTCGAACCTGGAACTCGAGGCGATGAACCGGTTCGACGAGGTGGCGCGCGCACCGGAGAACCGCCTGGCATTCGATCTGGAACGCGGCGACATGGTCATCGTCAACAACTATACGGTGATGCACGCGCGCACCGCGTTCGAGGAATTTCCCGAACCCGAAAAGCGCCGCCATCTGGTCAGGCTGTGGCTGGACGCGGAAGGTTTCCGCGCGTTGCCGGAGCATTTCATGCTGTTTGGCGCCAACGGCGTGCCGCCGCAACCGGGACGCCGCTGCACCTATGATTTCAAGAAACTCTACGGCGATGATCCCGCGGCGAGCGGCGGTGTGCCCAGGCTCGATCTCGAGGCGGGCGAAACGGCGCGCCGATGATGCGGACTGCATCCAGCGTAGCACTGGGGTGCGCGCTGTTCGCAGCGACGGCCGCATTCGCGCAAACTCCCAATGCCTATCCGCTCAAGCCGGTGCGCATGGTGGTGCCGTTTCCTCCGGGTGGCGCGACCGACATCATTGGCCGGCTGCTCGCGCAGAAAATGCAGGAGGTGTGGGGGCAGACGGTAGTCATCGACAACAAACCGGGCGCAGGCACCGTGGTCGGCACCGATTTCGTCGCAAAGTCGCCGCCCGACGGCTACACCATGGGACTGGTCGTCACCGCGCACGTGATCAATCCGGCCCTGCGTGCCAGCATGCCCTACGACACGTTCAAGGATCTTGCCGGCGTGACGCAGGTGTCGGTGCAGCACTTGGTGATGGCCGCGTATCCAGCGCTGGAAGCCAGCTCGATAGCCGAGTTGATCGCATTGGCACGCCGCAATCCCGGCAAGCTGAGTTACGCCACGCCGGGCAGCGGCACCGCCATGCATCTCGGCGTGGAACTGATCAAGAGCCAGACCGGGACGGACATCGTGCACGTGCCCTACAAGGGCGGCGCGCCGGCACAGCAGGACGTGATGGCCGGGCGGGTGCCCATTCTGATGGATGTGTACTACGCTCTGGCGCCGTTGATCAAGGCCGGCAAGCTTAAGGTCATCGCGCTGCTGAGTCCGCAGCGCGTGCCTGCCACGCCCGAGTATCCGGTGGTGGCGGAAACGGTACCGGGGGTGAGTGCGCTCAGCATGGTCGGCATCGTGGTGCCCGCCGCCACGCCGCGCGAACTGGTGCAACGCATCAGCGCCGATATCGCCAAAGCCATCCGCTCATCCGATCTCACCGAACGGATGACGCAACTCGGCATGGAACCGGTGGGTTCGACGCTCGAGCAGTTCGACACGTTGATTCGCCTGGAGTCTGACAAGTGGGCGAAGGTGATCCGGTTGTCGGGGGCGAAAGTGGATTGAACGGCCGGTGCTGCGTAGCCCAACCGTGACCAATATGTTCCTGCCCGATCCGTTGCAACGCTTTGCGGTGCCTGGCTACTCGCCGTCGGAATTCCACCTGCAGATGACACGCGAGGAGATAGGCAGTTACCTCGGATTGAAACTGGAAACCGTCAGTCGTGTTTTCTCCAGGTTCCAGATGGAAGAAATGATCGGCGTGCAGCAGAAATCCATCCACATCCTGGACAGCGAGGCTCGTGAGCGGGTGATGGAACGCAGCGCGAACTGATGGGCTGTGCGAGTGATGACTAAGGATGCGGTGTTATTGCAATGATCGTGATCTCGGCCTTCTTCGGGCCGTAGCACCAGAAGACACGGTAGGCACCGGGGGTACGGTTTTGAGCGTACGCCTCGAAGACCTTGGCGTCGGGATCGTAGGGACTCTCGATCGAATGGTATTCGTGAGTCTGGAGGCCCGGGTGGCGAGGGCTTGCCTGAAGAAGTTCAACGCACTTTACGACTTGTTTGAAAAGCCCCTCCTGTTTTGAGGCCTTTGCCTTTCCGGAGCTCTGCCGATTCTCCAGTGATTTTCCGGCCGCCGCCGCAAGCTCGTTGAAAGTGTCTGTTGATTCATCAAGCCAGACAAGCGTGAAGGGCATCAGTCCTCGATCTGCCTGGCGAGATTCGCAGCCGCCTTCAGATCCGGCGGATTCTTTGCAATCTTGCCCTTTCGGGCCTGCTCGAGTCCGCGGCGCACCAATGTCAAGGCTTTCGGGTTCTCGTAGAGCCATGCTTCGCGCTCCGGGATCACGCGCGCCAGCCGGACTACGACCTCGTCGTCGCTGCGATGCTCGATGAGCACCGCGCGGTTTGCAAAGTGGCCGCCGAGTGCCACTCGGCCCTTGGAATCCGTTGTCTTGTGTCGTGCTTCGAAGCGCGTTGCCATACGGGAAGTCTGGCCCTTCGGAGACACATGGTCAAGTGGGATGTTCCCACTTAGGGAATATTGATAGTCTAAACTCAGGTTCGAACTGTCGACACTTGGCGAACGACATTTATCATCGGTTGAGTCAATGCGCCGGCGTGGTAAGTCTTATTTGTCGTTCAGATGACAGGCCGACACCCTGCCGGGTCCTACGATCAGCAACTGAGGCCGTTCCACACTACAGCGTGCCATGGCACGTGGGCAACGCGGATGAAAATGGCATCCGAAAGGCGGGTTGAGCGGCGAGGGGATTTCGCCTTTCACCAGTACGAACGTTTTCCGTCTGGTTTCCAGTTGCGGAATCTCGGCCAACAGCGCCTGTGTATACGGATGATTGGGACGTGCATAGAGTTCCTCGGTCGGCGCGATTTCGACGACGCGCCCGAGGTACATGATCACCACCCGGTCCGAGAGATGTCGCACCACGCCCAGATCGTGGCTGATGAAGAGATAGGTCAGGCGCAACTGCTCGCGCAGGCTGATGAAAAGATTCAGCACCTGCGCCTGTATCGAGACATCCAGCGCCGCAACCGCTTCATCGCACACCAGGAATTCCGGGTTGACGGCCAGTGCGCGGGCGATACCGATGCGCGCCCGCTGTCCGCCGGAGAATTGGTGCGGGAAGCGGCGCATCAGGCCAGGGTCCAGCCCGACCCGTTCCAGGATGGCGGCCACGTGCGCGCGCCGGTCGCGGCTTGCGACAATGCCATGCACCACCGGCGCTTCTCCGACGATGTCCTCGACACGCATGCGCGGGTTGAGTGATGCGTAGGGATCCTGAAAGATCATCTGCACGGCAAGTTTCGCACGGCGCTGCTCATCCGACGATAGTTCGTCTGTCATGCGCCCTCGCCACAGCCGCTCGCCTTCGTCCGGCTTGAGCAGCCCGGCCGCGAGGCGGCCGAGCGTGGATTTGCCGCAGCCCGATTCGCCTACCAGTCCGACCACTTCGCCCGGCGCGATGGCCAGCGACACGTTATCGACGGCGTGCACCGTTTCATCGCCAGTATTCGCGCCCAGCATGCCGGCGATTCTCGCTGCGATGTCGCGCTTGCGGACGAAACGCCTGGATACCTTTTTGAGTTCGAGCATGGTCTCGGTGCTCGCAACCTCGCTCATGGGATCGCCACTTCCACCAGTGGATGAAAACAGCGCACGTGCCTGCCCGTCCCCGCGGGATCGACACCCGGTTCGGTGCGGCAAATGTCGCTGGCTCGCGCACAGCGGTCGCGAAACGCGCAACCGGCAGGCAGCTGCAACAGGGAGGGCGTCATACCGGGAATCTGTTTGAGCGGCTGGCCGCGCACGTTGCGGCTGGGCACCGAGTCGATCAGCCCGCGTGTATAGGGGTGCAGCGGGCGGTCGAGCACCTCGTCCACCGTACCCTGTTCGACGATGCGGCCCGCGTACATCACGCACACCTCGTCCGCCAGGCCCGCAACCACCGACAGATCGTGCGTGATCCAGATCAGCGCGGTGCCCGATTCGCGGCACAGCTTCTGCACCTCGAACAGGATCTGTCCTTGTATGGTCACATCGAGCGCGGTGGTCGGTTCGTCGGCAATCAGCAGCGCCGGTTTGTTCAGCAGCGCGATCGCAATCGCCACGCGCTGGCGCATGCCGCCGGAGAACTGGTGCGGGTACGCGCTCAGCCGTTCGTCAGGGGAGGGGATGCCGACGCGCGCGAGCGCTTCCCTCGCGCGCTCGAGCGCAACCGCGGCGCTGACGCGCTGGTGGGCGTGTATCGCCTCGGTCATCTGCGTGTCTATGCGCAGCACCGGGTTCAGGGTCATCATCGGATCCTGGAAGATCATGGCGATCCGGTTGCCGCGCACGCTGCGCAAGCCTTCATCGTCCAGTCCGCGCAGATCCCGGCCTTCCAGGAGGATGCGGCCGGAAACCACCTTGCCCGGCGCATCGATGAGTCCCATGATCGAATAGCCGATCATCGACTTGCCGGAGCCGGATTCGCCGACCAGTCCGAGGATGCGGCCGCTTCCCACCGAAAAACTCACGCCGTCGACCGCCTTGACCACGCCCTGGCGGGTGAAGAAATGGGTGCGCAGGTCGTCGATGGCAATGACCGGGGTGTCGGGCGATGTAGTCACGGCCACGCGCACACCGTCATTCTCGCGAAAGCGGGAATCCAGGTCTTTCCCCGAGCACGACCCGATCCGCGCTTCCGCGGGGCTGACCGGGCTCGCTCGGCTGGCACGGTCATTTCTGCAACCGCGGGTTGAGCACGTCGCGCAACTGGTCGGCCACCAGGTTGATGCTGACGATGGTGAGCAGCAGCGCGATCCCGGGAAAGAAACTGATCCAGTATTTGCCGGACATCAGATAGCTGAAACCGTTGGCGATGAGCAGGCCGAGCGAGGGTTCGGTGATCGGCAGGCCCAGCCCGAGAAACGACAGGGTGGCCTCCAGCGCGATCGCCGCGGCAACCTGCACTGTCGCCACCACGATCAGCGGCGGCAGACAGTTGGGCAGTAGATGGCGGAACACGATGCGCGCCGGGGAAAGGGCGAGGCTGAGGGCGGCTTCTATGTACTCGCGCCGCCGCTCCACCAGCGCGCTGGAGCGCACGGTGCGCGCGTAGTAAGCCCACTGCACCGCAACCAGGGCAAAGATGATCTTGTCCAGTCCCTGGCCCAGCAGCGCGAGCAGCACCAGTGCGATCAGGATCGCCGGAAACGACAGCTGGATGTCGACGATGCGCATGATGAGCGTGTCCACCCAGCCGCCGAACCAGGCGGCCAGGAGGCCAAGGCTCATGCCGATCGCCAGGCCGAACAGCGTGCTGGCCACGCCGACCCCGACGCTGATGCGCAGTCCGTAGAAGATGCCGGACAGCATGTCGCGTCCCTGATCGTCGGTGCCCAGCCAGTAAGTTCTGCCGTCGGCCGAAGCCGAGCCTGGCGGCAGGCGCGAATCCATCACGTCCAGTTGCCCCAGGTCGTAGGGATTCTGCGGCGAAACCAGCGGGGCAAATAGTGCAGCGAGCAGGATCAGCACCAGCAGGGCGAGACCCGCCAGCGCGATGCGGCTCTGCGCAAAATCAGTGACTATGCGGCGCAGCGGCGTTTGTTCGGCAACCTGCGCCGGAATCCGTTCAGCTGTCGGCATCGGCCATCCTGACTCTCGGATCGAGCAGTGAATAGATCAGGTCCACCACCAGATTGATGAGGATGAACAGCACCACGATGATGCACAGGTAGGCGACGATCACCGGCCGGTCGAGGACGTTGATCGATTCGATCAGCAGCTTGCCCATGCCGGGCCAGGCGAACACCGATTCGGTGACGATGGCGAATGCGATTACCGAGCCGAATTCCAGGCCCATTACCGTGACGATGGGGATGAGGATGTTCTTCAACACATGCACGCCGACTACGCGGGTATTGGTGAGGCCCTTGGCGCGGGCGAACTTGACATAGTCCTGCAGCAGCGCTTCGCGAGTCCCGGCGCGCGTCAGCCTGATGATCAGCGACAGCTTGAACAGGGCGAGGTTGAATGCCGGCAGCGCAAGGTGCATCAGCCCTTCGCGGCTGAGGAAGCTGACCGGCACACCCAGCACGTCGACCGTCGGACCGCGGCCACTGGCGGGCAGCCAGCCGAGTTGCACCGCAAAGATCATGATGAGGATGAGGCCCACCCAGAACGTCGGCAGCGAGAAGCCGAGGATGGATCCGGCCATGATGGCCTTGCCGGCGGACGAGTCCGGCTTCAGTCCTGCCCAGAGTCCGAGCGGTATGCCGAAGAGGATGGCAATGAGCATGGCTGCGGTCGCCAGTTCCAGGGTGGCGGGCAGCCGCTCGAGAATCAGCTGTATGGCCGGGATATTGAATGCGAACGATTTGCCGAGATTGCCTTGCATCGCCTGCTTGAGGAATACCCAGTACTGTTCCCACAGCGGCCGGTCGAGGCCGAGCGCCGCGGTAAGGCGCGCTATTTCCGCCTGGTCGGCCTGCGGGCTGATGAGTATGTCCACCGGATTGCCGATGGCGAATACTCCGGCGAATACCAGCAACGACATGACGAACAGCACCAGCACGCTCTGCAGCAATCGCCGGATGAAATAGACGAACATTGACGCGGCGCCGCTGGTGGATTACTGCGGGGTTACGGCCCAGTCACTGCCGCACGTGGTGCGCGAAGGTGTATTCGTCGGTGCGCGCGACGTAGGTGAGCGGCCTGCGCATGGCCCAGGTGACCAGTTGATGATGCAGGGGAATGACTGCGACGTCGCGCATGGCCAGTTGCATTGCCTCGCGCGCAATCTCCTCGCGGCGCTTGTCGTCCACCGTGGCAAACGCCTGGTCCAGCAACTGGTCGACTTTCGCGTTGCTGTAGTTCGACCAGTTCCAGGTGCCGTAGCCCTTGTCCTTATCCGGGGTCGCGAGCAGCGAGCGCAGCGCCAGGTCCGCCGAGAAAGACCCCCAGCCGAGCATGGCGAATGAAAAATCGCCATTGCGCGCTTTCGGCAGGTAGGCGTTGATGGGCAGCGCCTCGACTTTCGCCTGTATGCCGGCCCGCGCGAGCATCTGCGCCACCACCTGCGCGATCTGGTCGTCGTTGACATAGCGGTTGTTGGGCGCGTGCAGGGTCATCGCGAAACCATTCGGATAGCCTGCCTCGGCCAGCAGCTTCTTTGCGCCTTCCACGTCGAACGCTTCCGGTTTCAATGCGCCGGCGTGGCCGAACACCGGCGGGGAGACGAGATTCGAGGCGGGGGTGGCGCCGCCTTCCATGACGCGCTCGACAATGGCCTGCCGGTTGATGGCCTTCGATATCGCCATGCGCACCCGGGCGTCCTTGAACGGATTTTTCTCCAGCGGCTTGCCGGCGCGGTCAGTCAGCGAGGGCGCGCGGTCGCGACTCTGGTCGAGATGAAAGAAAATCGTGCGCCATGACACTTTTTGCGCGGTCTGGAACTTTGTATTGACGCGGACGCGCGCGAGATCGGCCGTCGGGATCTGCTCCACCATGTCCACGTCTCCGGCGAGCAGGGCGGCAAGGCGCGTCGGGTCGGTCGGCATGATGCGGAAGGTGACCTTGTCCCACGCCGCCGTCTTGTTGTCCCCGGCCCCCCACCAGCGTTCATTGCGCGCCAGTTCCACCCGGTCCCCGCGGGCGAAGCGGACGAAGCGGAAGGGCCCGGTGCCGATCATCGCCTTGCCGCTGTTGAAGTCTTCGGTGGCTGCATTGGCGGCGGCCTTCTTCGAGACGACAAAGATCGAATTGAGGTCGTAAGGCACCATGGCATACGGCGTGGCTGTCCTCACGCGCAGGGTATGCGCGTCGACCGCGGTCTTCTCGGTGAGGCGTTGCACGAAACTCGCGTACTGCCCGTTCGGCAATTTCGCGGCGCGCTCGATGGAGAACACCACATCGTCGGCCGTGAGGTCGCTGCCGTCGTGGAATTTCACGCCGCGCCGGAGTGTGAATTCCCAGGTGGTCGGATTGACCGCGCGCCAGGCGGTGGCGAGACCCGGGATCAGCCGCGTGTTCTCGTCGACGTGGGTCAGCGCTTCGAACACATGCCAGCCGACGTTGTTGTTGGGCGAAATGTTCAAAAAGTGCGGATCCATGGACGTCACGTCGGCTGAAAGGCCGATGCGAAGGTCGGCGGCCGCGGTATGCGTCGCTGCTGCGAAGCACAGCGCGGCGAACAGGAATCGGGTGAAGGCTGTCGGACTGGGTTGCAATTGCCGCTCCCTGGTATCGTGATTGTTCTCGGGTGCAGCATGCGGTTCAGCACGCATACGTTTCAT
This sequence comes from Betaproteobacteria bacterium, assembly GCA_009693435.1. The sequence continues at coordinate 18,636 of SHXF01000037.1, read as the reverse complement.
CCCGCATGCTGTTTATCCCGCATGCTGTTTATCCCGCATGCTGTTTATCCCGATTGACTGTGATGGATTATAGGGTGATCGCCTCTTTGGGGCCATCCGCAACCCAGGCGCGCCACATCGTCCGGTAGGCGCGCTCGAGATTTTTCGTGAAGACCGCATAGTCGGCGAGGGGCGAGGCGCGAAAACGATTCCGCAGACCTGCCCGATACGCGGCGAGGCGCGCGTGATCGGCCGCGAGTTCCGCGGCGATGCGGACGTAATCGGCGGCATCGCGCGCAATCAGTTCCTGCATGCCCAGGTTGGCCAGCATGCCGGTCGTCTGCCGGCCCGCGATCAGTTGCTGCGGAAGGGTGACGACCGGCACACCCATCCACAACGCATCGAAACTGCTGAGGCCGCCGCAAAACGGAAACGGATCGAGCGCGATGTCGATGTCGTGGTAGGCGCTGCTGCCAACCTGCATGAATTCGAACGGCCGCAGATCCAGCCGATCCGCTGGCAATCCAGCGTCTGCAGCGAGTTCGCTGACGCGTTCTCGATTAGCCGCATCGCCCAGCCCGTGCGCCTGCAACAGCAGGCGGCTGCGCGGCACGGCGGCAACAACCCGGCCCCACAGTTCGAGCACGTCCCGGTTGAGCTTGGCAAGGTTGTTGAGCGAGCCGAATGTGATCGCGCCCCGCATTTCGGCAGGCAGCGGATTGGCTTCCGGCATGCCTTCCCAGGGCTCGTAGCAGAATCGCGTATGTGGCAGGCGCACCAGTTTCTCGGTGAACCATGCGTCCTGACCTTCGGGTGAGGAATGCGGGTCGGTGACGAAGTAATCGACCGTATTCAGCCCGGTGGTGGTGAAGTAGCCCAGCCAGCTGGCCTGTACGGGTGCGGGCCGGCGCGCCAGCACCAGCAAGCGGTGCTGCGAAGTGTGGCCTGCGAGGTCAACCAGGATATCGATGCCGTCGGCCCGGATGCGGGCGGCCACCTCTTCGTCGGACAGGCCGACGATCACGCGCCAGGTGTCCGCCTTGCTCCGCAGCCGATCGGTCATCGCGTCGTTGCGGCCGAAGTTGTAATAGCAGAACACTTCGACCGCGTTTCGGTCGTGGCGCTCCGCCACGGGCGCAAACAGGTTCGATACCGGATGCCGGCAGAAGTCCGGCGACAGATAGCCGATGCGCAGCCGCTTTTCGGGGTTGCGGTCGTTCGGCCAGGTGAGCACGCCGGGGTAATGCCGCCGCGCAAACGACAGGGTCCAGTTGCGGTGCTCGAGGAATACCTCTCCCGGGGAGCAGCGTGGATCGTAGTTCACGCCGCTGCATATTCCCGAGGCAATGTCCGGCAGGTCCGGATTCAGCGCCATAGCGGCACGGTATTGCGCCACCGCTTCGTCCATGCGGCCCAGCTGGTTGAGGCAGTTGCCGAGATTGTTGCGCGCCGTCCACAGGCCGGGCCGCTGCGCGAGCACGGCTTCGTAGTGCGACACCGCCTCGCTCCAGTGCGTGCGCTGCTGCAGCAGGTAGCCCAGCATGAAGCGTGCTTCGAGCGGATCGGCCGCCGCGGACCAGGTTGCGCGCAGCACGGCCAGCGCAGTCTGGTCCTGCGGCGTCGAGCGATTCTTCAGGCGTTCCTCGCCGTGGGCGATCAAGCGTGCGGCCAGCGCTTCCCAGGCGCCCGGTAGGGAAGGTTCGATTTCGAGCACGCGCACCAGCGCTCCCATGGAAGCGGTCGCGTCGCCGGTTTGCTCCAGGATTCTTGCCATGTTGAACAGTGCGGCGGGGTAATGCGGCCGCAGGTTCAGCGCGGCTCGACAGGCGGCCAGCGCCGGCTCCACCTGGTTCATCGCCAGCAGCACGTTGGCCCTGTTGAAGTGGAACAACGCGTCGGTGGCGTCGATTGCGATGGCTTGCTCGATGAGCGCAAGCGCATTCGGCTGGTTATCGCGCTGATGGGCGACCAGGCCGCGCAGATGGAGGGCCCTGGCATTCCCCGGATCGCGCTCAAGGATGTCGCGGTAGCAAGCCTCGGCTGCGGCCAGATCGCCGGCCTCGTGAAGATCGATTGCCCTCTTCAGTTCCGCGTTCCTGGCATCGGCATGCGGCGTGCCCCCGCTGTCATCGAGGCTGGTTGCGCGGTCGGGGGCGGCGCCGTCGCGGCCGGAAAACAGTCGGTCGCGAATCCAGCCGCTCAGCGACATGATTGCGCGCGTACCGTCAGGACGAGGTTGCGCCGGCCGGAGAGAGCGCCTGCATCATCGGCACGAAAATCTTGGGCGCCGCGGCTACAACGCGACCGCTCTCCAGGAATCCGGCGCCGCCTTGCAGATCGGCCACCATCCCGCCCGCTTCGGTGACCAGCAGGGCGCCCGCGGCAATGTCCCAGGGGGACAGGCCGATTTCCCAGAAGCCGTCCAGTCGGCCGCAGGCGACATAGGCAAGATCGAGCGCCGCCGCACCGGCACGGCGCAGCCCGGCAGTCTTGGTGGTCATGGAGCGGAACATGCCGATATATTCGTCCAGGCTCTCGTCACCGCGAAACGGAAAGCCCGTGCCGATCAGCGAGTCGCGCAGCTTTGTGCACTTCGAGACGCGGATGCGCTTGTCGTTGAGAAACGCACCGGTGCCGCGGCTGGCGGTGAACAGTTCGTTCTTCCACGGATCGTAAATGACGGCCTGGGTCAGCACACCCTTGTGCTGCAAGCCGATGGACACGGCGAACTGCGGAAATCCATGTATGAAATTGGTGGTGCCGTCGAGCGGATCGATGATCCAGAGGTATTCCGCTTCGCCGTGACGGCCGGACTCCTCTGCTAGAATCGCGTGCGCGGGAAAGGCATGCTGCAGGGTGCTGATGATGGCCGCTTCGGCCGCTTTGTCCACTTCGGTGACGAAGTCATTGTGGCGCTTGCGAGTGAACGCCTGATCGCCACCGCTGCGCGCGGCACGATTGATGAGGGTGCCAGCCTGCCGCGCGGCTTTCACCGCAATGGTGAGCATGGGTTGCATGGAATCCGGTTTTCCTGAAAGAGCGTGACTGCGAAGCGCCGAATTCTAACAGGCCGCGCAAGGCGCTTCCTCAATAGCGTGGTTCCGCGCAAAGGGTTTCACAACTTGAGCGGGCGGCAAGAATTGCGCCTCTTTCACCGGCCCGCCGCCACGATGGCGCACGAAATACGCATGAACGAAACAACGCCCCTCTCCAATATCCGCATCGTGCTTTCGCACCCGTCCCATCCGGGCAACATCGGCGCGGCCGCGCGCGCCATGAAAACAATGGGGCTTGGTCGCATCTACCTGGTAAACCCGGTGCCGTTCGAAACAGGCGAAGCGCGTGCCATGTCAACGAGCGGTCTGGACGTGCTGGACCGCGCCGTCGTCTGCGCGAGTCTCGACGATGCATTGCAGGGCACCGCGATTGCGGTCGCATTCAGCGCCCGCGGGCGGTTTCTGTCGCACCCTCCCGCCACGGCGCGCGCCGCTGCAGCAGGCGCAGTGCGCGATGCGCAGGACGCAGAGGTGGCGATGGTGTTCGGCAATGAAACCTCGGGCCTGTCGAACGAGGAGGTGATGAAATGCAACCGTCTCGCCCATATACCGGCTGACCCCGGGTACAGCTCGCTCAATATCGCCGCCGCGGTGCAGGTCGTATGCTACGAGCTTCGTCTGGCCGCAATGGATCCCGTTGCCGGGGCGCGCGTCCTGCATGGCGACCCGGCTGCGGGGGAGGGAACGCCGGCGAGTTTCGAGGAGGTCGAGAACTTCTATGAGCATCTGGAGAGGACGCTGCATGGGAGCGGTTTCCTGCAGCCGGCCTACCCTCGGCGCCTGATGGAGCGGTTGCGGCGCCTGTTCGGCCGCGCACGCCTGGAGCGGGAGGAGGTGAGCATTCTTCGCGGAATTCTTACCTCGCTGGCGCCTGATCGGGGCGGCAAGCCGGGCCCAAAGCCTGTAGCCGAAAGCAGTGGCAAGAAATAGTTGATTGAAACACTATGGTTTGGCATAGTGGTGGACAAAACTCCTTGGAAGTCCTATTGGAAATCCTATGTTTCAGCGACTTCGGGAAGACATAAAGTGCGTCTTTGACCGCGACCCGGCGGCCCGTACGACATGGGAAGTGATCACCTGTTATCCCGGTTTTCACGCGCTTTTGCTGCATCGGGCTTCCCATTGGCTGTGGGAGTTCCGGCTGCGCTGGCTGGGCCGCTTCCTGTCACACGCGGGCCGGTTCGTGACCGGGATTGAGATCCATCCCGGCGCAACCATCGGCCGGCGCGTGTTCATCGATCACGGCATGGGCGTGGTGATCGGCGAAACGGCGGAGGTCGGCGACGATTGCACCCTGTATCACGGCGTGACGCTGGGTGGGACGTCCTGGAACAAGGGCAAGCGGCATCCCACCTTGGGCACGGGCGTGGTCATCGGCGCTGGGGCGAAGGTGCTGGGCCCCATCCGCGTGGGCGACGGCGCGCGCATCGGCTCGAATGCGGTGGTGGTCAAGAACGTTCCGGCGGGTGCAACGGCGGTCGGCATTCCGGCGCGCATTATCGTCGACGAGGCCGACAAGGCACGCGAGGAGAAGGCCGCCAAGCTGGGCTTCTCTGCGTATGCCGTCACGGCAATGCTGGAAGACGATCCGCTCGCCAAGGCCGTCCAGGGCCTCGTGGATCATTCCGTCGAGGTGGATCTGAGGGTGGACCTGCTGATCCAGGAAATCGACGCACTCAAGCGCGAGCGCGATGAACAGGCACGGATGGCCAGCCGCCCGGAACCGCTTTCGATAGTCAAGAAATCCCGAAAAAAATAGTTGATGGAATCATTCAAGTATTGTATAGTTGAGTCCATTAGTCGGGTATTGAGGGATCCATTCCAATGAGATTGACGACCAAAGGGCGTTTCGCGGTGACGGCAATGCTGGATCTGGTATTGCACAACGCAGCCGGCCCGGTAACGCTGGCCGGCATCAGTCGCCGTCAAAGCATTTCGCTGTCCTATCTGGAGCAATTGTTCGGCAAATTGCGGCGCCACCACTTGGTGGATTCGGTGCGCGGGCCGGGCGGCGGCTACACCCTGGCGCGCGACCTTGAGAAAGTCTCGGTCGCCGACATCGTCTCCGCGGTGGATGAGCCGATAGACGCAACCCAGTGCGGCGGCAAGGAAAACTGCAAGGTGGAGGGGCGCTGCATGACCCATGAACTGTGGGCGACCCTGAACGAGAAAATGGTCGACTACCTGGACTCGGTCAAGTTGTCGGATCTGGTCGCGCAACAACGCGCCCGTGAAAAGAACGTAGATTCCGTGGCGGTGTTGCAGGACAAGCGGCCTGCCGCCAACGCTGCCGGCAAGCAAGCGGTGCCGGTATGAATGCACCGCAGACTGCCCATCTGAATGCGCGTGAACAGACGCTGGACAGGCATGATCCCGCGGTGGACGGGCATGATCCCGTGGCCGCCAGGCAACCGATGAAGTTCCCGATCTACCTCGACTACTCGGCGACCACGCCGGTCGATCCGCGTGTCGCGCAGAAAATGATTCCCTATCTGACCGAACTGTTCGGCAATCCGGCGAGCCGCTCGCACGCTTACGGATGGACGGCAGAGAAGGCGGTGGAAGAGGCGCGCGAACACGTCGCCAAGCTGATGAATGCCGACCCGCGCGAAATCATCTGGACCTCGGGCGCAACCGAAGGCAACAACCTCGCGATCAAGGGCGCCGCCCATTTCTACAAGGGCAAGGGCAAGCACATCATTACGGTGAAGACGGAGCACAAGGCGGTGCTCGACACCGTCCGGGAACTGGAGCGCCAGGGATTCCAGGCAACCTATCTCGATCCGGAGCCGAACGGCCTGCTCGACCTGGAGAAACTGAAGGCCGCCATCCGGCCCGATACCATCGTGGTGTCGGTGATGATGGTGAACAACGAGATCGGCGTGATCCAGCCGGTTGCCGAGATCGGCGAGATCTGCCGTGCAAAGGGCATCATCTTCCATTGCGACGCAGTTCAGGCTGCGGGCAAGACGACCATCGACCTGCAGAAGCTGAAGATCGACCTGCTCACCGTCACGGCGCATAAAGTGTATGGGCCCAAAGGCATCGGTGCGCTGTATGTGCGCCGCAAGCCGCGGGTGCGCATCGAAGCGCAGATCCATGGCGGTGGCCATGAGCGCGGTCTTCGCTCGGGAACGCTGCCGGTACACCAGATCGTCGGCATGGGCGAGGCATTCCGCATCGCCCGGGAAGAGATGGCGGCGGAAAACGAGCGGGTGCGCCGCCTGCGTGACAAACTCTGGGATGGCCTCAAGGACATGGAAGAGGTCTATGTGAACGGCGACATGGCGCAGCGCACGCCGCACAACCTCAATGTCAGCTTCAATTTCGTCGAAGGCGAATCGCTGATCATGGCGATCAAGGACGTGGCGGTATCGTCGGGCTCGGCCTGCACCTCGGCCAGCCTCGAACCCTCCTACGTGCTGCGCGCGCTGGGGCGCTCCGACGAACTGGCGCACAGTTCCATCCGCATGACACTAGGGCGCTTTACGAGCGAGGCGGAAATCGATTTCGTCATCGAATTGTTCCGTCGCAAGATCGACAAGCTGCGCGAACTGTCGCCCCTGTGGGAGATGTACCAGGAGGGCATCGACCTGAACACCGTCCAATGGGCCGCGCATTGAGCGCAATGAAGGACCGCGCATAGAGCGCAATGAATGACCGCGCATAGAGCGCAATGAAGGACCGCGCATAGAGCGCAATTAAGGGCCGCGCATAGAGCGCGGTGAGCGATACCGGCAATACCGAAATTTTCAGGAGCAGGAAATGGCATATAGCGACAAGGTAATCGACCACTACGAAAATCCGCGCAACGTCGGTTCGTTCGACAAGGGCGACGAAAGCGTGGGCACCGGTATGGTAGGCGCGCCGGCTTGCGGCGATGTGATGAAACTGCAGATACGGGTGGGCGAGGACGGCATCATCCAGGATGCGCGCTTCAAGACCTACGGCTGCGGTTCCGCGATCGCCTCATCCTCTCTGGTTACCGAGTGGGTCAAGGGCAAGACGCTGGAGGAGGCGGGAAAGATTGCCAACACGCAGATCGCGGAAGAACTCGCGCTGCCGCCGGTGAAGATCCATTGTTCGATTCTTGCGGAGGACGCGATCAAGGCCGCGATCGCCGACTACCGCACCAAGCACGTCGACCCGTCGCAGTCCGCAGCGGAAGCAACGGCGAAGGCCGCCTGAAGAAAGGTCCGGGAACATGACTATCAGTCTCACTGAGCGGGCAGCGACTCACGTGTCGGATTTTCTTGCCAAGCGCGGCAAGGGGGTGGGCTTGCGGCTGGGCGTGCGCACCTCGGGCTGCTCCGGCATGGCCTACAAGCTGGAGTACGCGGATGCAGTCAATCCCGATGACCAGACGTTCGAATCGCACGGCGTGAAGGTCGTCGTCGACCCGAAGAGCCTGGCCTATCTCGACGGCACAGAGCTCGATTTCGCGCGAGAAGGCCTGAACGAGGGATTCAAATTCAACAATCCCAACGTCAAGGACGAGTGCGGCTGCGGCGAGTCCTTCAACGTCTGACGCACTATTCAAGCTGCGCTTCCGGTACGGGTACGGGTACGGGACGCCGCGAGGACATCGCAGGACAAGATCGCGCAGAGTGTTGCGCTGAATCGCGGGCCGGGCGACCCCTTTATTCCGAATGACAGAATGAATCCGGCACCAGACCACTTCGAGCTTTTCGGGCTGCCGCAGCAATTCGCGGTCGACCGTGCCGAGCTCGATGAGTGTTACCGGGAATTGCAGCGCACGGTGCATCCGGATCGCTACGCCACCGCCGGCGCCGCGGAGCGGCGCGCCTCAATGCAGCTTGCCACGCGGGTGAACGAGGCTTACAAGACTCTCAGAGAGCCGCTCGCCCGCGGACGCTATTTGCTCGGCCTGCACGGTGTCGATCCGGAAACCGAATCGAATACTTCAATGCCTGCCGGGTTCCTGATGGAGCAGATGGAACTGCGCGAAGCGATAGAGGATGCGGCCGGCGATCCGGACCGACTCGACCGTATCGACATCCGGCTGCGCGCTGAACTCGAAGGCGCGTACGCAGCCATGGGCGGCGAACTCGACCGCGCCGAGCACAAGAGGGCAGCCGAGACCCTGCGCAAGCTGATGTTCCTCGAAAAGCTGCGCGAAGAACTCGGCGACGCGATGGAACGTCTGGACGCCTGACCCGGCACCCATGGCGCTGCTGCAGATTTCAGAACCCGGCGAAGCGCCGGCGCCCCACCAGCGCCGGTACGCGATCGGCATAGATCTGGGCACCACCAACTCCCTGGTGGCAGCGGTGCAGAACAGCATTCCGGTGGTGCTGAATGACCGCGAGGGTCATGCGCTGCTGCCCTCGCTGGTCCGCTATGCCCCGGCCGGCCCGGTGCAGGTGGGCTACGAAGCGCAGGCAGAACTTGCGCGGGATCCCAAGAACACGATTGCCTCGGTGAAGCGCTATATGGGCCGCGGGCTGAAGGATGTGGCCCACGCCGAGCATGCCCCCTACGATTTTGTCGACGCGCCGGGCATGGTGCAGATGCGCACCCGGGCGGGTGTGAAGAGTCCGGTGGAAGTCTCGGCGGAAATACTGCGGGTGCTGCGCGTGCGCGCGCAGCAGACACTGTTGGGGAGCGAAGAGGACGAACTGGCCGGCGCCGTCATCACCGTGCCGGCCTATTTCGACGACGCCCAACGCCAGGCAACCAAGGATGCGGCGACCTTGGCGGGCATCAACGTGCTGCGCCTGCTGAACGAACCGACCGCGGCGGCGATTGCCTACGGACTGGACAATGCGGCTGAGGGCATCTACGCCGTGTACGACCTGGGCGGGGGCACCTTCGACCTGTCCATCCTGAGGCTTTCCAAGGGGGTATTCGAGGTGCTGGCCACCAGCGGCGACTCTTCCCTGGGAGGCGATGATTTCGACCAGCGCGTGTTCTGCTGGATCACCGAGTCGGCCAAGCTCGCGCCCCTGTCGGCGCAGGACACCCGCCTGCTGCTCACCAAGGCGCGCCAGTTGAAGGAGTACCTGACATTGCAGCCGCGCGCGCCGCTCAGCGTCGCTCTGTCATCGGGCGAGCATGTGGACCTGGAGCTGACGCAGGCGGAATTCGTCGAATTGACGCGACACCTGGTGGCCAAAACGCTCACGCCGACGAAGAAGGCGCTGCGCGACGCCGGTCTCGCTGTTGCAGACGTGAAAGGCGTGGTCATGGTCGGCGGCGCCACGCGCATGCCGCACGTGCAAAGCGCCGTCGCAAAAATGTTCGGCCGCACGCCCCTGACCAATCTCGATCCCGACAAGGTCGTCGCGATCGGGGCGGCGATACAGGCGAACCTGCTGGCGGGCAACAAGTCCGCCGGAGACGACTGGCTGCTGCTCGACGTGATACCCCTGTCGCTCGGGATTGAAACCATGGGTGGATTGACCGACAAGGTGATCCCGCGCAATTCCACGATTCCGGTGGCACGGGCGCAGGAATTCACCACCTTCAAGGACGGCCAGACGGCGATGAGCATCCACGTTGTGCAGGGCGAGCGCGAGCTGGTGTCGGACTGCCGCTCGCTCTCCAGATTCGAACTGCGCGGCATCCCGCCCATGGCGGCCGGCGCGGCGCGCATACGCGTTACCTTTCAGGTCGATGCCGATGGCCTGCTGTCGGTGTCGGCGCGCGAAGCGACCGCCGGCGTCGAGGCGTCCATCGTGGTCAAGCCCTCCTACGGTCTCTCCGATGAAAGCATCACCCGCATGCTGCGCGACTCGATCGAGCACGCCAAGGAAGATGTCCATGTGCGCGCGCTGCGCGAACGCCAGGTGGAAGGCGAGCGCATGCTGGAGGCGACCGAGCAGGCGCTGCGCGAGGATGCCGCGCTGCTCGATGCGCACGAACTCGAGGCACTCCGCTGTGCCCTCGATGCGCTGAAGGAGTGCATTGCCGGCGACGATCACCGCGCGATCAAGCAGTCCGTCGAGCGGGTGAATCGCGTCACCGAACCGTTTGCCGAGCGCCGCATGGACAACTCGATCCGGCGCGCGCTGACCGGCAGGAAACTGGCGGACGTCAGGTGAGCTGCCGCCGCTGCTGCATCGCCGGCGCGCCATGCCCAGGATAAGCGTATTGCCGCACGAGGAGCTGTGTCCGCGGGGCGTCGAGTTCGACGCGCGGCCGGGCATCTCGATCTGCGACGCGCTGCTCGCGCAGGGCATAGAGATCGAGCACGCCTGCGAGAAGTCCTGCGCCTGTACCACCTGCCACGTGATCCTGCGCACGGGCTTCGACACCCTCGCGCCCTCGGAGGAAAAGGAAGACGATCTGCTCGACAAGGCCTGGGGCCTTGAGCCGGATTCGCGGCTTTCATGCCAGGCGCGCGTCGCCGATGCCGATCTGGTGATCGAAATTCCGCGTTACACGATCAACATGGTTTCAGAGAACCACTGAAGGAAACGCTGAACATGTCCCCACTTCCGGAAAAGTGTCAGGCGTGTTTCCCCTTGAATGGGGGATATGCAAGCAGACGCCGCCCCCTTGTTCAGCCTATCCCGAGCCGGAGGCGCCGATGAAATGGACTGACACGCTGGACATCGCCATCGCACTGTCGGAAAAGTTTCCCGAAACCGACGCCAGGCAGATTCGTTTCACGGATCTCTACGCGTGGGTCATGAAACTCGACGGGTTCGACGACGATCCCGGCCGCTGCGGCGAGAAAATCCTGGAAGCAATACAGCTTGCCTGGATTGACGAGGCGGATTGACACCCGCGTATCGATTTCGGATGCGCCGCCTTTGCCGGATACTGCAGGTCCTGTAGGTTGGGGTGAGCGCGTAGCGAACCCCAACGAGGCCGAGGACAAAAGTAGGTTGGGGTACGCTGCGCTTTCCGCAACCTACGTTCAGCTCAAGCTATATCAAATAAAGACGGTCAATATATCGTAGAAGTCCGTGGATACGCCACTTCAATAAAATAATTCACTGAATTATCGGGAAATTCGCTCAACGGAACAGGTTCAGCAACCCGTCCAGCCCGACGTGATTGAACGCGCAACTCGCCTGCTGTTGCACCACCGGTTTGGCGCGCCAGGCGATGCTTATGCCAGCCTCTGCCATCATTTTCAGGTCGTTCGCGCCGTCACCGATGGCGATGATCTGGTCGCGCTCGAGGCCGAGGGCATCGCGCACTTCACGGATCTTTGCCGCCTTGGCCTCGCCGTCGAAGACCGGTCCCAGCACCGTGCCGGTGAGGCGGCCATCGGCGATGCCGAGGGTGTTCGAGCCGGCGTAATCCAGGGCGAGGCGCGCCTTCAGCCGCTCGGTGAAAAATGTGAATCCGCCCGACACCAGCAGGGTCCTGATTCCGAGCGATTGCAGCGCGGCCAGCATGCGTTCCGCGCCGGGTGAAAGCCGCAGCCGCTCCTCGTAGACGCGCGCGAGCGCGGATGCATCCATGCCCTGCAGCAGCGCGACGCGGCGGCGCAGGCTTTCCGGATAGTCGAGTTCGCCGCGCATCGCCGCCTCGGTGATCGCCGCCACCTGCGGCTTGATGCCCTGCAGGTGGGCGATTTCATCGATGCACTCGATGGTGATGAGGGTGGAATCCATGTCGAGCGCGATCAGCCGGAAATCCGCCAGGCGGCGTTCACGCGGCACGAACGCATGATCGAGCGACAGCGCCGCGCAGGCCGCGGCAACGCCGTCGTGCCACAGCGGGGCATGAAGCCGGGCGGCGCCGGGGACCAGCAGCTCGCATTGCGTTGCACCGCTCAGTTCGCCGATTGTCCGGCAGGCCGCGTCGTCGAGCGAGCGGCCCTGAATCACCAGGTCAACCGCTCCAGCCGCCGGTTCGCGTAGGGAGCTCACCGCAGCGTCTCCCGCAGGGCGGTGACGACCTGCTTCACCGCGCCGGCACGCTCCTCCAGTTCATCGGTGACGCGCTCCACGCGCAGCCGGTTCGGCCCGGTGAGGCGCCACTGCCGCTGCTTTTGCACCAGCCGCAGAAACTTTGCGGGATCCAGCGGCGCCTGCTCGATGAACTGCAGCATGATGAATTCGGAATTCGCCTCGATTCTCGCCACGCCCAGCGGCAGGGAGAGGATGCGCAGGCGGTGGCACTCGAGCAGGCCGCGCGCCGCGTCGGGCAGCCCGCCGAACCGGTCCACCAGTTCCTCCTGCATCACATCGATGTCGTCCGGCTTTTCGCAGTTGGCGATGCGCTTGTACAGCACCAGCCGCTCGTGCACGTCCGAACAATAGGCGGCGGGCAGCAGGGCGGGCAGGTGCAGATTGATCTCGGTGGTGGCGCCGAAGGGCTGGGCGAGATCGGGCTCGCGGCCCGCCTTGAGCGAGCGCACCGCGTGATTGAGCATGTCCGCGTACAGGTTGAAGCCCACCTCCTGCATGTCGCCGCTTTGCGAATCGCCCAGCACTTCGCCCGCGCCGCGAATTTCCAGATCGTGCATCGACAGGTAGAAACCCGATCCCAGTTCCTCCATCATCTGGATCGCTTCCAGGCGCTTTTTCGCCGCGGGCGACAGGGCCTCCTCGTCCGGCGTCAGCAGGTAGGCGTAAGCCTGGTGATGGGAGCGGCCGACGCGGCCGCGCAACTGGTGCAGCTGCGCCAGGCCGAATTTGTCGGCGCGGTGGATGAGGATGGTGTTGGCGGTGGGAATGTCGATGCCGGTCTCGATGATGGTCGAGCACAGCAGCACGTTGTGGCGCTGCTGCAGGAACTCGCGCATCACGTGTTCGAGGTCGCGCTCGCGCATCTGTCCGTGCGCCACCACGATGCGCGCCTCGGGGACCAGCTTCTCCAGGCGCTCGCGCATCACCTCTATGGTGGCGACCTCGTTGTGCAGGAAATAGATCTGACCGCCGCGTTTAAGCTCGCGCAGCATCGCCTCGCGGATCAGTCCGGGCGAATACGGGTTGACGAAGGTCTTGATCGCCAGGCGCCGCAGCGGCGGGGTGGCGATCACCGACAGGTCGCGCAGGCCCTCCAGCGACATCGCAAGCGTGCGCGGAATCGGCGTGGCGGTCAGGGTGAGCACATCGACATGGGCGAGCAGCGACTTCAGTACCTCCTTCTGGCGCACGCCGAAGCGGTGCTCTTCGTCGATGATCACCAGCCCCAGCCGGCTGAATTTGACGTCCCTGGAGAGCAGCTTGTGCGTGCCTATCACGATATCGACTTTGCCCAGGGCGAGGCCTTCCAGCGCCGCGGCCGTCTCCTTGCCGCTGCGAAAGCGCGACAGTTCGGCGATCTTCACCGGCCATTCGTTGGCGACATGGGCGAAGCGATCGGAGAACGTCTGAAAGTGCTGCTCCGCAAGCAGCGTGGTGGGCGTGAGGACCGCCACCTGCATGCCATCGGCGATGGCGACGAAGGCGGCGCGCAGCGCCACCTCGGTCTTGCCGAAGCCGACGTCGCCGCACACCAGCCGGTCCATGGGCTTGTTCTCGCGCATGTTCTCTATCACCGCCTGGATGGCGGCGGCCTGGTCGGGTGTCTCCTCGAAGCCGAAGCCCTCGGCGAAGGCCTCGTAATCGTGCTGATTCACCTGGAAGGCACGCCCTTCGCGGAGCGCGCGCTGCGCGTAGATGTGCAGCAGTTCGGCGGCGGTGTCGCGCACCGCCTTGGCGGCTTTTTTCTTCGCCTTGTCCCATTCGCCGCCGCCCAGCCGGTGCAGCGGCGCCTGTTCGGCCGGGCCGCCGGAATAACGGCTGATCACGTGCAGTTGCGCCACCGGCACATACAGCTTGGCACTGCCCGCATATTCCAGCACCAGGAATTCGCTGTCTTGCGCGTCCTTGCCGGCTGCACCCAGCTCGAGGTTTACCAGTCCGCGGTAGCGGCCTATGCCGTGCTGCACGTGCACCACCGGATCGCCTTCGCGCAACTCCGACAGATCGCGCAGCATGCCTTCGATCGAGGAGGTGCGCGCCTTGTCGCGCGCGCTGCGGGCGCGCGCGGTTCCCGCATACAGTTCCGATTCGGTGACGACCGCCAGGTGCGACTGATCGAGGATGAAACCGTTCAGCAGCGGCGAAACGCCCAGCGCGAGGCGCGCATCCGATGCGAGGAACTGCGCGTAGCTTTCGATCGCTGGCGGCCGGAGGCCGTACTCCGCCAGATATTGCGTCAGCGTTTCGCGTCGACCGGCGGATTCAGCGAGCAGCAACACGCGGCAACCCGAGGCAGCGACGAAGTCCTTCAGCAGGTGCACCGGGTCGGCGGCGCGCCGGTCGACAGCAAGCTCCGGCAGCGGACGCGTGAAGAGGGCGCCCGCGCCCTGCACGGCGCGTTTCAGGTCGGTGCGGCGAAACTCGCCCACGCGCAGGAAGAATTCCTCGGCCGAGAGAAACAGGTCGCCGGGCGGCAGCACCGGTCGCGTGCGGTCGCCCTTCAGCAGGTTGTAGCGCGACTGCGTGTCGCGCCAGAATTCATCCAGCGCAAGGTGCACTTCCTGGTGCAGACAAAACGTCGCATCCGGCGGCAGGTAATCGAACAGCGTCGCCACTTCTTCGAAGAACAACGGCAGGAAGTACTCGACGCCCGCCGGCGGCACGCCGTTGCTCACGTCCTTGTAGACCGCGCTCTTTGAAGGGTCGCCTTCGAACGTTTCGCGAAAGCGCGCGCGAAACAGGGTGCGGCCCTTGTCGTCCATGGGAAATTCGCGCGCCGGAAGCAGGCGGATTTCGTTGATCTTGTATAGCGTTCGCTGCGTGTCCGCATCGAAGGTGCGTATCGATTCGATCTCTTCGTCGAGCAGATCGATGCGGTAGGGCAGCACGCTGCCCATGGGAAACAGGTCCACCAGTCCGCCGCGGATGCAGTATTCGCCCGGGGCAACGACCTGGGTGACGTGCTGGTAGCCGGCGAGGGTCAGTTGCCGGCGCAGGCCCTCAAGGCCCAGCGGCTCGCCCTGTTTCAGGAAAAATGTATAGGCGGCAAGATAGGGTGGCGGCGCCATGCGATACAGCGCCGTGGTGGCCGGCACGATGGCAAGGTCGAACTCGCGCCGCTGAATGCGGTGCAGCGTGGCCAGGCGTTCGGAGACGAGGTCGTGGTGCGGCGAGAAGCTGTCGTAGGGCAGGGTTTCCCAGTCCGGCAGCAGCA
The DNA here is from genome assembly GCA_009693435.1 of Betaproteobacteria bacterium. The sequence goes on along the minus strand of SHXF01000037.1, from coordinate 3,496 downwards.
CCACTGAGAGCGCCGGCGCAAACCACGCGACCTCGTCGCGCAGGCGCTGCGCAGCCAGCGCCGATGCGCAGAACACGGCCACCGGCTTCGCGGACTCCGCCAGGCGGGCAAGCGCGAGCGTATCGCTCGACCCGTGCAGGCCGGCGATGGGCGCTTTCAGTTCAGCTTCGGGTACGATCAGATCGTTCATCTCGAGCACTGCGGGTGGGGCGCTTAACAGGACACCTTGCGGGACACATTGCGGGACACCTTGCGGGACACCTTGCGGAACACCTTGTTCTTGGAGCAAACCATCCCCGGATGGTGTGTCGCTGTCGGGCGCGCCGAAAATGGCAAAACCCGCGTTTGACCGATTGCCGGGAAATCGAGTCCGGCCGGAACGCGGGAAGTGCTAAAATTATACGCGCAACCTGTTGATTACGACCAAAAAAATTGAGTGGATGCTCGCCATTTCGGATTGATACCCGCGGCCGGTTCAGGAATGCGCCTGGGTGCGGTGACGCCCAAGCAATACCTGCCGCTGTGCGGTCGGCCGATGCTGATGCATGCGGTTTCGGCGTTACTCGCGATGGCCGAAATCGAGATCGTGTTCGTCGTCCTGACGCCCGGTGATATTCATTTTCAGGGATACGACTGGAGCAGTTACGGCAAGCGGGTTGCGCCGCTCTACTGCGGCGGAGTAACGCGTCGCGACAGCGTGCTGAACGCTCTGGTGGCGACCGCGGACTTGATGGAACCGGAGGATTGGGTGCTGGTGCACGACGCGGCGCGCCCCTGCCTGGGCGCGGCCGAATTGCGCCGCCTGATCGACGATGCCGGACAGGATGAGGTCGGCGGCATACTTGCGGTGCGCGTGACCGATACCCTGAAACGCGCCGATGAAAGCAGGCGCATCGTTGCCACCGCGCCGCGCGACGGGCTGTGGCAGGCGCAGACGCCGCAGATGTTCCGCCAGGGACTGCTGTTGCGCGCGCTGGGGTCCTCCCTGGACGTAACCGACGAGGCGGGCGCCGTGGAAGCGCTGGGCCTGCGCCCGCAACTGGTGGAAAGCAGCGCGCGCAACATGAAAGTCACCTACGCGGACGACCTGCGCATTGCCGCAGCCATACTGGAAGCTAAACACTGATGCGCATCGGCCAGGGATTCGATGCGCACGCGCTGGTGGCTGGCCGCAAGCTCGTCATCGGCGGGGTGCATGTGCCGTTCGACCGGGGGCTGGACGGCCACTCCGATGCCGACGTGCTGCTGCACGCCATCATCGATGCGCTGCTGGGCGCGGCCGCGCTGGGCGACATAGGCCGGCATTTCCCCGACAGCGATCCCCGCTACAGGAACGCCGACAGCCGCGCGCTGCTGCGCGAGACGGCGGACAAAGTGCGCGCGGCCGGCTTTGCCATCGGCAATGTCGACTGCACCATCATTGCCCAGGCGCCGCGCATGGCGCCGCATATCGCCGCCATGACCGAGAACATCGCGGCCGACCTGGGCGTTGCCCGCAGCGCAGTCAACGTCAAGGCGAAAACCACCGAACGACTGGGCTTCACCGGACGCGGCGAGGGAATCGCCGCGGAGGCGGTCGCGTTGCTCGCCTTTTCGTTTCCCGAACGATCCCCCGCTGCGCCTTGATCGCCCGGATCGCCACGGAAAGGGGTTTCGAAAAATGAAAATCGGCTTCATCGGACTGGGCCAGATGGGACGCCCCATGGCGCTGCGCCTCGTCGAAGCGGGCCACGCGGTGACGGTGTTCAATCGCAGCCGCGCCGCCGCCGAGGGGTTCCGGACCTGCGCCGTCGTGGCGGACACCGCGGCGCAAGCCCTGGATGCGGAAATCGTCATCAGCATGCTCGCCGACGATGCGGCCATGGAGGCGGTGTGGATAGCGCCGGGACTCGCGGCGACGCTGCGCGCCCCGGCCATCCATATCAACATGGCAACGATCAGTCTCGGGCTGGCAAAGCGGCTGACGGTGCTGCACGCGCAGGCGGGCAGCGGTTACGTCTCTGCGCCGGTGTTCGGCCGGCCGCCGGTCGCGGCGCTGGGGCAACTGGACGCAATCGTCGCCGGACCGGCCGAGGCCGTGGCGCGTTGCGCGCCGGTGCTGGCGGTGCTGGCCAGGCAGGTATTCAACGCGGGAGTAGAGCCGTGCCAGGCGAACATCGTCAAGATCGCGCGCAATTTCCTGTTGGGTGCGCTGATCGAGGGACTCGGCCAGGCGTTCGCGCTCACGCGCAAGTCAGGCGTCGATCCGAAGGCGTTCCTCGACATCCTCACCAGCACTTCCCTCAACGCCCCCGCGTACCGGAATTACGGCCGCATGATGGTGGAAGAGGCCTACGAGCCGGCGCAGTTCGCCATGGCGCTCGGCATGAAAGACATGGAACTCGCGCTGCAGGCGGGCGGCGATACCCAGGTGCCCATGCCGCTGGCGGCCCTGATCCGCGAACATCTGCTGGCCGCCATAGCGCGCGGCCATGGCGACAAGGACTGGGTGGCGCTGGCGCAGTTGTGCGCGGAGGACGCGGGACTTGCTGCCGCGCGAGCGGGCAACCCGGCGTAGGCTGCGTGATGAACTTCCGATTTCCTCCTCCGGTTCAGCCGGAGGAGGAGCAGGCGAAACGCCGTCTGTGCGAACTTGCTTCGGCGGACTTACTTCGCAGCGAAGCAGTAGAACAATCCGGCGCCACCGGTGGAGACCAGATTGGCCTGGCTGCAACCGCGCGAGGGGTGAGATTGGTTCCATGACTTCGCGACGACGTCTTCACGCAGTCCCTGCCTGTCATGATGCCCGACCTGTGCCACGCCGTCGCCGCTCTTGGTCCAGTTGCCGCAGGTCGTGTCCTGCCCGGCGGGAAAGGCGCGGCCGTGCGAGTCGGAGCCGGTGAGAATGTCGTGCATGTTGGGCTTGTCGCCGCGGCCATTGACCACCGCGCCCTTTTCGGTGAGCGCCGTCTGCTTGGTGATATTGCCGTTTTCGTGCAACTGGTCGACGTCGCGCGCAATGAGTTCGCCCTTGGCGTTGTGCCAGGGGCCCTTGCCGATGCGGTCGCGCGCATTGACGGTTTTCGCGCCGCCGTCCGCCGTGGTGCTGACGTAGGCGTGCCAGGTGCGTTTTCCCGCGCCGGCGGCCTGCGCCAGCGACTGGCAATGCTTGTCCGCGCCCGCGAGGCCGCCGAGATTGGCGCCGTTGCCGGGCCCCTGGCTGGTGACGAAAAAACCCATTCGCGGCTGCGCACCGCTTTGCTTGGCGACGGCTTTCTTGGCGGCATCCTGGGCGAATGTGCCGCCGCTGATGCTGGCGCAGGCAATGGCGAGTATGGACAATTTGATCTTGATGTTCACAGGCGTCGCTCCTCAGAGCCTGTGAAAAATTATAAAAATATCCGTACTACCTGGTCCACGGTTAGAGCGCTGGTACGTTAAGAGAGCTATGACAACGCGAGATGGAATCGAGATGACAAGCGAAAGCGGAGAATTGTTCGAGGGGACTCTGGTGCAG
>SHXF01000003.1 GCA_009693435.1 Betaproteobacteria bacterium | reverse complement strand
GAAGGTAGAAAAAGCAGAGAAATCGTCAAATAAACGGTCGGTAGCGAGTAATTTCATGCCTATCGCATATTTCATTCCGCAGTGGAGTGAATCACCTCTGTGCTCAAATGCCAACTGCTAAAATTGAAAAAATCACAGCCTCTCAGTCGGGGGTCTCAGTCGGGAGTGAGCGTGATATAGACGCTGCAGGGTGCGTAGTCGATGATCGACTTGCCGACCGAACCGCGCCACCAGCGCGCGGCGATCGATGCCTTCTGGGCGTGGCCGACAATGATCAGGTCGCACTTCAGCTGCGCCGCAAGCCGGCAGATTTCCTCCACCGGTTCGCCCACGGCGAGGTGGCCCGTCACCGCGAATCCTTTTTGCTGAAGTTGCGCGATGCCTTCGTCGAGCACCTCCTGGGCGCGCCGCTTTTCCTCGTCCAGGAGTTCCTCCGGCAGGAACCCTTCGGTGAGAAACATGCTCGAGGGCATGCCGGCCACTGCCAGCAGGTGGGTATCGGCCTTGTTGAAGGACGCCAGTTCGGCGCAGGCCAGCAACGCGCCCTTGCCTTCTCGCGACCCGTTGTAGGCCATCAGTATGTTTTTCAGCATGGCAGTCCTCCGAATGTGGCGACGAATTTGACGGCGAATGTGGCGATCAATATACGCGCTACTTCGACAGCAATCCCAGACGCTCGATCAGCGCGCGCTCCTGCTGGAACGTTTCGCGGGCATATTTCGCATAAGCCTCGCTCGACTGGTACCAGAGTACCTGATCCAGGGTGTCGAGTAACTTGAGGTGTTCAGGATCCTCCACTGCCTTCCTGAGCGCGTCGTGCAGCAACTTCACGACCCGCGGTTCCATCCCCCTGGGCCCGACGATGCCGTAGGGAGATGTCGATTCCACGCCCAGGCCGAGTTCCCTGGCCGTCGGCACATTCGGCCAGCGCCGGGTGCGCTCGCTGCCGAAGGTCACCAGCAGGCGCGCCTGCCCCGCATCGACCAGCCGGCCCCAGCCGCTTGCGTCCGACTGCGCCATGACGTGTCCTCCGAGCAGCGCCTGCGTGGAATCGGCGTTGCCCTTGAACGGCACATGGAGGAATTCAACGCCGGCCTTCATCGCCACTTCCTCCACCAGCAGGTGCGGCGAAGTGCCGGTCCCGGTCGATGAATAGGAAAACTTCCCCGGATGGGTCCGCGCAAAATCCAGCATTTCGCGGAACGACTTGACAGCCGAATCGCTGCGCACCACCACGCCGAAGGTGTAACCCGTCACGCCAATGATGTAGCTGAAATCGCGCAGCGGATCCCAGGCGACTTTTTGCATGTGCGGAATGCGGAACGCACCCATCGGCAACTGCGACAGCGTGTAACCGTCGGGGCGGGCCGTCTGCGCCATGTTGCCCGGACCTATCATTCCGCCGCCGCCCGGCCGGTTTTCGATGATGACCGGCTGGCCCAGGTGCCGCGCTGCAATCTCGGCGAATTTGCGCAGATGCGTGTCGGTGGAACCGCCCGGCGGCCAGGGGCAGATCAGCGTGATCGGCCGGGTCGGAAAATTCTGTGCCGTTGCCTGCGCCATCGCACAGCACATCGCCAGCGCCGCCAGCAATCGCATCATCGCCTTCAATCCCCCCCCTTTTCCGCAGTTTCATGCGCGCGGCCCGTTGCCGCTGCTGCGAAATGTCATCCGAGAAGTACAGCTTGCCCAAAAGGAGAGCGAGCGTCAATGCGCGTGCGAAGGGGTGTCACAGGGAGTGAAATGCGGGGACCATCCTCGCCGCCGCCGTTCCGCATCTTGCCAGCGGTGGTGGCCCGTGGGCCTTGCCGTTGCTTGTCGGCTCGCGGGCCCGGGGTGCGATTCACACTGATGTGCCGTTAGCTACCGTAGGGCCAAGTCGTAGGGCGCAGCTTCAGCGCGCCGAATAGCGCACCGAAAACCGGTGGATTTCCGCGACCATGGCGCGATGAATCCGCGCCCTACGATGGTGGAGCTCGCGGGCCTCGCCGTGGCGGTTGTCTGGCGGGCCTCGGTTAAAATACCCGACCGCCAGCAACAGCAGATCCCCCCATGAAGACCCTCCGATGACGCTCGACCTATCGCGCCCCGACCTGTCCGTCGCCATTGTCGGCACCGGCATCATGGGGCGGGGCATCGCCCAGATCACGGCGCAGGCGGGCATCCGCACCGTGCTGCAGGATGCCCGCGATGGCGCGGCGCAGACGGCGCGCGACTACATCGCGCAGCAGTTTGCCCGCATGGTCGAAAAAGGACGGCTCAGCGCGGCGGATTCAGAGAAAGCGCTGGCCGCCCTGGTCATAGCCGGGACCATACAGGACCTTGCATCCTGCCACATCGTGATCGAAGCGATAGTCGAGCGCCTCGACGCGAAGCAGGCCCTGTTCCGGGAACTGGAGGCGGTCATAGGCGGCGATTGCATCCTCGCCAGCAACACCTCGTCGCTGCAGGTCACCGCCATCGCCGCCGGCTGCAAGTCGCCGGAGCGGGTCGGCGGCTTTCATTTTTTCAATCCGGTGCCGCTGATGAAGGTCGTCGAAGTGGTGGACGGCCTGCTGACGGCGCCCTGGGTGGGCGATGCGCTCAGCGCACTGGCGGCGCGCTGCGGACACAAGCCGGTGCGCACCCGGGACACGCCCGGATTCATCGTCAACCATGCCGGACGCGCCTACGGCACCGAAGCGCTGCGGCTGCTGGGCGAAGGCGTCGCCGAGTTTTACGAAATCGATCGCATCCTGCGCGATGCCGCCGGGTTCCGCATGGGGCCGTTCGAGCTGCTGGACCTGACCGGACTGGACGTATCGCATCCGGTGATGGAGTCGATCTATCACCAGTACTACGAGGAGCCGCGCTACCGCCCTTCTCCCATCACCGGCCAGCGGCAGTCGGCCGGGCTGTACGGGCGCAAGGTCGGCCGCGGCTTCTATCGCTACGAGGGAGGCGAGCAGGAAAAAATGCCGGCCGCGGTTGCGCCATCGGCGCGCGCCGACAGCGTATGGATCAGCCGCAAGGGTCTGGGCGCGAAGCTCGCCGAACTTGCCGTCGTGCTCGCCGCACGCGCTGGCGTGGCTGTCGAGTCCGGCAATCCGCCCTCCCCGCAGGCACTGTGCCTGGTGGCGCCGCTGGGCGAAGACGTCACGACGGCGGCGCTGGCAGAGAACCTCGATCCCGCGCGCACGCTCGCGGTCGACTGCCTGTTCCGGTTCGACAAGCGCCGCACGCTGATGACCAATCCGCTCACCGGCGCAACCGCGCGCGATGCGGCGCACGCGCTGCTCGGCGCGGACGGCACGCCGGTGTCGGTGATACACGACAGCCCCGGGTTCGTCGCGCAACGCGTAATCGCGCAGGTGGTGAACATCGCGGCGGACATTGCGCAGCAGCGCATCGCACGGCCGGCGGACATCGACTCGGCCGTGATGCTGGGTCTGGGCTATCCGCAGGGCCCGCTCGCCTGGGGTGACGCCATCGGCCCGGCGCGCATCCTCGCCATACTCGCGGCCCTGCACGATTTCTACGGCGATCCGCGCTACCGCGCGAGTCCCTGGCTGAAGCGCCGCGCGCTGCTCGGCGTATCATTGTCGACACCCGAAGCCTGAAAGCACCCGAAGCCTGAAAGCACAGCAGGAGATTTGCCATGAACGCCCCACTGAAAACAGCCAAAGCCGCATTCGTCTGGAACGACCCGCTGCTGCTGGACGCGCAGCTCACCGAAGACGAGCGCATGGTGCGCGATGCCGCCCACGCCTACTGCCAGGACAAGCTGCAGCCGCGGGTGCTGGATGCGTTTCGCAACGGCACCACCGATCCGGCGATATTCACGGAGATGGGCGCCCTCGGGCTCCTCGGCCCCACCATCCCCACCGAGTACGGCGGCGCCGGCTTGAACTATGTCAGCTACGGGCTGATCGCCCGCGAAATCGAGCGTGTCGACTCCGGCTACCGCTCCATGATGAGCGTGCAGTCGTCGCTGGTGATGGTGCCGATTTACGAGTTCGGCTCCCCGGCGCAGAGAAAAAAATACCTGCCCAGGCTCGCAACCGGCGAATGGATAGGCTGTTTCGGTCTGACCGAACCGGACCACGGATCCGATCCCGGCAGCATGGTGACGCGCGCGAAGACGGTGCCGGGCGGATACAGCCTGAGCGGCGCCAAGATGTGGATCTCCAATTCGCCGATCGCCGACGTGTTCATCATCTGGGGCAAGACGGAAGACGGTCGCATTCGCGGCTTCATTCTGGAAAAAGGCATGAAGGGCCTGTCGGCGCCGACGATACACGGCAAGGTGGGATTGCGCGCCTCGGTCACCGGCGAAGTCGTGATGGACGAAGTGTTCGTGCCCGAAGAAAACCTCATGCCCGGCGTGGAAGGCCTCAAGGGACCGTTCACCTGCCTCAACTCGGCGCGCTATGGCATCGCCTGGGGCGCCCTGGGCGCGGCCGAGGATTGCTGGCACCGCGCGCGGCAGTACGTGCTGGACCGCAAGCAGTTCGGCCGGCCGCTGGCGGCGAACCAGCTTATTCAGAAAAAACTGGCCGACATGCAAACGGAAATCTGCATCGGACTGCAGGGTTGCCTGCGCCTGGGCAGGATGAAGGACGAAGGCTCGGCATCGGTGGAAATCACCTCCATCATGAAACGCAATTCGTGCGGCAAGTCGCTGGACATCGCGCGCATGGCGCGCGACATGCTCGGCGGCAACGGCATCTCCGACGAGTTCGGTGTGATCCGCCACATGGTGAACCTCGAGGTGGTCAACACCTACGAAGGCACCCACGACGTGCATGCGCTGATCCTGGGACGCGCCCAGACCGGCATACAGGCATTTACCGCTGACTGAATCCCGCCGCCGACCGAACCCAACGGCTGAAACGCAAGTCGATCATGAACACCCCCGCAGCAGGTCCGGGCCCGGTGATCACGGGCACAGAGCACTGGACCACCAAAGGCGGCGTCAGATTGTTCCTGTGGAACAAGGCGGCGAGCGCGCCGACCCCGAAGGGCACGTTGCTGTTCGTCCATGGTTCCTCGATGGCGTCGCAGCCGACCTTCGACCTGCAGGTGCCAGGCCGCCCGTATTCCTCGGTGATGGACTGGTTCGCCGCGCGCGGCTTCGATACCTGGTGCATGGACAACGAGGGATACGGCCGGTCGGACAAGTCGCGACCGATCAATTCGGATATTTCCAACGGCGCCGAGGATCTTGCCGCCGGCAGCGAGTACATCCTGAAGCGTGCACGTTCCGAAAAGCTGCTCGTCTACGGCATTTCTTCGGGGGCGCTCAAGGCCGCGTTGTTTGCCGAGCACCATCCGCAGCGGGTCGCGCGCCTCGCACTCGATGCCTTTGTCTGGACCGGCGAGGGCAGCCACACGCTCGCCGAGCGCAAGAAAAAACTGCCCGAGTACGCCGCGAAAAACCGCCGCCCGATCGACCGCGCATTCGTCAACAGCATTTTCACGCGCGACCATCCCGGAACCGCCGACGACGCCACCATTGCCGCTTTCGCAGACGCGATTCTGGCGCTGGACGACTCGATGCCGACCGGCACCTACGTCGACATGTGCTCGAAGCTGCCGCTGGTCGATCCGGCGCGGATTTCGGCTGCCACCCTGATCATGCGAGGGCAATGGGACGGCATCGCCGGATTCGACGATCTCATTGAATTCTTCAAGCGCCTGCCGAATCCGGACAAGCAGTTCTCGGTGATGGCGGGCATCTCGCACGCGAGTTTCCAGCAGAAGAACTACCTGACCTGCTACCACATCCTGCATTCGTTCTTCTCGCAGCCCGAGCCGGTCTACCTCGGCTGAGGCGACGGGCTGGCGAAGAGACCGCATGATTCCCATCGCAATTTTTCCAGGGGCACCGAGATTCGCCCGTGTGATGGCCTTATCGCTGGCGACAGCGATGGCCACCGCAGCGGCCACGGCAGCCCAGCCCTATCCGACGCGCCCGGTGCGCATCGTCATTCCGCTTTCGCCGGGCGGAACCACCGATGTGCCCGGGCGGCTCATCGCGCAGCGCCTGCCGGAAACGCTCGGACAGCCGTTCATCGTCGACAACCGCCCCGGCGCAGGCGGCATCATCGGCGCCGACTCGGTGGCCAAGGCAAAACCGGACGGCTACACCCTCCTCCTCACCGCGACGCCGCATGTCATCACGCCGGGCCTCTACAAGAGCATGCCGTATAACGCGCTCGCCGATTTCGCACCCGTCATCCGCATCGCTTCGGGTCCTTACCTGCTGGCGGTCCATCCTTCCCTGGGCGTGGGTTCGGTGCGCGAACTGATCGCCCTGGCGAAGTCGCGTCCCGGAAAAATCGATTTCGCCAGTTCCGGCAATGGCAGCGCGCAGCATCTGGTCGGTGCGCTGTTCGCCCGCATGGCGGGTATCGATCTGAGCCACGTTCCCTATAAAGGGAGCGGTCCAGCGACGACGGATTTGCTGGCCGGCGTGGTGAAAGTGGGTTTCCCCGGAACGCCGATCGCTATGCCGCATATCAAGGCAGGCCGGCTGCGCGCACTGGGCGTCACCACTGCCGCCCGTCTGCCGCAACTGCCCGAGGTGCCGACCATCGCCGAGGCCGGTGTGCCGGGATACGAGGCACTGGTGTGGGTCGGCCTGCTCGCACCCGCCGGCACGCCCGCCGACATCATTGCGAAGTTGAATGCGGAAATCGCGAAGCTGCTGCGCCTGCCGGAAGTGCAGCAACTGCTGGCGGCATCCGGGGTGGAGGCCACGCCGACCACACCGGAAGAATTCGGCGTCTACCTCAAGTCCGAATTCGACAAGTGGCAGAAAGTCGTGCTCGAATCGGGCGCACAGATCAACTAGACCGCCCTAAAAATGCGAAAAATAACGAGGAAACCACACCCGGCGTCAACGCGCATCGCACCAGCCGGCAGGAGGGGCAAACCTGCACCGTTGCCAGCGGACGTTGTGCGCTGCCCCTGGTGCCTCGGCAGCGAAGCGTACATGCGCTACCACGATGAGGAATGGGGCGTGCCGGTGGCGGACGAGCGCGTGCTTTTCGAATTCCTCATCCTCGAGGCCGCGCAGGCCGGCCTGTCGTGGTCCACCATCCTCAACAAGCGCGCCAACTATCGCAAGACGTTTGCAGGTTTCAATCCCGCAAAAGTAGCGCAATTCGGCGCCGGCGATATCACCCGCCTGATGGGCGATGCCGGCATCGTGCGCAACCGGCTGAAAATCGAATCGGCCATCGACAATGCCCGCGCCTTTCTTCGGGTTCAGCAGGAGTTCGGCTCATTCAATGCCTATCTGCAGGCATTTTCCCCGGCAAAAGCGGAATCGGCGCCGCGCAGCAGCCTGGGTCAGGTACCTGCCAGGACGCCGCAGTCCGACGCGCTCAGCGCCGACCTGAAGCGGCGCGGATTCCGCTTTGTCGGCTCGACCATCATGTACGCCTACATGCAGGCCGTGGGGCTGGTGAACGATCATATCGCCACCTGCTTCAGACGCGCTAAACTAGCGCCACGTAACCAGGATCACGAACCTGAACAACGGACGGCAACTGTTCGCAACCGGAGACCTTCACCATCATGAAGCTCAGATTCACAGCCTGGCTGGCGAAAACATTCGGCGTCGCCGTTCTGGTGGCATCCACGTCCGCGGCGCTGGCGCAGTCGGCGCAGGACGACGATGCGATTCTCCTGGTTGCCAGCCCGCGGCTGCGCGAACCGGCGTTCGTGCACAGTGTGGTGCTGGCCGCGCCCATCGACAACAACCGCCACGTAGGCGTAATCATCAACCGCCCCACGCGCCGCACGCTTTCGAGCCTGTTTCCGGAACACCCGCCCTCGAAGCAGGTCACCGGCCCGGTCTACTTCGGCGGACCGATGTCCTCGCGCGCCCTGTTCGCGCTGGTGCGCAGCGAAAGCGATCCGGGCGGCGGCTCGATGCTGTTTCTGAAGAACGTGTTTCTCGCGCGCAGCATGGACACCATAGACCGCATCATCGAGAAAACACCCAATGAAGCGCGCTATTTCATCGGCAACGTCCTCTGGCGCCCGGGCGAGTTGCGCGCCGAACTGGACCGCGGTCTGTGGCATGCCATGAATCCCCTGCCGGAACACGTTTTCCGCAAGGAGCCCGATGGCCTATGGGAAGAACTGATGCGCACGGCGCGCGCGGTGACCGCACATGCCGGGCACGCGCTGCCGGTGGTCCAGCTGCACTGAGTCAGCGTCCGGCGATCCGCGGTTGAAACTTCAGACCCCGCGACGCTGTCTCGCTGCCTGGGTGTTGCTGACCGTGTCGGCAGGCGCCGTATCTGCGCTGGCACAGTCCGGTCCGCAGTCCTACCCTTTACGCGCGATCCGCATCGTGGTGCCCATCCCGCCCGGCGGGGGGCCCGACATTGCAGCACGCGTGGTGGGACAGAAACTGGCCGAGGCCATCGGCCAGCCGGTGATCATCGAAAACCGTGCCGGCTCCAACGGCAACATTGCCGGCGATATCGTGGCAAAAGCCCCACCCGACGGCTACACGCTGCTGCTCGGCATGGACAGCCTGGTCGCGATCAACCCGCATCTGTACGCAAAGATGCCCTTCGATCCGCTGAAGGACCTCGTGCCGGTGGCGACCCTGGTCAGCAACATGTTCGTGATGTCGGTGAATCCGGCGGTGCCGGTCAGGTCGTTTCAGGAATTCATTCAATATGCCCGCACCGCCACCCCGGCGCTCAACTACGCATCCGGCGGCAACGGCAGCCAGCATCAGTTGACCATGGAGATGCTCAAGCAGCGCGCCGGCATCGATCTCGTGCACGTCCCGTACAAGGGCGGGTCGCCTGCCACCACCGCCACCGTCGCGGGCGAGGTAGCGGCGATGTTCGCCGGCACCTCCACCGCGCCGCAGATCAAGTCCGGCAAATTGCGCGCCCTCGCCGTCACCGGCGCGCGCCGCTCCGCTCTGTTTCCCGACCTGCCGGCCATTGCCGAGTTCTATCCGGGCTTCGAGACGACGATCTGGCTCGGATTGTTCGCCCCGGCCAATACACCGGAGGCCGCGTTGTCCAGACTCCGGGCGGAGATCGCGACGGTGCTGCAGATGAGGGACGTGAAGGAACGGCTCAATGCGGGCGGCGGCCTCGACCCGTTTCCCAGTTCACTTGAAGAATTTACGGCCCTCATCCGGCGCGATTACGCGAAGTACGGCAAGCTGGTGAAGGACATCGGCGCCCGCGTCGACTGAGACCGGCGCCTGAATCCGTCGGCACAGGCCCGCGGACCGAAACACCGCGCACTGAATCGCCGATTGCCATTGCGCCAGCCGTCGTTCGCCCGACCCGGCACCCCACGATTATTTATACTATTTTTGGACGAGAATTGCCTGAAAGCATCCGTCGTTCCGGGCCATATTCAACATAAAGTCACCAATTATGCGGCTTTCTTCTGCTCCGCCGTGCTGTCCGCGCTTTTTTTGCGGAATTTCAGGCGGCCCGCCTCGGCTTCGACCACGATGCGGTCCTTCGGCAGGAACTTGCCTTCGAGGATCTGCTTCGACAGCGGATTCTCGATCAGTTGCTGGATGGCCCGCTTCAGCGGCCGCGCGCCATACACCGGATCGAAGCCCTCCTTGCCGAGTTCCTGCAGTGCGCTCTCCGCGACTTCCAGATACAGCTCCAGTCGCGCCAGGCGCTCCTCCAGATAGCGCAACTGAATGCGCGCGATGCCGGCGAGGTGTTTCTCGTCGAGCGCGTGGAACACGACGATTTCGTCGATGCGATTGACGAACTCCGGCCTGAGCTGGGTCTTGACCTCCCCCATCACGGCGAGCTTTATCACGCCGTAATCACTGCCCGTCATCGCCTGGATCATGGGCGAGCCGAGATTGGAGGTCATCACGATCACGGTGTTCTTGAAATTCACGGTGCGGCCATGCCCATCGGTCATGCGGCCGTCGTCGAGCACCTGCAGCAGGACGTTGAACACGTCGGGGTGCGCTTTCTCGACTTCGTCGAGCAGGATGACCGAGTAGGGCTTGCGCCTCACCGCCTCGGTGAGATGGCCGCCCTCTTCGTAGCCCACATAGCCGGGAGGCGCCCCTATCAGCCGCGCCACCGAATGCTTTTCCATGAACTCCGACATGTCGATGCGGATCAGATGATCCGGTGAGTCGAACAGGAATTCCGCGAGCGCCTTGCACAATTCGGTCTTGCCGACACCGGTCGGCCCGAGAAACAGGAATGAGCCGTACGGCTTGTTCGGGTCGGACAGCCCGGCGCGCGAGCGGCGTATCGCATCGGCGACGAGGCGTACCGCCTCATTCTGGCCGACCACGCGATCATGGAGTTTCGCCTCCATGGTGAGCAGCTTATCCCGCTCCCCCTGCATCATTTTGGAAACCGGAATCCCGGTGGCGCGCGACACCACCTCGGCAATTTCCTCGGCGCCGACTTCGGTGCGCAGCAACCGCGGCCCGGCGGTTGCCTGCTCCCCCGAGGTGACTTTCTCCGCCTTCTTGAGCTGCGCTTCGAGCTGGGGAATACGGCCGTACTGCAACTCGGAAACACGCTGCCAATCGCCCTTGCGCTTGGCCGCTTCCATTTCCGGTTTCAATTTGTCGAGCTCTTCCTTGATGTGCTGCGAACCTTGCACCTGGGCCTTCTCGGCCTTCCATATCTCCTCCAGGTCGGCATACTCGTGCTCGAGCCGCCCGATCTCTTCCTCGATCAGGCCGAGCCGCTTCTTCGATGCCTCGTCCTTTTCCCTGCGCACCGCTTCGCGCTCGATCTTGAGCTGGATGATGCGGCGCTCCAGCTTGTCCATGGATTCCGGCTTGGAATCGATTTCCATTTTGATGCGCGCCGCGGCCTCGTCGATGAGGTCGATGGCCTTGTCCGGGAGGAAGCGGTCGGTGATGTAGCGATGGGACAACTCGGCCGCGGCCACGATGGCCGGATCGGTGATGTCCACGCCGTGGTGGACTTCGTATTTTTCCTGCAGCCCGCGCAGGATGGCAATGGTGGCCTCCACCGAGGGCTCCTCCACCAACACCTTCTGGAAACGCCGCTCCAGCGCCGCGTCCTTCTCGATGTACTTGCGATAATCGTCCAGGGTGGTGGCGCCCACGCAGTGCAGTTCGCCGCGCGCCAGCGCCGGCTTGAGCATGTTCCCCGCATCCATTGCGCCTTCGGCCTTGCCGGCCCCGACCATGGTGTGCAGTTCGTCGATGAAGACGATGGTCATCCCTTCGTCGGCGCTCAATTCCTTCAGTACCGACTTCAGGCGTTCCTCGAACTCGCCGCGGTATTTCGCCCCGGCGAGCAGCGCCGCCATGTCGAGGGAGAGCACGCGCTTGCCTTTCAGCGTTTCGGGAACCTCGTCGTTGACGATGCGCTGGGCCAGCCCTTCGACGATGGCAGTCTTGCCCACGCCGGGCTCGCCGATCAGCACCGGATTGTTCTTGGTGCGCCGCTGCAGTATCTGGATCACGCGCCGGATTTCGTCGTCCCGCCCGATCACCGGATCGAGTTTTCCCAGGCGCGCCCGCTCGGTGAGATCGAGCGTGTATTTCTTCAGCGCTTCGCGTTGGCCCTCTGCTTCGGGATTTTCGACTTTTCCGCTGCCGCGCACCGCGGCGACCGCCTGTTCGATCGCCTTGCGATTGCCGCCTGCCTCTTTGATCAGACGCCCCGCCTCGCCCTTGTCCGAGGCAAGCGCGAGCAACAGCATTTCCGATGCGATGAACTGGTCGCCGGCCTTCTGCGCCTCTTTATCGGCCAAATTGAGCAGGTTGGACAGTTCGCGCGAGATCTGCACTTCGCCGCCATGCCCCTCGACCCGCGGCAGCCTGTGCACCGCTTTTCTCGCGGCTTCGCGCAGTGTCGCGACATTCACGCCTGCGCGCGACAGCAGCGATGACGTGCCCCCGTCTTCCTGTTGCAACAGTGCCAGCACAACGTGAACGGGCTCGATAAACTGGCTGTCCCGGCCGACTGCAATGCTTTGCGCATCGGCCAGCGCCTGCTGAAGTTTGGTCGTGATCTTGTCCATGCGCATGATTGGCCTCTGTCTCGAATACCTGCATAGTAGGTGGGGGTTAATCCGGACGATTCAAGCCGGCGCGGTGGATTCCCCGCCCCTGGCCGGTGCACCGCACCGCCCGCCGCAGGCGCGATGCCGTCAAACCACGTCCATCGCAGTTGGCGCCTCTTTCCAGGTATCCGCCAGAACCCCCAGTAGCGCCTTGATCACCGGATCGTCGGCGCGTTCCGCGCGGTAGATCAGTGACAGCGTCGTTTCCAGCTGCACGTCGCGCCACAGGCAGATCTCGCCGCTCGTGGCTTTCGCCAGCGCCGGACCTTCGCGCCACAAACTCAGACCCACCCCGGATTCAACCAGATTGCTGATTCCTTCGTCCGGTTGCGCCCAGCGCAGCTCAGGGGGAATCCGCCGTGGCTCGCGCCGCTCCTGGCGCGGACACGACTTCCAGCTCCCTCTATCCTGTTCAGGTAACCTAGCGCACATGCGGCT
Source organism: Betaproteobacteria bacterium (assembly GCA_009693435.1). The sequence goes on along the minus strand of SHXF01000003.1, from coordinate 100,589 downwards.
CGTCTTCGCCATCCTGGCGGCGGATGAGAGACCGCCGCCCCTGACAAACGTTTCCCTGGTTGTATCTCAGTGAAACAACGCGCTGCGATCTTCCAGGAACCCGTCTTGAATGCAAGCATGGAATCCCGCCTGAACGAACTCGAGGCAAAATTCAGTTTCGCCGACGACCTCCTCGACGCTCTCAACCGCACCGTCTATCGGCAGCAGCAGCAGATAGACGAGTTGAAGCAGGAAGTTCGCGCCCTGCGCCAGCAGCTTCGGGATGCGGCGCCGGCCGACTCAAGCAACGCCGGCGAGGAAGTCCCGCCGCACTATTGATTGGCGCCACGCCATCGCGCAGCCAGCCGCACGCGTGCCTGTCGTGTGATTTTCCCCGCTACTTCCAGCGCGCTGCAGCATCGTCGTCCGAATCGCGCGACTCCACCCAGCGTGGTCCCTGCGGGGTGTGCTCTTTTTTCCAGAACGGAGCGCGTGTCTTCAGGTAGTCCATGATGAATTCGCAGGCCGCGAAAGCCTCGCCGCGATGCTCGCCCGACACCGCCACGAGCACAATCTGATCCAGCGGCTGAAGTTCGCCGATGCGATGGATCACCAGCGCGTCCAGAAAGTGCCAGCGGGAGCGGGCCTCATCCACGATGGCGGCAATCGACTTCTCCGTCATGCCCGGGTAGTGCTCGAGCGAGAGCGTCTTCACCGCATCGCCTTCGTTGACGTCCCTCACCACGCCTATGAAACTGGCCACCGCCCCAACGCGGGGATTGCCCTTGCGCAAAGCGGCAATTTCCGCGCCGGCATCGAAGTCCTGCTGTTGCACCGATATTTTCATGCTGGCCGGGAGGTGCTAGCCGCCTGTCACCGGCGGGAAGAAAGCGATTTCGTCGCCTGCCTTCACCGCGGTGGCGGCATTGGCCATATCCTGGTTCACTGCGACCCGTACCGCGCGGTTATCTGCCAGCGCGGAATGCCAAGCGCCGCCGCGCGCAATCAACTGCGCCCGCAGCGCGCCGACGGTAGACACGCCCGAGGGCAGTTCGTAATCCTCGTGCGCCGACCCCAACTGTTCGCGCAGGCCGGCAAAGAAAAGCAGGTTCACCCTCGCCATGACGGTCAGCGCGTCACGACAGCAGTTCGGAAAACGGCAGGAAGCGCACGGCATCCCCGGCGCGTATCACGCGGCCGGCGGGATTGTCGATCAACCCATCCGCCCAGGCGGTGGAAGTCAGAACGGCGGAGTCCTGGCTCGGATAGAGATCCAGCCCGTCGCGATCGTTCCATCTCGCGCGCAGGAACTCGCGGCGCTTGTCGGGTTCCGTCCAGTCGAAATCCGCCCGCACCGGCAGCGCGCGCGGCTGAACCTGAACGATGCCCTGCGTGCGCAGCACGAACGGCCGCACGAATATCAGGAAGGTGACGAAGCTCGATACCGGATTGCCGGGCAAGCCGATGAAACTCGCCCCGTGGTCCGGCGCTGTGCCGGAACCGCCACGGCGGATGCGGCCGAAAGCGAGCGGCCGCCCGGGCTTCATTGCGATGCGCCACATCAGCAGTTCACCTTCGGCTTCGACCGCCGGCTTGACGAAGTCTGCATCGCCCACCGATACGCCGCCGCTGGTGACAATCACGTCGCACTCCGCGGCGGCGCGGCGCAGCACCGCGCGCGTCGCCTCCAGCGAGTCCGGAACGATCCCGTAGTCGCGCACTTCGCAACCCAGCGAAGCGGCCAGGCCATTGAGGGTAAACCGGTTCGAATTGTAGATGCGCCCAGGCGGCAACGGGTCGCCCGGCATCACCAGTTCGTCGCCGGTGAAAAACAGGCCCAGCCGCACGCGACGATAAACAGGCAGCGCGGCGATGCCCACGGATGCGGCGAGACCGGTGTCCTGGGGACGCAGCCGCGTCCCTGCAGCGAGTATCTCCTGGCCGGTGCGGATGTCGCTGCCCGTCAGGCGTATCCATTCACCCGCCTTGGGCGCATGGCTGATCGTTACGCGATCTCCCTCCTGAACGCACATTTCCTGCATCACCACGGCGTCCGCGCCGGGTGGGACCGGGCTTCCGGTAAAAATCCGTGCCGCCGTTCCAGGCAGGAGAGGCTGACCCACCGAGCCGGCCATGATTTTCTGCGCGACCACGAGCGGCTTGCCCGCCTGCAGGTCGGCCGCGCGCAGCGCGTAGCCATCCATGGCGCTGTTGTCCATCGGCGGCACGTCCATCATCGACGTCTGGGCACGCGCCAGCACCCTGCCGGTGGCGCTCAGTGTCGCCAGCTCCTCGGTGTCGGCCACCGGCGCCGCGCCGGCAAGCAGTTGCGCCAGCGCAGCATCGACGGAGAGCAGTCCCTGGTTCATTTGAGTCCGTTGTGTTCGAGGATGAAATCGGCGATCGGACCGATATCGTTCAGATGATAGCGCGGCAAGGCTGTCGCCGGCCCGCTGCCGGGCGCGTCCCACTCGCCGTCAGTGGCCACTGCCACGATGTGGGGATCGTCAGGGTGCAGCAACGGCTTGCCGTTCCCGGCGCGCCAGATCTCCAGCTTCGGCATGGGGTGGCGCTTGTGCCCTTCCACCAGCAACAGGTCGCACGGCGCCATGTGCCGAACGCATTCATCCAGCGACAGTTCGTCCTCGCCGCGCAGTTCATGCATCAGGGCCCAGCGAACGCGCGAGGTGATCAGCACTTCCTGGCAGCCGGCATGCCGGTGGCGATACGAATCCTTGCCCGGAATGTCGGCATCGAATTCGTGGTGCGCGTGCTTGATCAGCGACACCCTGAGGCCGTGCGCGACAAACCGCGGAATGAGTTGTTCGATGAGCGTGGTCTTGCCACTGCCGGACCAGCCGGCGAAGCCGAAGATTTTCATGCAGCGGGCTGATCCTCGCCATGCGCCGCAAAGGCGCACCATCGTGTAAAAAGGGGGCCATTCTAGCAGGGCATCACGGGTGAACCCGAGCGCCGGAAAAACCGGCCCATCGCAATCACTTCCGGTAGTTCGGGAAGAACAATTGCTCGCCGCCCATCCTGAACGCAGCGATGTTGTTCTGCCCTTCAGGCGAGATCACCCACTCAATGAACTGCTGGCCGGGTTCCCTTTTCACGCTGGGATGCTTTTTCGGGTTCACCAGCATGATTCCGTATTGATTGAACAGGCGCCGATCGCCCTGAACCGATAGGCCGAGTTCGGCACGGTTCCTGAACGACAACCAGGTACCGCGATCGGACAGGATGTAGGCATTCATGCCCGCGGCGCTGTTCAGGGCCGGCCCCATGCCCTGGCCGGTGTCGCGGTACCACGGTCCCCTATCTTTCGCGATATCGATGCCCGCCCGCTTCCACAATTCCAATTCGGCAAAATGAGTGCCGCTCTTGTCGCCGCGCGAGACGAACGGCGCCTGCGCGAATTTGATCTTCTGTAGCGCCGCGACGATGTCGCTCATCCCGGCGATTCCTGCCGGATCGGTCTTCGGTCCGATCAGCACGAAGTCGTTGTACATCACATCGAACCGCCGCACGCCGAATCCCTCGGCCATGAACTTTTCCTCGAGTTGTCTCGCGTGCACGAAAACCACGTCGGCGTCACCCCTGCGGCCGATGTCAAGCGCCTGACCGGTGCCGACCGCAACCACGCGTACCTTGATGCCCGCCTTGCGCTCGAAGGCCGGCAGCATGTGCCGGAACAGTCCGGATTGTTCGGTAGAGGTTGTCGAGGCGACCGTGATCGATTCCTGCTGTGCCCGCGCCGGCGCGAACGGCATTGCGGCAGAGACCAGCGCAAGGGCGAGCGGTGCCGCCCTTCGCCGTATCAGGTCCACGGCAGTTCGCCCTTGACGAACGCGTCGGCTTCCGGCGACGCAGGCCGGGAAAAAAAACGGTCGATAGGGCTATGCTCCGCCAGCCGCCCCTGATGCAGAAACAGCACTTCGTCGCCGAGGCGCCGCGCCTGTCCGAGATTGTGCGTGCTCATCACGATCTTGCTGCCGGCCTGCCGGATCGCATCGATGATGATCTCGACCTCGCGGGTCGCCGACGGATCGAGGTTGGCGGTCGGCTCATCCAGGAACAGCACTTCGGGACGCAGCGCCCAGGCACGGGCAAGCGCGAGTCGTTGCTGCTCGCCGACCGAAAGCACCCGCGCCGGACGGTTAGCGACATGCCCCAGGCCGACATATTCGATGGCCTGTTGCGCGCGATCCGCGCAGTCTTTTCCCGCCACCCCCGAGACCTTCAGCGCAAAGCTGATGTTGTCGATCGCCGAACGGCGCAACATCACCGGACGCTGGAACACCATCGCCTGCCGGCGCGGCGCGCCGGCGCTATCGGGCGAGTTCCATTGCACCCTGCCCGCAGTCGGCGCGAGCAGGCCGTGGCAGATGCGCATCAGCACGCTCTTTCCGGCCCCGTTGGCGCCGAGAATGATGGTGCGCGATCCGGCGCCGATATCCACTGAGATGCGCTCGAGAATGGCGCGTCCGCCGGCGGCAAAGCCCACCTCGTCGAGCCGCAGCGGCAGCGCCGGTGTCATCGTATCCCCTCAGCCATAGCGCCGCTGTGCCGCTTCGCGCACGATGTACGCACCCGCGTTCAACGCCAGCACCAGCAGCACCAGCAGGAATCCCAGACTGAGGGCAAGCGACAGGTCGCCTTTCGACGTCTCCAGCGCAATGGCGGTGGTCATCACGCGGGTGACGCCATCGATATTGCCGCCGACCATGATCACTGCCCCCACCTCGGCCGCAGCGCGCCCGAATCCCGCGAGAACGGCGGTGACGAGCGAGTATCGGATGTCCCAGAGCAACGTGAGCGCCGCGCCGGTCGCGTTGACCCCAAGCGAGCGCAGTTGCTCCTGATACTCGACCCACGCGTCTTCCACGGCCTGGCGGACCAGCGCAGCGATGATGGGCACCACCAGCAGGGTCTGGGCAATCACCATCGCTCCGGGTGTAAACAGCAATCCCAGCGACCCCAGCGGACCGGCACGCGACAGCATCAGATAGACAACCAGACCGACCACCACCGGCGGCAGGCCCATGAAGGCATTGAGCAGCACGATCACGGATTTTCTGCCCGGAAAGCGCGTCACGGCGAGGGCTGCTCCCAGGGGCAGGGCCAACACGCAGGCGCAGCAGACCGCGCTCAGGCTCACTTCCAGGCTGAGCACGACGATGGCCAGCAGTCTCGCATCCCCCGCCCAAACGAGCGCAAGCGCGCCCAGCACGGCTTCATGTAGGGTATCCAGACGCTACTCCCCGCGTTTCCAGGCAGGTACAGGAGTTATTGCAGGCTCTCCTTGCAAGCGCACGGCTGCCGGCCGGGCAGATTGCCATGATGCACCAGGAACTGGTCGAGCGCGGCCGCTGGAACTCCAAAAAAAGCGCTTCCTGCTCGCGCTCAATTACTGCATGGCATTGTCCGGAGCCGAAGCACGGCAGCTCGCAGGCTGCGCAGGCGCATCGATCGCGATCCACCCATGCCCTCTGCAGGAAACGGCCCCGGTGTGGTTAGGGGTACCTGGGACTCTATCGGCGCTTGCGCCTTGCACGCCACGCTATCGCATTACTTGACTTGGGCTTTGGACGGACCGGGCTTGCCCTGCGCCTTCTTGAAGTTGGCCGCTGCCTTGTCCTGATACCTGGCCAGCAGGTCGCCCTCGATCTTGGTCGTTTCTGCAGCCTTCTTTTTCGCTTCTTCGGCCTTCACCGGATCGGCTGCCGGTGCGGCAGGCAACCTGGCCGCCACGGAGCCATTGACAAACACAAGTGCGACGAGTGCGACAGCAGCGAAAAAATGGGTCGAGCGCATGCGATTCTCCTCACCTTCCATCCTGCGGTTCAGCACCCTGTAGATCAATGCGAGGGAGCGGCGGGCGTACGCGCGTCGCCACCCTGCGCTCCGGCGCCGCTCGACGGTGCGGCGATTTTTCCAGCCTTGTAATCCTCATACCAGAGGTCGTGGTGCTCCTTGAGCCAGGCCTCGTCGACGCTGCCGGTGCGCATGGCGCCGTAAGCACCTTCCACGCCCAGTGTGCCCATGTAGATATGTCCCAGCGCACCCAGCATGAACAGCACCGCGCCTGCGAGATGGATCAGATTGGCAATCTGCATCGTCGCGCGCGACTGGTCGAAGTTGGGAAAATCGAGCACCAGTCCCGAGGCGCCGACCACGATGCCAAGCAGCGACAGCCCGCCCCAGAACCAGAGTTTTTCGCCGGCATTGAAACGATGCGCGGGAACGTGCTCGCCGGAGAACAGGCCGCCGAACTTGCGCACCCAGATGAAATCCCAGGCACGCGGGATATTGTCGCCGACGAAGGTGAGGAACAGGCACACGGCGCACACCATGAACAGCGGCCCGATGAAGTTGTGCAAGCCCTTGGCAAGCTGCGTCAGCCAGGCGAACAGCGTGTAGCCGATGACAGGCAACAGCAGGTACTTGCCGAACAGGATGATGAGCCCGGAAATCGCCAACACGCAAAAACTGATGGCGCTGCTCCAGTGAATGGCCCGCTCCCAGTTTGTGAAGCGCTGCACTTTTTTTCCGGTAGCCGGCGTGCTCTGGCGGATCGTGCCCTTGACTTTGTAAAAGGCGGCGATGAGCAGCACCATCAGCGCCAGCGCCCAGCCGCCAATCTGGGTGAACGGGCCATTGCGCAATTGCCGCCAGGTTTCCCCGCCCGACTGAATAAGCACGCCGGCTTCGCGCCCGCGCGCCGTAGTGACATGCTCCTTCTCCGAACGGACGTCGCGCCACACCGGCGCATTGTTGTAGGGCTGAACCTGCTGGCGCTGTGCCTGCGTGCCGTCACTGGGCGGCGACTGCGCCAGCGCCCCCGCCTGCTGGCCGCACAGGAGCAGTGCCACCGCGGCCAAGAGGCCATAGCGCCGGATCGAATTCAGTGTGATGGGGATCATCTCGGTGCCTCGTCTCTGGCGCCACGTACGCATCGGCGGTTTGCCGCAAGCGGCGCGACCTTTTTCATGGGCGCTACTCGGTCCGGGTGTACTCGTTCTGGTTCAGCGAGCGGTCCTTGAGCGCGGTTTCCCACTGGGCCTTGTTGCCGCTCCACTGCGCAGCGGCCCACGGTTTTTCGTCCAGCTTGCCATGGTACTTGCCCTGTTTGTAGACGACGATCTGCTCTTTTTCACCGCAGCCCTGCAGCAGCGCCAAGCCGAATACAGCCAACGCGCCGAATGCGATACGACGCAGGCTCACGATTTCCCAGCCGGCGGTTGCGCCTGCGGATTGTCCGGCTTGCCGTACGCCGTCCCCCAGCCCCAGACCTCCGAACCCTTGCCGCGCTTGGTGGCGCGCTGGCGGTAGATATCCGAAATCACGTCCGAGTCGCCGGCGAGCAGCGCCTTGGTCGAGCACATCTCCGCACAGGCAGGCAGTTTGCCCTGTGCCAGCCGGTTCGAGCCGTACTTCGCGAACTCTTCCTTCGACTGGTCCTTCTCCGGTCCCCCGGCGCAAAACGTGCATTTGTCCATCTTGCCACGCAGGCCGAATGCCCCGATCTGCGGAAACTGCGGCGCGCCGAACGGGCAGGCGTAGAAGCAGTAGCCGCAGCCTATGCACAGGTCCTTGTCGTGCAGCACCACACCTTCGTCGGTGCGGTAAAAGCAATCGACCGGACAGACCGCCATGCACGGCGCGTCCGAGCAGTGCATGCAGGCGACCGAGATGGAGCGCTCGCCCGGGACGCCGTCGTTGATCGTCACCACGCGGCGGCGGTTGACGCCCCAGGGCACTTCGTTCTCGCTCTTGCAGGCGGTCACGCAGCCATTGCACTCGATGCAGCGCTCGGCGTCACACAGGAATTTCATTCGTGCCATGGTTCTTGCTCCTGACTCGTTGCTGGGCTAGGCAAACCGTTCGATCTGGCAGACGGTCGTTTTGGTCTCCTGCATCATCGTCACCCGGTCGTATCCGTACGTCGTCACCGTATTGACCGCCTCGCCGCGCACGATGGGCGCCGCGCCGTCGGGATAAAACGGCAGCATGTCCTTGCCTTGCCACCAGCCCGAAAAATGGAACGGGATCCACGCATGGTCCGCGCCGACGCGCTCGGTGACCATCGCTTTCACCTTGATCCTGGCGCCGGTCGGCGTCTTTACCCAGACATATTCGCCGTTGCGGATACCGCGGTCGTTCGCCGCCTTGGGATTGATTTCGACGAAGTTGTCCGGCATCAGTTCCGCCAGCCACGGGTTGGAGCGTGTCTCCTCGCCACCGCCCTCGTATTCGACCAGCCGCCCGCTGCTGAGAATGATGGGGAAATTCTTGCCGACGTCCTTGTACTTCTGCTGCACCGACTTGAACAAGGTCGGCAGCCGCCACAGGGTCTTGACGTCATCGTGGGTCGGATACTTGTCCACCAGGTCGGCACGGATGCCGTAGAGCGGTTCGCGATGCTGCGGCACGCCGTCCGGGAAGTTCCAGACCACGGCGCGCGCCTTGGCATTGCCGAACGGATGGCAGCCATGGCCTTTCATCACCACCCGCTGGATCGCGCCGGACAGATCGGTCTTCCAGTTCTTGCCTTCGGCTTCCTTCTTCTCCTCGTCGCTCAATTCGTCCCACCAGCCGAGTTTCTTCAGGAGGACATGGTCGAACTCGGGATAACCGGTGGTGATGTCGGCACCCTTGGAATGCGATCCGTCCTCGGCCAGCAGCGAAACGCCCTCGCGCTCCACGCCGAAATTGGCGCGGAAATTCCCTCCGCCGTCCATGACATGCCTGGAGGTGTCGTACAGGTTCGGCGAGCCGGGATGCTTCATCTCCGGGGTGCCGTAGCAAGGCCACGGCAGGCCGAAGTAGTCGCCATCCAGGTTGTATCCGGTTTCCTTGTCGATACCGCCCTTGGCACGCAAGGTCTTCACGTCGAACACGTGCATGTTGCGCATGTGGGCCTTGAGCCGTTCCGGCGATTGCCCGGTGTAGCCTATGGTCCAACTGCCGCGGTTGATCTCGTTCCTCAGTATGTCCTCGGGAACCAGATCGTCGTATCCGCCCTTGGCCTTGACCACATTGATGTTCTGCTTGCCGTCCTTCTTGCCCAGAAGCTGGTCGGCAAAGCCGAGCTTTTTGGCGAAGGCGTACATGATGGCCTGGTCGCTCCTGGACTCGAACAGCGGTTCGATCACCTTTTCGCGCCACTGTATGGAACGGTTGGACGCGGTGCAGGAACCCGAGGTTTCGAACTGCGTCGCGGCCGGCAGCAGATACACCGCGCGGTTCCGGTTTGGCTCATAGCCTTCCGCCGGCATGGCAGCCATCGCAGCCGTGGCCGACGGATAGGGATCGACCACCACCAGCAGGTCCAGCAGGTCGAGCGCCTTCTTCATTTCCAGGCCGCGCGTCTGGCTGTTCGGCGCATGGCCCCAGAAAAACATGCCGCGGATGTTGGGATCCTGGTCGATGTTCTCGTTCTTTTCCATCACCCCGTCGATCCAGCGCGATACGGTGATGCCAGGCTTGGTCATCATCGCTTCCGAGGCGAACTGCTTCTTCAGCCAGGCGAGATCGACGTTCCACACCCGCGCCCAGTGCGCCCAGGCGCCCGGAACAATGCCGTAGTACCCCGGCAGGGAATCGGGATTCGGGCCGACGTCGGTCGCGCCCTGCACGTTGTCGTGGCCGCGAAAGATATTGGCGCCGCCGCCCGACACGCCGATGTTGCCGAGCGCAAGCTGCAGGATGCACGAGGCGCGCACCATGGCATTGCCGATCGTGTGCTGGGTCTGCCCCATGCACCAGACTATGGTGGACGGGCGGTTCTTTGCGAACATCTCGGCCACTTTCTGCAACTGCGCAGCCGGCACGCCGGTGACATTCTCCACCTCTTCAGGCGCCCACTTCTTCAGCACCTCTTCCTTGATCTTGTCCATGCCGTGCACGCGGGTGCGGATGTACTCCTTGTCTTCCCAGCCGTTCTTGAATATCACGTGCAGCAGGCCAAACAGGAAAGGAATGTCCGAACCGGATCGGATGCGAACGAATTCGTCGGCCTTGGCCGCCGTTCGCGTAAACCGCGGATCGACCACGATCATCTTCGCGCCGTTTTCCTTGGCGTGCAGCGAGTGCAGCATCGACACGGGATGCGCTTCGGCCGCGTTCGAACCGATGTACAGCATGCACTTGGTGTTCTGCATGTCGTTGTACGAATTGGTCATGGCGCCGTAGCCCCAGGTATTCGCCACGCCGGCGACCGTGGTCGAATGGCAGATGCGCGCCTGGTGATCGCAATTGTTGGTGCCCCATAGCGACACCCACTTGCGCAGCAACTGCGCCTGTTCATTGGAATGCTTGGACGAACCCACGAAATACAGCGCGTCGGGGCCGGATTCCTTGCGCAGCGCCTGCATCCTGTCGCCGATTTCGCCTATCGCCTGGTCCCATGTGATGCGCGTGTAGCGGCCATTCACCAGCTTCATCGGGTACTTGAGACGATGCGAGTGGTCGGTCATGCCGTGCTCGCGGACCGACGCACCCTTCGCGCAGTGCGCGCCGAGATTGATCGGCGAATCGAACACCGGTTCGTGGCGCACCCAGACGCCGTTCTGCACCACCGCATCGATGGCGCACCCGACCGAACAATGGGTGCAGACGGTGCGCTTTGTTTCGAGCTTCCCGCCGGCACTCTTGTCGTCCGCGGCCTCGGCCTTGCTTATCATCGAATAGGGCAATTGGCCTGCCACCACGCCTGTGCCGATGGCCGCCACGCCGGAGCGCTTGAGAAAGGCGCGCCGGTCCATGATGGCTGGCGCCCTTCCCGACTGGCTGCCGCCTGACAGACTGCGCTGGAGTTTGCCGGATGAAACGCGCGCGTCCCTGGACGCCGTGGTCTTGCGGGTAAGCAGCATGCCGCGCCTCCTCAAATCTGCGTGGTTCGGTAGTAATTGCGCACGTGGGCGGTTTCCTGGTAGCCCTTGCCGTGCCTCTTGTCGTCGTCGGATGCGGCAGGTGCAGTGCCGGAAGCGACGGTTTTCACTGCGATTGCAGCGGCGGTGGCTGCGCCACCCGCGCCGACAGCAAGTAGAAAACTGCGTCGTCCGGGTCGGGTCGCTTTGTCATTCATGGCGCTCTCCTTCAGTGTGTCATTGCAACTGGCAGATCCATTGGGCCACTGAGCTGTCAGCAGCCTGACCCCATGATTAGACCATCAACATCGCACTGGCATCAACGAATAAAAATGTTTTGGCGAAGCGCGCAACGAGGGAATAAAACGACGTGGCCTCGCAGCAGATTGCTGCATCGCAAAATAACGGGTAAGCGCGTTCGATGTATCGCGCGAAAAATTCCTGCTGGCGCGCAAGCGATGCATCGTCGGAACCGGCAAGCACGAGGTGACGCATGACATCGAACAGGCCCGCGAAGTGATCTTCGGGTTCGGCCGCTGTTTCATTGCGCGCCAGGCCGAAAGAGGCGAGATCGTCACGCAACCTGACCAGGATTTTCTCACGCCCGGTATCGCCCAGATAAAACGATGCGTACGGCGTCACGGCAGCCATCCCGGTGCCGATGAATACCCGGTCGTATTCCTGCTGCACTGCAATGAAATCGGCTCTGGATGAAGCGGAAACCAGTTCCATCCACGCCTGCTTCACACCGCCTGCCGCCGATCCGGTAGCGTCATCAATTTCAGAATCGGGCCGTTCCTGGATCGCCGACGCGGATCGATCGTGGATCTCCGACGCGGATCGCTCCTGGATCGCCGACGCGGATCGCTCCTGGATCGCCGACGCGGATCGCTCTTGGATCGCCGACGCGGACCGCTCTTGGATCGCCGACGCGGACCGCTCTTGGATCGCCGACGCGGATCGTTCCTGGATCGCCGACGCGGCGATGGCCGCAAGCAATGCTGCATCGGGTCCGCGATAGAACAGGCGGGCCAGTAGCGCATACTGATCGGCGCGGGCACGGTCTTCCGGCAGCAGTTCCGACTGTTCCATCGTGGCCTCGCCGCTCATTGCGGCCGGCCCGTAATCGAGACCTCGTCCTTGTTTTCCATCATGTCGATGATGCGGCAGTCGGCGCACATCTGCAGCCGGCGCAGCTTGGCATCGCTGCCGAACATCGAATGACCGGTGAGCTTGCCCAGCATGTTGTCCACCATCTGGCGCGTGCCGAACGGCTTGGCGCATTTCACGCAATGGAATGGCTCCGCCCGGTTCAGGATCACCTCCTGCTTCGCCTGTCCGGTGAGCAACAATCGCGGCTCGAGCGTGATTGCATTCTCCGGGCAGGTGCTCTCGCAGAGGCCGCATTGCACGCAGTTGCGTTCGACGAACTTCAGCAGCGGCTCGTCGCGACCATCGACCAGCGCCGACGCGGGACAGGCGCCGACACACGCCATGCACATGGTGCAGGTGTCCTTGTCGACCCGCACCGCACCCCATGGCGCGCCGCCGGCGAGCGCAATCTCCTCGCGCGGCGTAGGCGCGAGCGCGGCCAGATGATCCAGCGTAAGTTCGAGGCTGGTGCGTTTTTCCGTGGAAAGGTGGAACGCCGCCGGCTTCGATACCGTTGCCGCCGGTGTCAGCCCCCAGATGCCGCTTTCCAGCGCCGCCTCGTCCTGGGGCACAACGAAATGAAACTGTGCACCCGCATAGCCGAGCGCGGTGAGCAGGGATTGCGCGATCGCCATTTTGCGCCTGAGTGCATCGCCGTACTCCGCGTCTTCCTGCGGCGTAGCCAGCACCACCACCTGCGACGCGCCGTAGGCGAACGCGCCCAGCAGCACATCGATTCCCACCGAGGCGCTGTGGAGAACTTCCTGCGGCAACACGCGCGCCGGCAGTCCGCGGCCGCGCCGGCCCAGTCTTGCGAGCAGATCGCGTGCTTCGCCGCCGTTGTGAAACAGCACGCAGGCGTCGCGCCCGCCTGCGTGCGCGTAGACCGAGAGCAGCTTCTTCAGCCGAAGGCCGGTATCGGGCACGGCCGGATATACATGGGTCATTGCCCCGGACGGGCACACCGAAGCGCAGCCGCCGCAGCCCATGCACAGGTGCGGCTCGACCTTGACGCGATCGCCGTCGTGCGTGATGGCGCCGGTCGAGCACACGTCGATGCACTGGTTGCAGCCGGTCTTGCCGGAGCGGCTGTGGGCGCATAGGCGCGGGTTGTACTTGAAGAATTGCGGTTTTTCGAACTCGCCCACCCATGCTGCGAGTTGCGGCACGGCGAGCGCCTGTGCCAGCGGATCGCGACCCGGCGCGAGATAGCCTTGCGGCGGCTGCGGCGTTTTCAGGAGCGGCTCATCCGACAGGTCGAACACCATGTCGAAGCGCTCGCTGCGGCCGCGCCCAGCGCGATCGAAGTCGATCGCGCCTATCGTGGCGCACGCGCTCACGCAGGCGCGGTGCGACTTGCATTTGTCGAGATCGACCTGATAGGAAAAATCGATCGCCTGTTCCGGACAGGCATGGACGCAGGCATTGCAGCGCGTGCACGCCTCCAGGTCGATCGGGTTCTCCTGCTCCCATTCGACGTCGAACGCGCCCAGCCAGCCTTTGATCGAGCGCACCCGCCCGGACCACACCGGATAACGGCGCTCGGCGGGCAGTTCCCCGCTGCTGTCGGTCAGCAGCACATTGACATCCAGCTGGGTGGCCAGCCGCTCCGCCCAGGCAAGCGCCGCTTCCGCCGGCCCGATCACCAGTGTCTGGCCGGTGGCGGCGTACGAAACGCCGGGAACAGGCGCGGGCGGCGGCATTTCCGCCAGCGCCAGCAACGCGGCGATTTTCGGTGTCGCCTGCCCGCCCTCGTCCGACCAGCCTGCATGCTCGCGGATGTTGACAAAGGTCAGCTCGGCCGACGTGCCCTCCTCCGAAGTGCCCTTCTCCGACGTGCCCTTGTCTCTGGCGACCTCGCTGAACAACGGCGCCTCCTGGGTGCAGGCGATGACGCATGCTTCGTCCCGCAGGCCATCACGGAAACTGCCGATCTCGCGCCGGCAGAGCTCAGTGTGCAGGGTGATCGGCTGAGGCAGGTTCAATGCACTGCGCAACGCCGCCGTGTCCAGCGCCATGGTGCGGTTGCAGTTGCACAGCTTGAGCGTTTTCGTCAGCAGCGGTACTTTCAAATCCTGTGCCACTAGATTTTTCCTCCCGTTGACCCCGCGCGCGCGCCATCGAGCGGCGGCGGCTGCGCTGTTTCCACGCCCAGGCTACTCCGCGCGCCGATTGATTCTTGCTCGCTTGCCCATTGTCCAGCCGGTAAGGGCGGTTCACCGATCCCGGGCGCGGCGACTTCATTGGACGAATCTGCCGGCGATTCTGCCGGCGAATCAGCGGGCAGCGCGGGCGTCTCCGTTTCGACCGGAAACAGCAGGCCGCGCGCCTGCACCAGGGTTTTCAGCATCGCCTCCGGAATGGGATCTTCCCTGGTGTAGTCATCGATGTAGATGTCCAGACCATCCTGCACATTGAAATGCGGATCGCCGAACAGCTTCTTCAACGCGGCGCGGCGCAGGTTCTCATCCACACCGGGCTTGAGAAAACCCTCGTAGTCCGACGCCAGTCCCTGCAGCGAATCTAGGGACGGCAGGACGCTGTCCGTGGTGTGGTCCGGCGCATTATCCGACGTAGCGTCATGCGTCCCGGACGCTACGGCCGGCGCATCAGCAGCCCCGTCCCCAGCTGCGGCCGCTCCGCCTTCGCCCGCGACCGCATGCGTCGTATCCGCGACCGGCCGTGCAGAGGACACCAACATGCCTGTATCGGCAACGGCAGGGACAGTCGCTTTCTCCGCGCGTGCCGCATCCAGTTTGCGCCGCGACCAGCGCGAGACGAACGCCTCGAATCGATCCGGGCTCACGGATCCTGCCTGCGCGCGCCCCTGAAGGAGGGCGGCCGGCTGCGCTTTCTGTTTTCTTCAGGACGGTAATGCTGCCGTACGAATTCGACGAGCCAGGGTAAGCACTCGGCCGGCAGGGGTACCCCATCCACCCTTGCGCCGCCGTCCATCATGCGGGCCGCTTCGTTGTAGCTCACGGTCACGCTGAAGGGCACCCCGGGACCGTCTTCGTCGCGCCAGTTGACGAACACCATGGCGCCCGGCGAGGCGACGTTCAGGTAGTAGCCCTCGGCTTCATCGCGGAACAGTTCCAGCCGGAATCCCGGGTGCAGCCACTGCGCAATGCCGTCCGCATCGCGCAACAGGCGCGCCCCCGTAGCCGGCGGGTCGGCGTCCGGCACCACACCCACGGGCGCCCACTGTTCCGAGCGCCAGCGATTGGCCAGCAACGTGCGCTGCATGATCACTGCGACTGGCAGGCTCGGGTGGGGCATGTTTCCGGGTATACTTGTTTATGTAAGGGAAATTGTTTATGTAAGGGAAGTCGGGACCGCTGCCCCGAATCGTGTCCATGATGCGGCGCGGCGCCGTTATACACAAGTCCACCAGAGCGCATCAGACGCAAAATCAATTACGGTACGGCCGATGACAGAACGGATGATTCCAATTACCGACGCGCGGCGCGCCAAACCCCTGCCGCGTGCAGGGGCTTTGGCGACGCAAGGCGACGCTGCGGGAATCCTGCGCGACACGCTAGGCCGCAGTCTGCGCGACCTGCGCATCTCGGTGACCGACCGCTGCAATTTTCGCTGCGTCTACTGCATGCCGAAAGACGTATTCGGCCCGGACTATCCGTTCCTCGAACGCGGCAAGCTGCTGTCGTTCGAAGAAATCGTGCGGCTGGCACGATTGTTCAAGGCGCATGGCATCGAAAAAATCCGGCTCACCGGCGGCGAACCGCTGCTGCGCCGGAACATCGAACGGCTGATTGAAATGCTGGCCGGCATCGGCGGCCTCGACCTGACCCTCACCACCAACGGCTCGCTGTTGGCGAAGAAAGCCCGCTCGCTCAAGAATGCCGGACTGAAGCGCGTGACGGTGAGCCTGGATGCCCTCGACGATCCGACGTTCCGCGCCATGAACGATGTCGATTTTCCGGTGCGCAACGTGCTCGAAGGCATAGACGCCGCCGCCGCCGCGGGCCTCGCCCCGGTCAAGATCAACATGGTGGTGAAGCGCGGCGTGAACGAGCACGCGATACTACCCATGGCCCGTTATTTCCGATCCAGCGGCTATATCCTGCGTTTCATCGAATATATGGACGTCGGCGCCACCAACGGCTGGCGCATGGACGACGTGGTGCCCTCGGCGGACGTGGTCGGCATCATTTCCGCCGACATGCCGCTCGCGCCCGTGGATGCCGGCTATGCCGGAGAAGTGGCGCAGCGCTGGCGCTACACCGGCGCCGACGGCCGCGGCCCCGGAGAGATCGGCGTGATCTCCTCGGTCACGCAGGCGTTCTGCCGGGATTGCACCCGCGCGCGCCTTTCCACCGAAGGCATGCTGTACACCTGCCTGTTCGCGCAGCAGGGGTACGATCTGCGCCAGTTGCTGCGCTCGGCGACATCCGACACGGAAATTTCAGACGCCATGGCGCGCATCTGGCGGGTGCGCTCGGACCGTTATTCCGAAATCCGCAGCGCGCAGACAACCGGAGCGCGCAAAATCGAAATGTCGTATATCGGAGGTTGAGGCCAACAAGGCTGAAGCGTAAAGCGCTTCACCCCCGCAAAGTTTTCCGCTTCCCCCTGCACCTGTCATTCCTCGCCTCCACCCTCCACGAACAGACCATGCGCCCCTCCCTCACCAACGCCTCGCGCCCGCCGACATTCGACGTCGAGTCGCTCAATGAACGCGGCGAAGCGCAGGTCACGCCGATTGCGGGCGAATATCCGCTGACCTTGTACGTGGACAAACGCGAAATCGTCACCCTCATGACCCTGGGACAGTCGCCGGAAGCGCTGGTGCTCGGTTATCTGCGCAACCAGCGACTGGTGAACGCCATCGACGATATTGCCGCGGTGCAGGTGGACTGGGAAACCGATTCCGTCGCCGTCACCACGCATCGCGGCATCGACGGCCTGGATGCGAAAATGCAGAAGCGCACCGTCACCACCGGCTGCGGCCAGGGCACGGTGTTCGGCGACCTGATGGAGGAGATCGATTCCATCACGTTGCGCAACGACGTGCGGCTCACCGAAGAGGCGCTTTATTCGCTGCTGGACGCGGTGCGCCGCCACGAAACCATCTACAAGACGGCAGGCGCGGTGCACGGCTGCGCGCTCGCCAGCCATGACGGGCAGGCGAGCGAGATCCTCTGCTTCGTCGAAGATGTCGGCCGCCACAACGCCGTGGATGCGATCGCCGGGCGCATGTGGCTGGACGGCACCGACGGTTCGGACAAGATTTTCTACACCACCGGACGCCTGACATCGGAAATGGTGATCAAGGCGGCGCAGATGCGCATTCCCTTCCTGGTATCGCGCTCGGGGCTGACGCAGATGGGCCATCAGATTGCCGACCGGGTCGGCATGACTATGTTCGGGCGGGCGGTCAACAAGCACTATCTGCTTTTCACCGGCAAACAGCGCTTCATCAAGACTGCGTTTCCAACGCAGCTCGCCTGAATTGCGCAGCTTGAACGCAGGCTGACCGGACATGCGCACGATTACCGGACTGATACTCGCGGGCGGCCAGGGGCGGCGCATGGGCGGCGTGGACAAGGGCCTGCAGCCGTTTCGCGGCAAGCGCCTGGTCGATCACGTCTACGAACGGCTGGTGCCCCAGGTCGGCGGCATCATCATCAACGCCAACCAGAACCACGATGACTACCGCAGCTTCGGCGTGCGCGTGGTCAGCGACGCCCTCAAGGAACCCGGCGGCGGCTTCGCCGGCCCGCTCGCAGGCTTGCACGCGGGCCTCTCCATCTCCCGGCGCCCCTATCTTGCAACCGTGCCGTGCGACTCGCCGTTCTTTCCGCATGATCTGGTCGAACGGCTGTTCAAGCAGTTGAACGACAGCGGAGCCGAGCTTGCGGTGGCGCGCACCGGCAATCAATCGCACCCGGTATTCTGCCTGGTGCGGCGTGGCGTGGTCGAGCACCTCGCCGACTTCATCAAGGACGGGGGCCGCAAGATCGACGCCTGGTATGCCGCGCTGCATGTGGTCGAGGTCGCGTTCGACGACGAAGTGGCGGCGTTCTCCAACATCAATACACGCGATGAACTGGCCAGTCTGGAGGGTGCTACCGGCGCTGCCTCTGCGCGGGACACCAACGCCAGTCCGGCCCCGCCGGCGCAAGCACACCCAACCGAACCTGCCGCGACCGGACCGGCCGCACCAGTACGCGTTGCCCCTGGACAGGCGACCTTGCAACAGACGATCAGCTGCATCGGCGATTACGATCCGGACGCCCTCCCCGTCGCGCGTGCCCGGGAGGTGATACGCGCCTTCGTGCGCCCGATAACCGGCGTCGAGAAAGTCGCGCTGCGCGCCGCGCTCGGCCGGGTACTCGCCGCGGACATCATTTCGCCCATCGACGTGCCCGCGCACGACAATTCCGCCATGGACGGCTATGCCGTGATCAGCGCCGACCTCGACCCGGAAGCCGAAGTCGGCCTGACCGAAATCGGCACCGCCTTTGCGGGTCGCGAATTTCGCGGCGAAGTGTTGTCGGGTCAATGCGTGCGCGTGATGACCGGTGCCGTCATGCCAGCCGGAACCGACGCCGTCATCATCCAGGAGTCGGTGAAAATAGAAGGCGAGCGCATATTCATTCCGCCGGGTCAGCAGCCCGGACAGAACCGTCGCCTCGCCGGCGAAGATCTGGCGCGCGGCAAACCGGCACTGCTCGCCGGCACATGGCTGCGCCCCGCCGAACTGGGACTGCTGGCCTCCCTCGGCATGGCGGAGGTCGGCGTGCGCCGCCGTCTGCGCGTCGCCTTTTTTTCGACCGGTGACGAACTGCGCTCGATCGGCGAGCCACTGGGCGAGGGGCAGGTCTACGACTCCAACCGCTACACCCTGTGGGGCATGCTGACCCGATTGGGGTGCGAGGTGATGGACATGGGCGTGGTGCCGGACGATGAGGAGAAGCTGGAAGCCGCATTCCGCGACGCCGCCGCCTGCGCCGACGCCGTGGTCACCTCGGGCGGGGTATCGGTCGGTGAAGCCGATTTCACCCGGGCGTTGATGGCGCGGCTGGGCGAAGTGGCCTTCTGGAAAATCGCCATGCGCCCCGGCCGGCCGATGGCCTTCGGCAAGGTGGGCGACGCTTACCTGTTCGGCCTGCCCGGCAATCCGGTCGCGGTCATGGTGACGTTCTACGAATTCGTGCGCGCTGCCTTGCTGGCGATGATGGGCCGGCGCGACGGCGAATTGCCGCTGACCCGCGCCCGCTCGCAATCGGCCATCCGCAAGCGGCCCGGCCGCACCGAATACCAGCGCGGCGTCCTCGAGAATCACGAGGGCGAATGGACGGTTCGACTCACCGGCGCACAGGGCTCGGGCATACTGCGTTCGATGGCCGAGGCCAACTGCCTGATCGTGCTCGGCCACGAACAAGGCGGCGTAACGGCAGGAGAACTGGTCGACGTGCTCGTGATGGAAGGCCTGGCCTGACCGCTGTACCTCCCATTTTTATTCTTTTTTTATTCCAAATATGCCCGTTGAATACCGTCAAATGGCGACTTGTCCCGAATAATTCACTTAAATAGGCAGTTTCTTCGCCACGCCCGAACGGTGCAACCGCCGATTTTGGCCCACGCCCGACAAGGAGATACATTGAAGCCCGTCGCACTGACAATCACGCTGGTCGCCGCGCTCGGACTGGCTGCAGCGCCCTGCATCGCCAACGCGCAGCAGGCCGCCTGGCCCTCCAAGCCGGTGCGCTTCGTCATTCCCTACCCTCCGGGCACCAGCGGCGACCTCGTCGCGCGGCAGCTTGCCCCCTATCTTTCCCGCGCGCTGGACGGGCAGGTGGTGGTGGACAACCGTCCCGGCGCCAATGGCAACATAGCGATGGAAAACGTCGCGCGCGCCGCGCCCGACGGGCACAGCTTCCTGTTCGCCAGCGACATCCAGTTCGCCGTCGCGCCGGTGCTGTACAAACTGCCCTACGACACCGAGAAGGATTTCGAGCCGGTGGCGCTGATCACCTTCATCGAACTGGTGCTGCTCGCGCATCCTTCGGTGACGGCCAATAACGTGCAGGAGCTGGTGCGGCTCGCCAAAGCGCAGCCCGGCAAGATCAACTACGCCTCCACCGGCATCGGCAGCACCCACCAGTTATTCATGGAACTGCTCAAGCAGCGCGGCGCGTTCGATATCAATCACATTCCCTACAAGGGCAGCAGCCAGGCGATTCCCGACCTGGTCGCCGGTCAGGTGCAGATCATGTTCTCCGGCATTCCGCAGTCCCTGCAATACCTCAAGGCCGGCAGGCTGAAGGCGCTGGCGGTGGGCTCGCCGAAACGCCAGCCATCGCTGCCGGAGGTGCCCACCATCGCCGAGTCCGGCTTCCCCGGTTACGAAGCGAACAACTACTGGGGCATCTGGGCGCCGGCGGGCACGCCCGCGGCGATCACGCAGAAAATGTATGCCGAGTCGCTGAAGCAACTGGATCAACCCGAGGTGCGCGACTGGTTCCAGAAATCGGGCATCGCCTCCAGCACCGGCCGGCCCGACGAACTCGCCGCGCGCGTCCGCGCCGACCGCGCGCGCTGGACACAGGTGGTGGCGGCGGCGAAGATCAAGGTCGACCAGTAGCAACGCGCGCGCCGGACGCGAGGCAAGTTCTCAGACGCTGCTTGCCGAAGCGGTAGATCGACCGGCGACGTGGACCGCAGTTTCGCACTTGAATCGCCCGTTGCCGTAGATGCTGTAGACTTTGCCATCATTGCAGACCACGCCCGGAGAACAGCTATGCAAGCAATCAGCCTGGACCAGATCGCCGAAGGCATCAGCAAGGCGGTCAAGCCGGTGCGCATCCTGTGGCAGGCGCCCGACACCATCGCTTTCGTCGCGCGAGGCCGCGAGGGTCGCAGCGAGTTTCACCGCGACCCCAGCGACGAAGTAATGTACATGATCAAGGGCGATATGAACCTGCATTACCTCACACCCGAGAACGAGGAAAAGATCGCGGTGGTGAAGCAGGGCGAGATCATTTATTGCCCGGCCGGCACGCCGCATTCGCCGCGCTTTCCCAAGGATGCCTTCCTGCTGGTCCTGGAGCGCAAGCGCCGCGCCGGGGAAATGGACAAGTTCTCCTGGTACTGCAACAACTGCCAGTCGGAAATCTTCGAGACGGTCAAGCACGTTCAGGACTACCACGATGACCCGGTGTCGACGGTCTACGCGGAGTTCTACGGGGACGACGCGCACCGCACCTGTACCCAGTGCGGCCATGTGAATCCCGGCCGGCCCGGCTGAGGCATATCCGGGGCGCCTCAGTCACCCTCATGGCGGCCAGCGCGTTTGCTGTCACGTCGGCGGCCCTCGGTGCCGCCGCGCCGAGCGACGCGGGCGGCAGGCAGTAGCCTTGTAAATCGCCGGCGCGGCGGACAACCAGAACCGGCCTATCGCAGCACGTGGCAACCCATCACCTGAGAACGAAGTACCTGTTGCCGTCGGCGGCGCTGGAAGAACTGCGGCGGGACGTGACGATCGAGTACGAATCCGCCGCGATCAAGGCGATCGACCACGATGCGACGATAGGTGTTGCGGCAGGCGCCAATACGCTGGTCATGCCACCGCTTGCCAACGCGCACGACCACGGCCGCGGCCTGAAGACTCTCGCCTACGGCGCGTCCGACGCGGCGGTTGAAGCATGGGTGCCCGCAACCTATACTTTGCCGCCCCTCGATCCCTACCTGGTCGCCGCCGCGGCGCTGGGACGCATGGCACGCAGCGGCATCGGTTCGTGCGTTCACTGCCATCTGTCGCGCGATCCCGCGACGCTGGTGCGCGAAGCGAAAGACGTGAGCCGCGCCGCGCGCGAAATCGGCATCCGCGTCGCCTTCGTAGTGCCGCTGCGCGACCGCCATCGCCTGGGGCTGGGTGCGGACGAAGACGTGCTCGCCTGCCTTGCGCCCGCGGACGCCGAAGCGGTGCGCAGTCGCTGGCTCAAGCCGGTTCCACCCATGGAGCAGCAGTTGGCAACCGTGGATGAGATCGCGGGACAATGCGAATCCGGATTGTTCCAGGTCCAGTTCGGGCCGGTAGGCGTGGAGTGGTGCTCCGACCCGCTGCTGGAGAAAATAGCGGCCCGGTCGGCGGCCAGCGGTCGCCGCGTGCACATGCACCTGCTGGAATCGAAATACCAGCGACAATGGGCCGACCACGCCTTCCCCCGCGGAATCGTGCAGCACCTCAAGTCCCTGGGCCTGCTCAGCGCCAGGCTCACCGTGGCGCACGGCACCTGGCTGCGCGCTGACGAGTGCGGCGAACTGGCCGCGCACGGGGTCACGGTATCGATCAATACCAGCTCGAATCTGCGCCTGCGCTCCGGCGTGGCGCCGCTGCGCGACATGCACGCGGCGGGATTGAATTTCGCCATCGGCCTGGACTCGCTGGCCATCGACGACGACGATGACGTGTTCCGGGAAATGCGCCTTGCCTATCTGATGCACCGTGGCACCAGTTTCGACCAGGTCCTATCGCGTAGCGACCTGCTGACCGCCGCCACGCGCAACGGCGCGCAGGCGGCCTCGGCGCGCGACTGCACCGGAGAGATTGCTGTCGGCCATCTGCCCGACATGCTGACACTGGGGTTGGACCGCATCACCGCCGACCTCGGCCCCGGACTGTACGATCTGCTGCAGGTTTGCCATGCGCGCGCGCGCGCCGCCGACGTGACCAGCCTGATTGTCGCCGGTCGCGAGATCGTCGCATCCGGCCGGCTGCTGGGCATCGACCTCGAGTCGATTGAGCACGCGCTCATCGAACAACTGCGCGGGCATGCGGGCAGCATGGCCGAATTCCGGCCGCTGCTGCTGCGCTACCAGGCAGGGCTGGAAAGGTTCTATCGGAATGGCGGCCATATGAAACAGCAGCCGCAAACCAGGGAGAGGGGATCATGAACGACAACCTCATGAACGACAACCTCAAGGGCGGCACAAAGGCGGCCGACCGCATCCTGTACGGTCGCGTGCTGATCCTGGACGCGAAATCGACCGTTGCCGAAGGCATCGCCGTGGCCGGCGACAAGATCATCGCCGTGGGCGACAAGGCGAGCGTAGCGGCAACGCGTCGCGCGCATACCGAAGTTCGTGATTTTGGCGGCGCCGCCATCATTCCCGGCTTCAACGACACCCACGCGCACATGGACAGCGCCGGCATGCAGGCGATCTGGCCGTCGCTCGCGGGGGCCCGTTCGATACAGGACGTGCTCTGCCGCGTCCGCGATATCGCGGCGAAGACACCCAGGGGCGACTGGATCGTCACCATGCCGGTGGGCGACCCGCCCTTCTACTTCGATCCCTTGTCGCGCATTGCCGAAAAACGCATGCCGACGCGCCGCGAACTGGACAGCGTCGCGCCCGACCATCCGGTCTATATTGCCAGCCCGAGCGGCTACTGGGGCGGCATCCCCTGCCATTCGGCGCTGAATTCACTCGGACTGAAGCTGAACGGCATCGACCGCAACACCAGGCCGAGCGCGAGCGGTATCGAGATCGTCCGCGACGGCGACGGCGAACCTAGCGGCGTGCTGATAGAGCAGAATTTCGCCAACCTCGCCGAGATGGACCTGCTCGCGGCCATTCCGCGATTCGGCTATCGCGACCGCGTCGGCGCCTTGCGCCGCGGCATGCGCATGTATCACGAAAAAGGCACGACGAGCATCTACGAGGGCCACGGCAATTCGCCCGAGGTGCTGGCGGGCTACCGCGATCTGCGGGAACTGGGTGAACTCACGATGCGCGTCAACAGCGTGGTGGCGCCCACCTGGAAGACCGTGGAGGAGGCGGCGAGCGCGATGCGCGACTGGCTGCCGATGGCGCGCGGCCGCGGCTTCGGCGATGCCATGCTGCGCGTCTCCGGCATATTCATCGGCTACGGCGGCGATCCGGCCGTGTCCCGGCTGGTGCACAAGAATGTCACCGACACCGGCTGGTTCAACATGGTGCTGCAGGCCAATACGGCTGCGGACTACGAAAGTCTGCTGTTGCTGGCTGCGCAGAACAACTTGCGGGTACACACCATCATCTCGGACAGACTGCACGAAATCCTGCCCATCGTGGAACGCATCGCGCACCGCCACCCGATAGCAAAATTGCGCTGGGTGTTCGAACACATCAGCCGGGCCAGCGCCGAGGGCATCGAGCGGATCAGGAAACTCGGCGTCGGCGTGACCTTGATACCGCCGCATTTCCTGTGGAAGGTCGGCAGCCGCTTCGCCGATCTGCCGGAGGCGGATCTCGATTACCTGTCTCCCGCGAAACAGCTTTATGAGGCCGGCGTGCCGGTGTCCGCCGGGACGGATGCGTTCCCCCACAACCCGCTGTTCTGCATGTGGACGATGGTCGCGCGCGAGGAGCGCACCACCGGCAAGCTGATGGGCGGCGCCGGCAGGACCACGCACGAGACGGCGCTGCGCCTGCTCACCACCGGCGGTGCCTGGCTGTCGTTCGAGGAAAACGTCAAGGGACCGCTGGCGCCGGGTTATTTCGCCGACATCGCGGTACTGTCTGGCGATCCGCTGGCGACCCCGGGGAAAGCCCTGCCCGATATCGAGTGCATCGCCACCATGGTCGGTGGACACTGGGTGCACGGCGCCTGACGCCGCGAACCCCTACAGGAAGGAATTCCGAATGCTTGCCAGGACGATTTGCACCGCGATCATCGCTTCCGCGTTCGCCGCCGGCGTGTCGGCCAATCTGAAGGCGCAGATTTTTCCGGCAAGGCCGGTGCGCATACTGGCGCCCTATTCCCCGGGCAGCGGTCCTGACACGATGGCCCGGCTGATAACCGGCCGGCTCTCGATCGTGTGCTGCGCAGTCCCGATGTCGTGGAACGAATCATCGCCTACGACAATGAACCGCTCTACGGGGGGCCGGCACTAGTCATGGAACGACTGCGCGCCGATTCGAAAAGGTTCGGGGAACTGATCAGGCGCCTCAATATCAGGATCGAATAAGCCTTGCGCCGGTGATTTTGGCAGTACGGTGCAGGCACGAAATCGCCTGACGGCGCGATTCCGAGACCCTGATCGAATGGTCGCGCGACAGCGCAAGGCAAACGTCGCCCGACGCAATCCATATCCTTCCTTGCCGCGATGGCTTATGATCCGGCATGAGTACGCCACCTGACGGGTCAAAAAGCCCGGTTCAATCCACCGAAATGCTGTCCGCAGCCGAGTTTCAGGAGGCGTTGCGTCACGTCATCCATTACCGCCCCCAGCTTCCTGTTACCGATCCGTTGGCCGCGGCGGTGCATAAGATCGAGCAGAATCCGGCTTTTTCGCAATCGCGTTTGCTCACGCGCATCCTGAATGCGCTCACCTACCAGAAGGGCGAGTTTCGACGCGCGGAGATCACCTCACTGGATGCGGAAACGTTTGCCATGGTGATCACCCTGATGGACGCATTCGCCGCCGGCACCTACACAACCGCCGAGCGTCAACGCGCAGTCGAAGCGGCCGCCGCGGCGGAACTGGGCGCGGGCGGATAGCTGGAAAGGTTGGCTGGAAAGAAATTTTGCCGGACAACGGTCCGCGAGGCGCCTGTTACGCGCTACAGCACGTCTTTCCTTTCCCGACAGGGCGCCCGCGACGATATCAGAGCGCGGGCCGCCGCGGCATCGCCGGAACAGCGCTTTCATAGGCGTGCCCCGCCCGCAGCACCAGCGCATCCTGGTACATCGGTCCGACAATCTGCAGCCCCACCGGCAATCCCTTCTTTGTGAACCCGCACGGCACGGTCGCAGCGGGCTGGCCGGTCATGTTGAAGGGATAGGTGAACGGGGTCCAGTTCATCCAGTCGTTGCCGTAGCCGCGCGGCGCCAGTTTCCCCGCGGCGAACGCGGTGACCGCGAGAGTCGGCGTGAGCAGCAGGTCGTATCGTTCGTGGAATTGCCGCATCCCGGCGCCGAGAGTCGCGCGCTCGTCCACGGCACCCAGATATTCGGCAATTCTGATTCTGCGCGCCTGCTTCACCAGCTTGAGCAGGTCGGGATCGAGCAACTCCATTTGCTCATCGGGCAGCATGCGCATCGAGTGCGCCACGCCGGCGTAGAAATGGATGCGGAATGCGCGGGTGGGATCGGCGAACGGCGACTCGTTCAGCTCGACATGCGCGCCGAGTTCCTCGAATACCTTCACCGCCTTTTCCACCAGGCGCGCGACCTCAGGCTGGACCCGGGCGTAGCCGAGGGTCGGGCTGTAGGCGATCTTCAGTCCCTTCACGCCAAGACTGAGCGCGTTGCGAAAATCCGCGTCGCTGCGCGGCAGGCTCAGCCAGTCGCGGGCATCCGGCTCGCTCATCACGTTCAGCAGCAATGCGGCATCGGCCACGGTGCGCGTGATCGGCCCGATGTGGCTCATGCTGCCCAGCGGGCTGGCCGGATAGTTCGGCACGCGCCCGGCGCTGGCTTTGAGGGCCACCAGAGCGCATAGCGAGCCGGGAATGCGCACCGAACCGCCCGCGTCGCTGCCGATGGCCGCGTTGCCTATGCCCGCTGCCAGCGCGGCCGCTGCGCCGCCGCTCGAACCACCGGGTGTCATCTGCAGATTCCAGGGATTGCGCGTAATGCCGGAAAGCGGGCTGTCGGTCACGCCCTTCCAGTTGAACTCCGGCGTGGTGGTCTTGCCGATGATGATCGCGCCGTGCTCGCGCAGGCGTGCCACAGCCGGCGCATCCTCGTTCCAGTCCTGGTCGGGATTGACGAGGCGGGAACCTTTCAAGGTGGGCCAGCCCTTCGCCAGGATCGCGTCCTTGACGCTGATCGGCACGCCATCGAGCGCGCCCATCGGCTCGCCCCGCTGCCAGCGCGCTTCCGACTCGCGCGCCTGGCGCATGCACGCTGCTTCGTCGGCGACGCGGCAGAAGGCGTTGATTTTCGGCTCATGCAGCCGGATGCGATCGAAAGCGGTGCCCACCGCATCGACCGGCGAGAGGGATTTCCTCCTGAATCGCCCAATCAGTTCCGTGACCGGAAGAAAACCCGTTTCCTCGGACATGCCTGCCTCCCGCCCGTTACGAAGTGCTACCGGGCCTATTTCCTGTTCAGCTCTTTCCAGGGATCTTTGACCATGGTGGCGATGGTCTCGGTCTCGACGTTGATGATCTGGCCGCCGACCCTGCGCACTTCACGCAGGTACATGTTCTGGACGATGTCGCGCGTGGCCGGGTCGATGGCGAAGGGTCCCCTGGGGCTGTTCGGATTCCTGTAGTTCTTCAGTAGCTCCATGGTCTTGTCCGGGTCCACCCTGCCTTTTTGTTCGCGGACAATGTGGTAGATCGCCTCCATCGTATCCCACGCGGCAACCGTGACGAAGTCGGGGGCCGCCTTCTCGCCGTACTCTTTCTTGTACGCGGCAACGAAGGCCCTGTTTGCCGGCCGGTCTCCGGTGTGGGTGTAATGATAGGCGGTCACCGTGCCCACTGCTGCGTCGGGGAGTTCCTCGTCGCTGGGCAGGTCGGTGGACAGCACCTTGATCCCGGCGGCGGCCAGGCCCAGGTCGTTATAGGCTTTCAGGAAGGCCGCCGCCTGGCGTCCGCCCGGAACGAAGTAGAACAGCGCATCGGGCTTGGCATCCTTCACGCGCTGCAGGAACGGCACGAAGTCGGGATTGGCAAGCGGCATGCGCACCTTGCCGACGATCTCGCGCCCGGGGCCGCCGTAGCCCTTCTCGAACGCCTGTTCCGTGTCATGCCCCGGCGAGAAATCGCTCACCGCCATGTACACCCGCTTGTATTTCCTTGCCGCCCATTCGCCCATCGGAAGAGTCGACTGCCAGATGGTCCAGGAAAAGCGGGCGATGTAAGGGGAACGGGTGGTAATCACCGGCGCCGCTGCATTCATCAGCAGGAATGGCACTTTGGCTTCCGTGACCAGGGGCGCTATCGCCATGGCGTTCGGGGTCCACACCACACCGGTGAGGATCTGCACCTTGTCCCGCACGATCAGTTCCTGCGCCAGTTGCTTGGCTTTGTCCGGGTTGGGCCCGCCATCGTCGCGGGTGACGACTTCGACTTTCACGTCGGGCGGCAGCTTGTCGGCGTTCAGCTTCTGGTACAGCTTGACCGCCCGCTCCATTTTCTCTCCCCACAGCGCTTCGGGGCCGGAGAAGGTGCTGATCAGGCCGATCTTGATGGTCTGCGCAGCGGTCGGGCCTGCGGCAATGGCCATGAGCACGGCTGCCGCCGCGGCTTTGGTTGCAATGGTGAAATTCATGTGGATCCTCGAGTGATGCGCCCGGTGGAGGCGTGCCGGACCGAATTTACCCTGCGCGCCCCCGATACGCAACCAGTGAACCTCCGATAGGAACCACAGTTGGCCAGAAACAGATTGCCGACAATCAGCTTGTTGATTGGCCCCGCAAAGACGCATAATTTGGAACTTCAACCAGAACAGGAGCAGGGAGATGGCACAGGCACTGCGTGTGGAAAAGGGAAACAAGGCCGACATTACGGATGCAGAACAGCGCGCCCGAGTCGAACTGGCGGCCGCCTACCGGATCGCCGCGTTCTACGGCTGGGGCAACCTCATTTACAACCATATCGCGCTGCGCATTCCCGACCAGCCGGAGTGCTTCCTGGTGAAGCCGCATGTAGTGATGTTCTCGGAGGTTCGTGCCTCGCAGCTGGTCAAGCTGCGCATCGACGGCGCCCAGGTGACCGAGGCGGACAACATCAACTCGGCAGCCTTCACCATCCATACCGCGATACTCCGGGCCCGTCCCGACATCAACTGCACGATTCACGTGCACCCGAACGCAGCGATCGCCATGAGCGCGCACAAGCGCGGCATCCTGCCGCTCAACCAGGGCGCAATGCGCTTCTACAACCGCCTCTCCTGGCACGATTACGAAGGCATTGCCGACGCGCTCGACGAGGCGGCACGGCTGGCGCGGGACATCGGCCCGACCAACAAGGCGATGCTGCTGCGTAATCACGGGCCGCTGACCGGCGGCGCCACGGCATCCGAAGCCATTACGCTGATGCGCTACCTGGTGCAGGCGAGCGAAATCCAGCTGATGCTGGAGGCAAGCGGCACCGAACTGCAGATGCCCCCGCCCGAAGTGTGTGAGCGCACTGCCAAGCAATGGGATCACTTCCAGAAAATCAACGAACAGGAAGACTGGCGCGCGTACCTGCGGCACATCGACGCGATCGACACGTCGTACAGGAACTAGAGACGTTCAGGGGGGATTCCCCTCACCCCTGCCCCCTCTCCCGGTGGGAGAGGGGAATCGGCCGGTGATCCTCCGGCGGTGAGAGAGGACAATCGGCTGGTGAACCTCCGGCGGTGGGAGTGGGGAATCGAACGGTGACCCTCCGGCAGTGGGAGCGGGGAATCGAACGGTGAACCTCCGGCGGTGGGAGCAGGGAATCGAACGGTGACCCTCCGGCAGTGGGAGCAGGGAATCGAACGGTGACTCTCCGGCAGTGGGAGTGGGCAATCGGCGTGTAACCTTCCGGCGGTGAAAAACGGGGGGTGAGCGGGGACCCCTCTGGCGACAGAATGGGTGGTAGCGCGTGAATCCACGCCCTACGGGCAGTAACTTCAAGGAGCAGGCACTATGTATGCGATCGTTCGTTCATTGTCTTTTGCACTGCTGTCGGCCTGCCTCGCCTGGGCCGGAGGCAGCGCAGCGCAGAACTATCCCACCCGGTCGGTGCGCATCATCATTCCTTCGGCGGCGGGCGGCCCCACGGATGTACTGACCCGCGTCCTCGGGCAGAAGATGGCCGAGGCCTGGGGCCAGCAGGTCATTCCCGACAACCGCGTGGGTGGCAGTTCCATCATCGGCGCGATGGCGACGGTCAAGGCGCCCAACGACGGCTACACGATTATGATGGCGCTCGACTCCACGCTCGCGCTGAACCCGAGCATGTTCGCCAAGCTGCCCTACGACCCACTGGTGGATTTTGCGCCCATCACACGCACGGCGTTCTCGCCCATCGTCCTCATCGTCGACGCGGCGGGTCCGAAATCGGTCAGGGAACTGATCCAGAAAGCACGCGCCAATCCGGGCAAGCTCAACTTCGGCACGGGCACACCGCCGACGCGTCTGGCTGGCGAAATGATCAAGAGCATGGCCGGCATCGACATGCTGAACGTGCCCTTCAAGGGCAGCGCCGGCACGGTGCAGGGCCTGCTGTCCAGGGACGTGGATTTCACGCTGGATGGCGTCACCACGGCCATGCCGCACATCCGCTCCGGCAAGTTCCGCGTGCTCGCGAGCCTCAGTTCCTATCCCATCGATGCGCTGCCCGGCACACCCGCACTGGCCAGCGAGCCGGAGTTTGCCGGGTTCGACGTATCGGTATGGCTGGGCCTGGTCGCCCCCGCCGGCACGCCGCCCGATATCGTCAACAAGCTGCAACGGGATACAGTGAGAATCATGGCGCTGCCCGATGTGAAGGAACGGATGGCCAACATCGGTCTCATCCCGGCCGGCAATACGCCGGAAGAATTCCGCGCCTTCATCCGCTCCGAAGGCGAGCGCTGGGCGAAAGTCATCAAGCAGGCGGGCATCAAGCCCGAATGACGCGCCGCGCGGCCGACTGCGCGGCGAAGGCACGCGCATGACCCTGGTTCAGGACCTCGCCCGCTGGGTGATTACATTCGATGCCGGCGCGATACCGGAGCGCGCCCTGGACCAGGCGAAACAGCTTGTCCTTGACTCGCTGGGCTGTGCGCTGGGCGCGCTGGCGGAGGAATCATCCCACCCGGCCCTGCGAACGCTCCGCGAGCTGGGCGGCAATGCGGACTGCACCGTCATCGGCACGGACCTGCGCACATCCTCCGCTCTTGCAGTGCTCGCCAACGGCGTGCTGGTGCGCGCGCTGGACCTGAACGATGTTGGCCTCGGCGCCTCGGGCGCGTGCCATCCCAGCGACAACATTCCCGTCGCACTCTCCATGGGCGAACGCCAGGATACGAGCGGGCGCGAGGCGCTCGCCACCATCGTCATGGGCTATGAACTGTACGGACGCATCCACGACCTGATGCGCCTCGATTCGCCCTGGGACAACGTTACGGCATCCTCACCCGTCGCCGCGGCCATGGCAGGCCGCCTGTTGCGCCTCCCGCCGGGACAACTGGCGCACGCGCTGGCGCTCGCCATGTCGCACAGCCACGTGCTGGGCATCGTGCGCATGGGACAACTCTCGGCGGCCAAGGGCCTCGCCGATGCGATGGTCGCACATGCCGCCGTGATGGCCACCTGGCTCGCCGCGCAGGGCGCAAGCGGTCCGCAGACCGTATTCGAAGGCCCGCGTGGCATGCTGCAAGCCGCGCTCGACAAGGGCGGCGACAACCCCGCGCTCGTTGCGGCCCTCACGGCGGCCCTCACCGCACCGCCGGACCCCGCGCGGCTGCGCATCATGGATGTGAGCATCAAGGCCTACCCCTGCCTCGCTTCCGGCCAGGCGGCAGTGGCAGCCGCACTGCAGGTTCACTCGCAATTAAACGATCCGCTGGCGCATTTGAACGATCCGCTGGTGCAGATGAACGATCCGCTGGCGCAGATCGGGCGGGTGCGCGCGCGCATGGCCGATACGCCCTTTGTCCGCTCCCAGGTCCTCGATCCGCAGCGCGATGATCCGCAATCGCGCGAAACGGCAGACCACAGCTTCCTGTACCTGATTGCGGTCGCACTGCTGGACGGCGAACTCACGCCCAGGCAGTTTGCAGAGGGCCGCTGGTTCGACCCATCGGTGCGCGCGCTCATGGCGCGCACCAGCGTGGCCACCGATGCCGCGCTGAACCGCTACACGCCAGGCGCCTTCCCCTGCGCGCTGGAGGTGACGCTGAAGGACGGGCGGATCATCAACGTGGACATGCCCTACCCGCCCGGCAACATGAACAACCCGCTGGGCTGGACGGGTGTCGAAGCGAAATTCCACCGCTATGCCGAAGCAGCGCTCTCCGCCAAAAGCAGGGCGGCTGTGGTTGCAACGGTGAGGGAAATGGAAAGCCTGGGCTCGGTGCGCGAATTGATGCGGCTGGTCGCTGCGGACTGAAGTGCAGTGCGGAAAGCCTGGCCCGGTCACCGCTGGATCTGTGTGCCATTTTGGCACCGGCATGGTATGCTTCACAAAATGCATGACACCATCCGCCGCTCAATAATTGCCGTTCCAACCGCGGGCTCCAATCATGCGGGAGCAGAAATCAGGTTACCCCTATGGCCAATCAGGCTGTCGCTCGACGTAGTGAGACGCGCGTAACTGCAAGAGTGCCCAGAAAAGTCCAGGACCGGTTGCAGTATGCAGCCGACCTGACGGGGGCGACCTTGAACCAGTTTCTGGTTCAGTCGGCACTCAAGGAAGCGGAAGCGATCATCGAGAAGGAAAATCTCATACCGCTCTCCAGGCGCGACGCTGCAGTCTTTTTCCGGGCGCTTGCCAGTCCGCCGGCCAGTACCACCGCCTTCAGGAAGGCCGCCGCAGGCTTTGTGGAGAAATTCGATGCTGCAAGTCAGCGAATTGCATGGGCGCCACGACAGAGCGTCGTTCGACTGCGGAAATCCCGCGCTAAATAAGTACCTGCAGCAGATTGCCGGGCAGCATGTCAGGAAGAGTCTCGCCAGGGTCTATGTCGCAACCGGAGCAGCCGATCCGGCTCGCATAGTCGCCTATTACTCGCTGAGCAGTTGCGAAATACAGAGCGACGAATTGCCCGAGTCGATCCGGAAGAAATTTCCCCAGCGCATTCCTGCGGCACGTCTGGGTCGTCTCGCCGTGGCAAGCGCGTATCGGGGCCAGGGGGTCGGGGAACTCATGCTCTTCCACGCCCTGTGGAACGTCGGCCAGGTGGATGCCATCATCGGGGTCGCGGCACTACTCGTGGACTCCAAGGACGAGGAGATCGGAAATTTCTACCGCAAGTATGGCTTCCTCGAATTATCCGACCGGCCGTTGAATCTGTTCCTTCCGATCACGCGCGTGAAGGAGGTGGGCGGGGGCGGCAGGCGCTGATCCGGCATTGGCACATCGATCGCTCATGGCGTTTCTTCTGCTTTCACCGGCCCCTCCAGATGGGGTGGCGACAGTGATCCGGAACCCAGCAGCGCCAGCGCAGCGTCCACCATGCCCTGATACCCGGTGCAACGGCACAGGTTGCCCGCGAGCGCCGTGCGCACCTGCGCCTCGGTCAATACCGTGCCGGCGCTTTCCCGCGCCAGTTCGATCAGGGTCATCACCACGCCCGGGGTGCAGAAACCGCATTGCAGGCCGTGATGCTCGGCAAGTTTTCGCTGAATTGCCGATAGCGATCCGTCCGCGTTCGCCACGCCTTCTATGGTCTGGACCGCCCGGCCATGGGCCTGCGCGGCCAGCATCAGGCAGCCCCGGGTTGAATCGCCATCGACCAGCACGGTGCATGCGCCGCACACACCGTGCTCGCAGCCGGCGTGGGTGCCGGTGAGTCCGAGATCGTTCCTGAGGAAATCCACGAGGCTGACCCGCCCTTCGACCATGCGCTCGCAGCGCCTGCCGTTGACGGTCAATACGATGCGATGCTCAGACATGGGCACGCTCGCGACAGCGATTGAACGCCTTTCGCAGCGCACGCCGCGTGAGCACGCCGGCGAGATGCTGCCGGTAGGCCGGGGTGTTGTCGTCATCGCCTTCGGCGGGTAGTGCACCCGCCAGGGACGCAGCGCGCTCCACCCGCTCCGCCGACCATGTCTGCCCCACCAGCGCCTGTTCTGCAGCCTCGATGCGCAACGGCGCGTAAGCGAGCCCGCCGATCGCGATGCGTACCTCCGTCACCTCCTCAAGCGGCCCGAGGCGAACCTGGGCAGCAACGGCGACGATGGCAAAATCCGCGGGGCGGCGCGAGAATTCCTCGAAACACCAGCCGCTGTTTTCCTGCATGCGCGGTAATTCGACATGGGTCAGCAATTCCCCCGCATCGAGCACCGAGGTCAGGTAACCGGCGGGAAAATCGGCGAACGAAAGGGTCCGTGATCCGGCACTGCTGCTCAGCGACAGACTAGCGCCCAGCGCCGCCGCAACGATGGGCAGCTCGGCAGCCGGATCGAGATGACAGAGGCTGCCGCCCAGGGTGCCGCGATTGCGCGTCTGCTGGTGCCCCACGTGCTGCAGCGCTTCGGCGAGCAACGGGCAATGCGCGCGAATCAGTGCAGATCGCTCCAGAGTGCGCTGTGTCGTCATTGCGCCAATGCGGATTCCGATTGCGGTTTCCTCGATGCCGGCCAGTTCCGCAATCCGGCCAAGATCCACCAGATGCGACGGCGTGGCCAGCCGCAGATTCATCATGGGCATGAGCGACTGCCCGCCGGCCAGCGGGCGGGCATTGTGCAGCGTCGCCAGCAGGTGCAATGCTTCGGCCAGGGATTGCGGGCAGTGATAATCGAACGGGGCCGGTTTCATGACGCGGCCTTTGCATCGGCTTGCGCACCCGGGCGCACCGGATCGACGTCACTGCGCGCTCTGGCCGCCTGTATCAGCCGCTGCAATCGTGCCGGCGTCACGGGCAGTTCACGTATCGTCACGCCCAGCGGCGCCAGCGCATCCTCTATCGCCGCGACGATCGCCGCGGGCGCGCCTATGGTGCCGCTCTCCCCCGCGCCCTTCACGCCGAGCGGATTCAACGGAGTAGGCGTTTCCATGTGCAGTATTTCGAAACGCGGCAACACGTCCGCGGTCGGCAGCAGATAGTCGGCGTAGGTGCCGGTGAGCGGCTGGCCGTTTTCGTCATAGCGCATCCACTCGAACAGGGTGGCGCCGATGCCGTGCACCACGGCGCCCAGCACCTGGCCCTCCACCATGGTCGGATTGATCATGCGTCCGCAGTCGTGCAGGATGACATAGCGATTGAGTTTCACCGCCCCCGTCTCGATATCGACTTCCGCCTCGACCACGTGGCTGCCGTTGTTGTAGGTCAGCGCCGCCGGCTGAAAATCGACCGCCGCGGCCAGGCCGGGCGGCAGGTTGCCCGGCATGGCAAAGCCCGGATTGCCGGCGAGCGCCTGTGCGATCTCCTTCAAGCTGCGCTTCATCTGCGACACGCCCTTCACCACCACCTCGCCATCGCGCAGATCGAGGTCGTCCACCGCCACCTCCATCATGGCAGCGGCCGCCTGCTTCGCCTTGTCGACAACCTCGCGTGCCGCGAGAAACGCCGCGCTCCCGGCGGTCACCGCCTGGCGGCTGGCGAACGCACCCAAGCCGAGCGGACTGGCCGACGTATCGCCGTCGATCACCTCGATCGATGCGGGCGCGACAGAGAGCGCGCTGGCCACGAGTTGCGTGAGCATGGTCTTCACCCCCTGCCCCTGCGCGGTCGCGCCCGTGGTCACGACCACTTTTCCAGACACACCGATGCGCACCGACGCGCTTTCGAACGGACCGCGTCCGGTTGCCTCGACGTAATTCGCCAGCCCGATGCCGATCCAGCGTCCCTCCTGGCGTGCAGCCGCCTGGCGCGCCGGAAAGTCCGCCCAGCCCGCGGCCTCGAGGGCGCGCCGCTGCGCCTCGGGATAATCGCCGCTGTCGTAGGTCATCGCCTGCCCGTCTCGCTGCACGATGGGTGTCGTATAGGGCATCTGTCCGGGCTGGATCAGATTGCGCCGCCGCACTTCATCGCGAGCCAGGCCGAGTTTCGCGGCAATGCGATCGAGCAGACGCTCCATGACGAACGTGCCTTGCGGCCGCCCGGCGCCGCGGGTCGATGAAGCGGAAACCATGTTGGTGAGGCACAGCGCGATGTCCAGCTGAAACGCGGGCAGCGCGTACGGGCCCACCAGATTGGTGGCCGCGTTGTAGGGCAGCGCCACGCCATAGGGCGTGCTCGCGCCGTGGTCGTGATACAGCTTGCCGCGTATGGCAAGCAGCCGCCCTTCGGCGCTTGCGGCAGCCTCGACATCCCAGATCTGCATGCGCTCGTGCACCGTGGCAGCGAAGCTTTCGTAGCGGTCCTCGACCCACTTCACCGGGCGGCCGAGCAACATGGCGGCGACCGGGATGACCAGTTCCTCCGGATGCACGATCGCCTTGGGGCCGAAGCCGCCGCCGACATCGGGCGCCACCACCCGCACCTGCGATTCGGCCAGGCCGAGTGCGGCCACCAGCAGCGCGCGAATGCGATGCGGCATCTGCGTGCTGTCCCACACCGTCAGCCGGTCCTCCAGTGCGTCATGGTGCGCCACCACGCCGCGCGCTTCGATGGAGTGGCCCCCGCCTTTCTCCAGGCTGAAGCATTCGGCAATGCGCACCGGCGCGCGCGCAAAGGCCGCATCGACATC
Source organism: Betaproteobacteria bacterium (assembly GCA_009693435.1). The sequence continues at coordinate 64,303 of SHXF01000003.1, read as the reverse complement.
GCCGTACTTGATCGCAGCCTGTGCAACGAGGTTGTCCGGACACTCCAGGCGCGCCTTCGGCGAATCGGCCGCAACCCCGCGGCGCGGATCGACCACCGCAGGCAGGGGCTCGAGGTCGGGTTCCACCAGGCGTGCCGCGTCTTCGGCGACGCGGCGGCTGTCGGCAATCACCACCGCCAGCGGTTCGCCGAAATAGCAGACTTCGCCATGCGCCAGAAACGGAGGATCGACGTGAAAGCGGATCATCCCCGAAGGCAGGGACGCCGGAATGCGGTCGGTCACCGTGACCGCGCGGATGTCGGCATAGGTGAACACGGCATGCACGCCGGGCAGCGCGCGCGCCGCGCCCACGTCCAGACCGCGCAGCCGCGCGTGGGCGAGCGGGCTGCGCACGAACGCCGCATGCAGCATATCGGGAAAGCGGATGTCATCGACGAAGCGGCCGCGTCCGCGCAGCAGCTTGTCGTCCTCGACACGCGCCAGCCGATCGCCGATTTTTGTCGTCATCTCCTGCGTCCTCCGCCGGGACAAGTGGCGCGAGTGTAACGGACTTGCGGTGCGTCACAATCGTTCATGGCAAGCGAACGTCCATTGGAGAGTTCGAGTCCTTGACTTGGTAATTTTGTTAAGTCAGTATCAAATGCAATCGAATTGCAGTAACACCGATGGAGCAGCGCCGATGACCCTTCAAACTTTCACCCGCAGCAGCCGTGCACTCACGCTGGCAGTGGGTCTCGCCGGAGCTATGCTCGCGCTTCCTGAAGTCGCGCTCGCTCTCGACAAGGTCGTGTATGGCACCGCGTCGCGCCAGGGGGTGGCCAATGCCTCGATGTTCCTGGCCGAGTCCATGGGCTTCTTTCGCGATGAAGGCATCGACATCAGCACCGTCCAGTTCGACAGCACCGGGGTGTTGCTGCCGCAGATTGCCAACAAGTCGATCATGATCGGCTATCCGATCCCGGATTTTGTCGTCATCTCCAACGACACCGGAAAGGATCCGCTGCCACTGCGGTTTTTCTACAACGTCACCCGCGTGTACAACTGGGAAATCGTGGTTCCCGCAAGCAGCACGATCCGGGAATTCAAGGACTTGCGGGGCAAGAAAATCGGCGTCAATTCGCTGGGCACGGGCAATGTGCCGGCGACGCGCTCGATGCTCAAGGAGGCAGGGCTCCAGGTGGGCAAGGATGTGGAACTCATCCCCACGCCTCAGGGAGCGACCGCAATCAGTGCGCTGCGCAGCGGCCGCGTGGATGCGCTCAACCTGTTCGACGTGTTCCATGCGGAAATAGAGGTCTACTCGGGAATTCCCCTGCGGCGGATTCCGATTCCGGAGAAATACCTGCAGTTGTCCGGAAATTCGTTTGCCACCCACGTCGACCTGTTTCGCGACAACCCGGATCTGCTGAAGCGCTTCGGACGCGCGTACAGCAAGGGCATGGTGGCGTGCCAATCCAATCCTGCGGGGTGTATCCGCTCTCTCTGGAAAATGCATCCTGCGACCAGACCCACCCAGGGCGAGGAGGCGAAGAACATCGCCGACTCATCGAAGATCCTGCTCGCCAATCTGCGCCTGAAAATGCCCGCGGGCTGGCCCGACAAGCGCGAATTCGGCGCATTTACCCATACTGGGTGGCAGACTGTCCTTGATATCCTGGTCGAGGCCGGCACCGTCAAGAACAGCGCAATCGACTTGCGCAAGCTCTACACCAACGAGTTCGTGCCTGACTTCGGTAAATTCAATGTCGACGATGTGCTCGCGCGGGCAAAGGCGATTCCGTGAGACGAAGCGTGCCCGCATGACGACAGGACCGCACCAATGACAGGCAACGAGCAGAAACTCCTTTCGCATATCGACGAGGAGGAAATCGTCGAGCTGTGCACCGACCTCGCCCGCATCCCGAGCTTTTCGGGCGAAGAGGGGCCGTGCGCGCGCTTTCTCGCCGGGAGGCTGCGCGAGTTGGGATTCGACGACGTCACCTTGCAGGAAGTCGAGCCGGGTCGTCCCAACGTGATCGCCGTGCTGCGAGGCGACGGAACCGGGCCGTCCTTCATGTACAACGGCCATCTCGATATCGATCCGATTCCCGCGGACTACGACGCGCCGCACTGGCGGCCGGTGCGCCGCGACGGCAAGCTCTACGGTATCGGCGTGGGCAACATGAAGGCGGGCGATGCCGCGATGGTGATGGCGGCGGCTGCGTTGAAGCGCAGCGGCCTGCGCTTGCGCGGCGATGTGTACATCTCCGCGGTGATCGGCGAGCTCCAGGGCGGCATCGGCACGCGCTACATGCTCGACCATGGTCTGGTGCCGGATCTCGCCATCGTCCCCGAACCCACGGCGTGCAATGTACGCACCATCCATGCCGGGGTGCTCGAGTTCCTGTTGCACGTGAATGGCAAGACCGCCTGGATAGGCAATCGCGATCTGCTCGACAACGTTCACGCGATCGAGAAAATGGCCAAGGCAGTGGATGCGCTCAAGACAGTGCGTTTCCGGCACGCGCCGCGAGCCGATCTTCCCGGCCTTCCCAATCTCGTTATAGGCGGCATCATCGGCGGCCTCACGCGCGAGTACCTCACCTGGCGACCGGCGATGGTTCCGGATTTCTGCACCCTCGAAGTCGATGTGCGTCTCGCCCCTGACATGAGCCTGGAGAGCACGGTGGAAGACATACGCGGCGTGCTCGACGCGGTTGCCGCGTCCGATCCGCAGTTCAGCTACGAGATCGAGCTGCCGCCCGCGCCCTATCGCAAGCCGTTTCAGGCGATGGGATTGTTCATGCCGCCGAACGATCTGTCGGTGGAGCACCCGCTGGCGCAGTCCTGCCGGCGCCTGCACCGCGAACTCACCGGCAAGGAGCCGGGCATGGGGGTGTTCATTCCGGGATCGTATGCGGGCGCCGATACCGGGCATCTCGCGCAGTTCGGCACCAAGTGCCTCAACTACGGGCCGTCCGATCACAGCCGCTTCTACAACGAGTGCGACATCGACAAGATGACGCTCGCGGCACAGGTGATGGCGCTGGCCGCCGCGGAGTTCGTCCTGTGAGCGCGGCAGCCGTGGGCAACGTGAACGAGCATATCGTTCCGGATGAAGTCATCGCACTCACCGAAGGACTCGCCAACATTCCGAGTTTCTCCGGCGCGGAGGCGCCGGCGGCCGAATACGCCGCTGCGAAAATGCGTGCATGCGGCTTCGACGAAGTGATCCTGCAGGAGGTTGAGCGCGGCCGTCCGAATGCGATCGGCATCCTGCGCGGCGACGGCACCGGCGTGAACCTGATGTTCAACGGCCATCTGGATGTCGACCCGATTCCGCTCGGCTACGACCGGCCGCTCTGGCAGTGCACGCGTGAAGGCGGTAGCCTGTTCGGCGTCGGCGTAGGCAACATGAAGGCGGGCGACGCGGCGATGATCATGGCGGCGACGGCGGTCAAACGCTCGGGCATCCGCCTGCGCGGCGACCTGATCGTCGCCTGCGTGGTGGGCGAACTGCAGGGCGGCATCGGCACGGTGCACATGCTCGACAAGGGGCCGCTGCCGCACGCCGCGATCGTCCCCGAGCCGACCAACCTGCAGATCCGCACGATTCATGCGGGGGTGCTGGAACTGCTGGTAACCCTGCGCGGCAAGGCAGTCTGGGCCGGACGCACGCATGCGTTCAAGTGGGTCAACGCAATCGACAAGGCGCTCGCGGCGATGCGCGCGCTGCACGCGATCAAGTTCAACCACGTGCCGCATCCGGAACTTCCCGGATTGCCGCGCATGCACGCCGGTTCGATTCGCGGCGGCCTGACGCGCGAATACCACATGTGGCGCCCCGCATTCGTCGCGGACTGCTGCACGCTCGCGATAGATGTGCGGACCCATCCGGGGATGACGGTCGAGGGTGTGGTCGCCGACCTGCGTGATTGTCTGGACGGTCTGGCCAAGGCCGATCCGGATTTCAAATACGAGATCGAAATGCCGCCCGCGCCGTACAAAGCGCCCTGGCATGCGATGGGCTGCTACATGCCGCCGCTGGAGTTGCCGAAAGATCATCCGCTGGTGGGCATCACCACCGCCCATCACAAGAGCGTCACCGGCGAGACACCGCCCATCGGCGTGCATATTCCGGGATCGATGGCGGGCGCCGATTCAGGGCATCTCTGGAGTCGCGGCGTGCCGTGTTTCAACTACGGCCCGACCCAGCACAGCCGCTTCTACAACGAAGTGGTTTTGTCGAAACTGGAACACGGTACCCGGGTGCTCGCGCTGACCGCCGCGGAAGTCTGCAGCCGCAGCCGCGATGAACTCGGCTACGACGCGACCTGGCGCAAGCAGGCGCGCGCGGCCGCGCGCTGACCGCGATGCCTCGCGTCCGGGGAGGCGCTCTGACGCAGGCCGGAATCGCGCTTGAGCGCGTCTCGCTCACCTACCGCGGGCGCAAGGGATCGACCGAGGCGCTTGCGGGTCTCGATCTCGTGGTGGAGCCCCGCACCTTCGTTTCGGTGCTCGGGCCATCGGGTTGCGGAAAATCCACGATACTTAAACTGGTGAGCGGCCTGCTGCCGGCGACCACCGGCAGCGCGCGTGTCGGCGGGCGCCTGATCGACGGGCCACACCGCGACGTCGGCATCGTTTTCCAGAAGCCGACCCTGCTGCCCTGGAAGTCGGTTCTGGCAAACATCCTGGTAGCCGCGCCCCGAGCCGGCGAGGACCGCGCGCACATCACCGGGCGCGCGCGCGCGCTGATTCGCCTGGTGCGTCTCGAAGGATTCGAGAATCATTACCCGAACGAACTCTCCGGCGGCATGCAGCAGCGCGTCGCCCTGGCGCGGGCGCTGCTGCTCGATCCGCCGGTACTGCTGATGGACGAGCCGTTCGCCGCGCTCGATGCGCTCACCCGCGAGCGGATGGCGCTGGAACTGCTCAAGGTCTGGAGCCAGAACGCGAAGACCGTGCTGTTTGTCACCCACAGCATTCCCGAGGCGGTGTTTCTTTCCGACCGGGTGGTGATCCTGTCGCCGCGGCCGACGCATGTGGTCGAGGAGGTCGCCATCGACCTGCCGCGGCCGCGCGATCTGTCCACGATGGCGGGCGCGGCCTTCGGCAGCTTGTGCGACCAGTTGCGCCAGCGCCTTCTGGACAGTGCGGGCGACGAGCGGGAGCGGGTGTGATGAAGGAACGGCTGGTGCATCTCGCCTATCCCGCCGCCACCGCTGTCGTCATCGTGATCGGCTGGCTGATCGCGACCGAGGTGGTGAAGGTGCCCAATTACATCCTGCCTGGTCTCGGCCAGATCGGAGCGGCGCTGTGGCGCGGCTACGTGCAGGGCGAATTCTGGGTGCACCTGCTGTTCACCACCGAGGCGCTGGTGATCGGCTATATCGCCGGCGCGGCGCTGGGCATCGCGCTCGGAACGCTGGTGTCGGAATCGGAAGGCTTCGAACGCGCGCTCTATCCCTACGTGGTCGCGCTGCAGTCGATGCCCAAGGTCGCGCTCGCGCCCTTGGTCATTGTCTGGTTCGGGTTCGGCATCGAATCCAAGATCGTGCTCGTCGCGCTGATCTGTTTTTTCCCGATTTTCGTCAACACGGTGAGCGGCATCCGTTCGGTGGATGCGGATCTCATCGACCTGATGCGGGTGTTCGGGCGCAGCCGTCTCGACATCCTGCTCGAGGTGAAGCTGCCGCATGCGGCGAGCGCGATCATGGCAGGGATGCAGATCGGCGTCGTGCTCGGGCTGATCGGTGCCGTGGCCGGGGAATTCATTGCATCGACACGCGGCCTGGGATTCCTGATCCAGAACGCGGCGAGCTCGCTTGATCTGGGCGTCGTGTTCGCCGCGCTGCTCTCCCTGTCAGCCGTGGGCATCACCGGAACGCAGTTGCTGCGCCTCGCGCAGCGGCGTCTGATATTCTGGGAATCGCGCACCGCTGTCGATGTGGAGAGCGCATGAAAGGTGACCGGTAAATGGCAATCGAATCCTGGCTTGATCGGAGGTGCCGCGTGAAGCGTTTCCTGCATGCGACGGCGATGATCGGACTCGCCGCCTTGCCGCTCGATGCAGCGGCGCAGACCTATCCCGAGCGGCCGGTAAAAATGATCGTGCCCTATACGCCCGGTGGCCTGGCCGACGGGGCGGCGCGGGTGCTGGTGCAAGGACTGACCCGATTCTGGAGCCAGCCGGTGGTGATCGAGAACCGGCCGGGAGCGGACGGCGGCATCGGATCGGAACTGGTCGCCCGGGCCGCGCCCGACGGCTACACCCTGCTCTTCGCCGCCAACGGGCCGCTGGTGATCAACCCTGCCTTGTACGCCAATCTTCGCTATGACCCGGCGCGGGACTTTGCACCCATCACCATCGTCTACTGGTCGCCGCAGGTGCTTATCGTTCCACCGATGCTGCCCGTCAATTCGGTGGCGGAACTGATCGCGTACATCAAAGGCCGACCCGGCAAGCTGAACTTTTCCTCGGCCGGCATCGGTTCGCCGCCGCACCTCGCAGGAGAACTGTTCAAGATCGGCGCGGGGCTGGACGTCGTTCACGTCCCCTACAAGGGCGGGCCGGAGATGACCACCGCGGTGATGACAGGCGACGTCGCCTATAACTTCACCGGCCTGAACGTGATGCCTCTGGTGCGTTCCGGCAAAGTCAAGGTGCTGGCGGTGAGCAGCGCCATACGCTCCGCGCTCGCCCCCGATCTGCCCACGATCGCCGCCTCGGGCATCCCGGGCTACGAGGTTTCCGTCTGGGGCGGCGTGCTCGCCCCCGCAAAAACTCCCCAGGACATCGTACTCAAAGTGCACGCGGACATGACCCGGGTACTTTCCGATCCGGAGAGCAAACCGAAGTTCAACGCGGTCGGCCTGGAACCCGTCGGCAACAAGCCGGAGGAATTCGCCGCGCAGATCAAGGCGGAGACTGTGCGTTGGGCCGGGGTGATCAAATCGGCGGGCATACAGCCGCATTAGCCCGAATTTCACCACTCGGCAGATCCTCACAGGCGACAGCTGCGCTCAGCTTGACCTTTTCGAGCAGCTTGAAGTCATTAGAGTCACATCCGCCAGCGTCCATCCGAGGTTCGACCTGGCGCAGAACCGTAATGTTGTTTCGTTTTTCGATGCTATCGTGCTTGCCTGCGCGCATAGCGCGGGTTGCAGCCTGCTGTTGAGCGAAGACGTTACTAAGGGGTCGCCTATTTAGGCGACAAAACCAATCTGGAGTTAGTCGTGAACCATAACGATGCTGTCGCCTAAGTTCACGACTAGTGTGTAACTGCGGATAAACCTTCAATGGCATCCAGATCGTCAACCCGTTTACCCACCCAACCCCGATTCGACCGTCGCCCATCCCCGGCATTGAACATGATCTTTAGCCGGCGGCGCGTCGATGACAAGACCCAGCGAGGTAATGCATGAACGCTCCACTGCTCTGGCCCAACAACGCGCGCATCGCGGTGCTGACCAGCATGCTGCTCGAAACCTGGGCGGAAGGCCGCTCACCCACTTACTTTCCCCGAACGACACCGCTCAAAGCCGGAACGCGCGACGTGGCCGGCATCCAGTGGTCGGAGTACGGCGGCAAGGAAGGCGTCTGGCGGCTGATGCGAACCCTGGAGCGCAACGGCCGGCGCGCCACCGCGTTCTGCAACGGCCTGTCGGCCGAGCGCTATCCCGATGCCATCGCGCAGATGGCGCGCGCCGGACACGAGGTCGCGGCCCATGGTTATGCGCAAAACGAATATCTCTGCGAGATGGATGCCGCCGGCCAGCGCCAGACGATGCGCAAGACGCTGGACGCTCTGGAGCATGCCTCGGGCAAGCGCCCCATCGGCTGGGTCACGCCGGTGTACGGCGGCGATGCCGGGACACCCGACCTGCTCGCCGCGGAAGGCCTGCAGTGGCATTGCGACGTGCTGGACAGCAGTTCGCCGCGCATCGATGTCAGGCCGGGCGGCACCATGGTGGCGATCCCGTGGTCGGAGTTCGTCGACAACCGCGTGCTGCGCTCCAGTCCGCGCGATTACTTCGACGTCTACAAGCACAGCTTCGATTTCCTCCACGCCGAAGAAACCATGGGCATGATGCACATCGGCATCCATGCCCACTTCGGCGGCCGCCCGCTCGTAAGCGCCATGCTGCGCGACATCCTGCAGTATCTCGCGGGTTTCAAGGACGTGTGGTTTCCGACCTGCGGCGAGCTCGCTGCGTGGGTGCGCCAGCAGGACCCGCAGGCCCTGTCCTACCGCGCGCGCTTCTTCGGCGTTTGAATTCTTGCCACATGACGAAAGGGCCCGGCCGATGACCCGATTTTTTGCCGCCTTCATTGCGGCGATGGGACTGGCCTGCTGCATGGGGCAGGCAGCCCAGGCGCAGACCTACCCTGCGAAAACGATACGCCTGATCATTTCGTTTCCGCCCGGCGGCATCACCGACTTGCTGGCGCGCGCCCTGGCGCAGGGCCTGCAGGCGAACATGGGCCAACCGGTCATCGTCGATAACCGGCCGGGCGGCAACTTCGTCATCGCGGCGGAAGCGGCGGCGAAGGCGGCGCCCGACGGCTACACGCTGTTCATGGCCATAGACAGCACCTTCACCCTGAATCCGCTCACCACCGCCAAGCTGCCCTACGACGCGGAACGGGACTTCGCGCCCATCTCGTTGACCGCGTTGCAGACGCTGTTCATTGTGGCAAGCGGCAAGGCGCCGGCGAATACGCTGAAAGACATGCTCGCCCATGCCAGGGCGAACCCCGGCAAGGTGACCTTCGGCAGCTCGGCGCTGATTACGCAGCTGGTGGGCGAGCGCATCCGTATCGCCAGCGGGACCGAGATGCTGCACGTTCCCTTCAAAGGATCGCCACCGATGTTGCAGGCCCTGCTGACTGGTGATATCGCGTTCGCCGTCACGACTTTTTCTCCGTACGCGTCCTACACCAGGGACGGCCGGCTGGTGGGACTGGCCGTCACCGGCGCCCGGCGCGAAACACTGGTACCCGAAACACCCACGCTCGCGGAGCTGGGACTGGGAGAATACGGCTATCACGCGTGGTATGGCCTTTTCACGCCGGCCGAAACGCCCAAGACTGTCCAGGCGCGTCTTCACGCGGAAGTGGTGAAGGCGCTCAATGAACCGGCCACGCGCGACAAGCTGGTTGCAGCAGGGATCGAACCTGCGACCAGCACACCGGCCGAGCTGAGCGCGCGCATACGCGACGATCGCACCCGGTGGGCGGCGGTGCTGAAGGCTACCGGCGCCGCGCTGAATTGAATTCAGGCAAGAATATCGGAGCGCACGGGCGATGCGTGCGCAGCGCGCAAGCCATTCAGCCCCGTCAGTTGCGATTATTCGGCATCTGAACCAGCACCAAAAAAGGGAAGTCCCCATGACCCGCTTCCTCGCCACCTTCATCGGCGCCTGCTTTATCGCCCTCTGCCTTGCGCCGGCCGTCCGCGCGCAGACGTATCCGTCGAAAACGATACGCTTGATCATTTCCTTCCCGCCCGGCGGCATCACCGACCTGCTGGCGCGCGCCCTGGCGCAGGGCCTGCAGGCGAACATGGGTCAACCGGTGATCGTCGACAACCGGCCGGGCGGCAACTTCGTCATCGCGGCGGAAGCAGCGGCGAAGGCGGCGCCCGACGGCTACACGCTGTTCATGGCCACCGACAGCACCTTCACCGTAAACCCGCTCACCACCGCCAGGCTGCCCTACGATGCGGACCGCGATTTCGCGCCGATATCCCTGACCGCATTGCAGACGCTGTTCATTGTCGCGAGCGGCAAGGCGCCGGCGAAAACACTCAAAGACATGCTCGCCCATGCCAGGGCAAGTCCGGGCAAAGTGACCTTCGGCAGTTCGGCACTGGTGTCGCAACTGGTCGGCGAGCGGATGAAGCTTGCATCGGGAACCGACATGCTGCACGTCCCGTTCAAGGGCTCGCCGCCGATGCTGCAGGCGCTGCTGGCCGGTGACATCGCATTCGCCATCACCACCTTCTCGCCGTACGCGTCCTATACCAAGGATGGCCGGTTGGTGGGACTGGCCGTAACCGGCACCCGGCGCGAAACGCTGGTCCCCGAGACGCCCACGCTCGCCGAACTGGGGCTGGGTGAAGTCGGCTACCACCTCTGGTACGGCCTGTTCACACCGGCCGAAACGCCCAAGCCCGTCCAGGCGCGCCTGCACACGGAAGTGGTGAGGGCGCTGGCAGAACCGGCAACGCGCGACAAACTGATCGCCGCTGGCATCGAGCCGGCGACCAGCACACCGTCCGAGCTGACTGCGCGCATACGGGAGGATCGCGCACGCTGGGCGCCGGTGCTGAAAGCCAGCGGCGCCGCGCTGAATTGACGCCGCGGCATTCTCGATTGAAATTGGCGCCTGCGCATGTAAATGAAATGCATGCAGACGCAGCAGACGCGGGTCGGCGCTGAGCGCAGCGAACCCCGACAATGCAGCCTCAGGTTGGCGGTGAGCGCAGCGAACCCCAACGCCTGCGACATCCGGAATCTGCCGCCGGATGCCGCTCCCCTCAGCGCCCAGCCTTCGTCAACCTCGCGCTGAACGAATCCACGTCGCGATCAAGACGCAACAGCAGCGGTTGATCCGGCATTCCCGTGGCGACCACTGGATCCGGCGTTTCCACATCCGCCGACGGGTGCATACGAGACGGCGCGTAAGCACCAATGCCGACGCCCAGTGCCAAGGCTACGGCGCACGCAGCCGCCGTCTTGAAGGCGCGCAGGCGCCACGTCCGGGATACGTTCCCGATCGACCTGTCCGCCGGCCCGGCAACCATTGCCCCGCGCTGAACCGCCAGTGCGCGCGCACGCGCTTCCTCCGCGTAACGCGCTTGCTCAGCTTCCCGTTCCCGCGCCTCTGCCGCCTCACGACTGCGCAGCGCGTCGATTGCACGCACTTCAGCCGCGACCCGTTGCAACGCATCTTCTCTGGCCGCTATCGCCGCCCGCTCACGCAGCGAGGCGGCATGTTCCAGTTCCGCCTCTGCTTTGGCGCGCGCCTCCGCCAGTGCGGTCCGCTCGACTTCCAGACGACTTGCGTGCTCCGCCGCAGCCGCGTCTGTGCGTTCCGCTTCCACGCGTTCCACCAGCGTTGCTTGCGCGCTTCTTTCCGACTCCAACTCGGCCTCGGCCCGCGCCAGCGCCACACGCTTCAGTTCTGCCTGCTCCGACTCGCGTGCCTGTGCCAGGCGTGAGGACTCCTTGTCCGTCTCCAGGCGTGCTTCGGCAGCCGCCAGTGCCGCCCGCTCGCCAAGCAGTTGCGCCTGCACTGCTTCGAGCGTCAGCGCCTCCAGTTCGGCCAGTTCGCGCGCCTTGAGTTCGGCTGCCTCCTCCAGTTCGCGACGCTCCTTCGCCGTCGCCGCGGCTTTGTGTTCGGCCGCCAGCCGATCGTTCGCCTGGTCGATAACGGCTTGATCCAGTTCCAGCCGTTCCACCTGCAGTCGCAGCGCCTCGGCTTCGGCCTCGGCACGCCCCTCCGCCTCGCGCGTCAGCGCCGCTTCGGCATCGCGCCGGGTACGCGCCGATTCGATCAATCGCTGTTCCGCCTGGATACGCTCCCCGGCCAGGATGCGCGCTTCCTCCTCTGTCTTGCTGCGCGTCTCCAGCATAGCCTCCATGCTTCGCTGTGCCGCGACACGCGCGCTCAAAGATGCGATGGCATCGCGTTCCCCATCGACTTGCACGGCAGCGAGCCGCGTTGCTTCGGTTTCCGCCGCGGCCAGCGTATCGGCATGCGGAGGCAATGCAGCCTCGACTTCGGTGGGCGCAGACTGCCGCTCGGGCATAGGCTCTTGCATGACCATCGTGGCAGCCGTCTGCGGCGTCTCCCTATTCCGCTTTGTAAACCGGACTCCAAGCGCCACAAATATCCTTGCCCCGGCGAACAGCAGCAGCACCACTCCAAGCACCACCATGACCTGCGAATCCAGCAGGCCGTAAAACGGGGGGTCTGCGGGCCCATCGGAGTCCGTCACCTGCATTTCGTCCACGGCAAAAAGCCCGTACATCAGCAACACAAATCCCAACAATGCCAATACGGTGACGAACACCGCCCGATTCGGCTTGCCGCGTTCAAATCGCGCGCCGGCATAGCGTTCCGATGCAGGCAGCCGGTTTGCCTGCTCGATGGCGGCCCTATCGATCTGCAAGCGCGCCGCGTGCAACCGCACTACTTCGGCTTCGGCCGAGGCGCGCAATTCCGCCTCGCGCATCCGCGCCAGCTCGGCATCGCGCTGTAAATTCGCCAATTCGATCAGGCCTCGTTCGGCCTCCCCACGCTCCACCATTGCAGCCCGCGCAGTCGCATCGGCCACCAACTCGGTCTCGACCCGCACCAGCGCCACACGCCCCAGTTCCGCCTGCGCCAACTCGCGCTCATGCGCCAGGCGTGAGGACTCCTTCTCCGCCTCCAGGCGCGCTTCTGCCGCAGTCTGTGCCGCCCGCTCGTCGACCAGTTGTGCTTGAACCGCCGCAAGCGTCCGCGCCTCCAGTTCGGCCAGTTCGCGCGCCTTGAGTTCGGTGGCCTCCTCCAGTTCGCGACGCTCCTTCGCCGTCGCCGCGGCTTTGTGTTCGGCCGCCAGCCGATCGTTCGCCTGCTCGATGACGGCCTGATCCAATTCCAGCCGTTCCGCCTGCAGCCGCAACGCCTCGGCTTCGGCAACGGCGCGCAATTCGGCCGCGCGCGTCAGCGCCGCTTCGGCGTCGCGCCGCAAGCGCGCGGATTCGATGAGGCGTTGTTCCTCTTGCGAAAGCTGCCCGGCTGCTGCCGCCTGGGCGCGTTGCGCTCTTACGCGCTCTTCCACGCCTGCCAGCGCACCTGCCTCCGCCGCCAACTCGGCCTCGACTCGCGCCAGCGCCACGCGCCCCAGCGCAGCCTGCTCCGACTCGCGTGCCTGTGCCAGGCGTGACGTTTCCTGCTCCGCCTCCAGGCGCGCTTCAGCCGCAGCCAGCGCCGCCCGCTCGTCAGCCAGTTGTGCCTGCACTGTCTCGAGCGCCCGCGCCTCCAGTTCGGCCAGTTCGCGCGCCTTGAGTTCGGTGGCCTGCTCCAGTTCGCGACGCTCCTTTGCGGCGGCTGCGGTCTTGCGTTCCATTTCCAGCCGATCATTCGCCTGATCGATCACGGCCCGATCCAATTCCAGCCGTTCCGCCTGCAGCGGCAACGCCTCGGCCTCGGCATCGCCGGGTTCGGCTGCGGGTGGTATCGCTTCAGGTTCCGCCTCGACGTGCGCATCGCCATGCGGCGGCAACGCAGCGCTGACCGCGATTCGCGCGGTGCGTGCCGATGACATGCGCTCTCGCGCAAACTCCACACCGGCGGCCCGCGTCATGTCGCCCCCGCCCCGCTGGTCGATTTCCCACGGAGGGGGCGTCCGCAGGTACGACGCACTTGCCGACGATAGCGCGTCGGCCGGCGCCGATGATGACCGTGCCATGCCGGAGGCTCGCGCGGCGAACCGGACCTTCAGCACCGCAACGGCCTTCACCCCGGCAACCAGGAGCAGCAGCAGGCCCAGTCCCATCGCTATCGGCAACTCGATCATTCGGGAGAGCGAGTTGTAGGAGAGCCCGCCGTACGCCATCAGGAATTTTTCGTCGACGCCGGAAAGGCCATACGCCAGAAATGCCAATCCGTTCATCACCAGGATGGTGAGGAACGTTTCCCACTTCAGCCTTTTCAGCCGATACCGTATCAGGAAAAAATCATACGCCCGGGTCGCGTGCCACTCGATCGCGATACCCAGCCCTATCCCCCAGGAGAGAGAAAATACGGCCAGACCGAGGAACGGCAGGAGCCCCTCTTGCAACATGCCGAATGTCGAGACCGCAATCATGAAAGCGACCGCGGTTACAACAGCCGCGACAGAAACGCAAAACTGCCCCAGCACCGCCGTACGGTACGGCAGCGTCCAGGACAGCATGCGCCGCGCCTTCCACGCCAGTACGCAACCGGAGCACAACGCAAAAACGGCAAGCGCCGCTCCGAAATAGATTGGATAAACGGTCTGCAAGATCACCAGGAAGGGACGAGCCCTTTCCTCCATGTCGACAGAAAGAGCAAAGGATATGCTGAACCAGAGGGCGGCGGACCCGCATCATGGTTTCAGCAGGCGAGGCCTCGCCGCGCTGAATCGATTTCGAGGGGCGCAGCATCCGGGAGGCGATCCGTGCCTCCCGGAAGAACGAGACTCCTTACAACTAGACCTGCGCCTCCAGCAGTTCCACCGGATCGCCGTACTTGCTCGCCGCGGCCACCACCACCGGATCGCGCAGCGCCATGAGGAAGCCCCGGTCGATCACGGTTTCTCCGCCCGCGGTGACGGTGCTGTCCAGGGTAATCAGATCCTGGTGGATCGGCGGCTCTTCCCAGTTCGGCATGACGCGGCGGATGTAGTCGCAGGGCTTCACCAGGTCGATACCGAAGTGCAGGGCCCCCGGCGAATTGGACCCGGCCGGATAGACGGTGTGGCGCGGCGCCTTGGGATTGAACCCGCAGCCGCCACCCTCGATCAGCTTGCCGCCCATCAGTTGTTCGCGCAGGATCTGCGCTTCCTGGGATTCGCCGCGGACTGCGGTGATGACGCGGTCCTTAAATTCCACCGCGATCTTTTCGGCGAACGGCTGCGGAAAGCCAATGGCCCACTGCGGATAGAGCACGCCGTTGATCGCGATCTTGCCGTCCCAATCCTTGCTCATCGCCTGGCTGTCCCAGAAATTCGGGCCGTGGCAGGCGAGATAGTGCACATAACAACCGGCCTCGTCGGCCATGGTCTTGCCGCGCCAGCGATTGCCTGAGTACAACGTGTCGCGCATTTCCTTCTTGTAGGGAATGCGCAGGTCGCTGCCGCGCTCGTCGGTGAAGCGCAGTTCGAAATCGCGACCCTCGGGGATGCGGCGCGCCGTGCCGCGCACGATCTCGCCCACCAGTTCCACGGGAAAGCGCGCCTGTGGCGTCATCAGCAGGTCGAGGTCGCGGAAATAGGTGATTTTCACCCAGCGCTGGCCGGACTTGCGCATCGCCACGTTGAACGGATCCTCGATGGAACAGAACCAGGTGGAGACGACGAAGTCGGCCTTTTTCACCAGCGCCTGTATTTCTTCCGGCATGCCCGGCAGCGAGGTGTTGGCGGCCATGAACACATTCACGGTGGCGCCGCGCGCATTGGCGAGGCCGGTGACCGCGTCGACCACCCGCGGGTCGAGCAGCGGATCGGTGAGCATCAGCACCCGTTCGCCGGGACGAATCGCAAACACCCGCGCGAAATTGTCCATCGCCTGGAAGTAGTACTTTGTGTCGGTGACGGAGGCCCGCACTTTAGGCGGCAGCCCGACGTAGTCTCCGGGTCCGATGCCGAAGTTCTTGGTAATCATGTCCATGGTCTTCTCCTGTGGTTATTGCTGCGTTTCAATTCAAAAACAAGTCTAAGCATATGCTGAACAAGGGGGCCGCCTTCACCAAACTGAGCCCCTTGTATATCCCCCATTTTAGGGGAAACACGCTTGACGCTTTTCCGGCAATTGACACTTGTTCAGTGTTTCCCTAACAGCCTCCAACCGCATTGCGCTGCGGCGCCGGATTGAAGCGAGCCCGAGGGGCGGTATCTGCGCGCACTTTCAAGCGCGCTGTGGCCGCCGCTGCGTTGCGGAGGCCTACCAGCCAAGCGCGATGGCAAAACCATCGCCACGCGCACGTATCCTGCCCGCATGCGGGGGCGCGAAATGGGCCGGCAGCAACAGCGCATTCTGCTCGCTGCAGGTCTGCAATACGCGCCGGCGGGTGCGCCGCGCCTCCTCGGGAAGTTCGCAGAAACAGCTGTTCCATTCCGGCCGGTATACCTGGATCGGCTGGTGCATGATGTCGCCGCTGAAGGCGGCGCGTTCTCCGGCGGATTCCGCCCAGAGGACGACGCTGCCGCCGGTATGCCCGGGTGCCGGTTCTATCCTCAAGCCGTCCTCGATGGCATGCGCACCCTCGACCAGCAGCCCCTGGCCGGCTTCCATCACCGGGACGACGCTGTCCTCATATACGTTGCGATACCCGGACTGCGTCCCGGTCGCATCGCGTATGCCGTCATGCTCGGCGCGCGAGAAAATGTATTTCGCATTGGGAAAGGTCGGCGCCCAGCGTCCGTCGACGAGTTGCGTGTTCCAGCCGGCATGATCGACGTGCAGGTGGGTGCACAGCACGTAATCGACCTCCGCGGGCTCGACACCTGCCGCGCGCAGGCGCGCCAGGTAGGGCGTGTCCAGCATGTGGAAGCGCTCCATGCCCGGACGATTCTTGTGGTTGCCGGCGCAGGTGTCGACGACGATGGTGTGGTGCGCGGTGCGTATCACCCAGGAGTGGATGCTCGAAATGAAACGGTCGGCCGCGACGTCGACGAAGCCCGGCACCATCCAGTCGCGGTGTTCTTCGATGACCGCGGGATCCCAGTCGGGAAACAGGAAGTCGGGCTTGAAACCGTGGCCGAGCAGTTCCTCGACACGGGCAATGGTGAAGGCGCCGAGGCGTTTCGGTGTCATGAACAGAAACTTTCCGGAATATCGGTCAATGTCAACCTGCGATCGGGCACGCATTCCAAAAACATTCAACCGGAATCAAGCTTCGACCAGAAGCGGTTTGCGAAGGATATCCGGTTGACGCCTCATTCTTCGCATGCAATGGTACTGGCGACGAATGGTACTGGCGACGCGCGGGTCCTGTCGACCCGTTTTTCGGCCGGCCGTTTCCTGGCTGCGGCCAATGAACAAATGAGAGCACCACCATGGCACAACAGCAATTCGAACTCGGCCCGTAGCCCTACGCCGGCTATCACCTGAGCAAGCTGCCCGCGTCGGACGACCTGCTCACGCGCGTGGGTCCGGGCACGCCCTGCGGCGAACTGATGCGTCGCTACTGGCAACCGGTCGCGAGGGCGAGCCGGGTGAAGAATCGCCCGCAGGCGGCCCTCATCCTCGGTGAGGAACTGGTGGTGTTACGCGACGGCAGGGGACGCAACGGCGTGCTCGCCCGCCACTGCAGTCATCGCGGCGCTTCGTTGGAATATGCGCGCGTCCTCGAACGCGGCATCCAGTGCTGCTATCACGGCTGGCATTTCGACATCGACGGCCGCATCCTCGCCACGCCCGGCGAACCCGCGCGCAGTACCCGCAGCACCCGCTGCGTCATAGGCAACGAGATCAGCCGGCCGCTCGACGAGGACACGGTCCGCCTGCTGCGCTCACGCATGCACGAGCACGGCCTGCTGCTGTTTCGCAACCAGCAACTGGACGAGGAACAACAGGTGCGCTTCGCGTTGTACTTCGGCCGGATCTCGAAACAGGGTGCGATACAGAGAACGGCGCCCGCCGCGACTTACGTCTCCAACGTGCGCGACGACGGCACCTTCGGCAAGGGCGAACTGGGCTTCCACTCCGACCAGTGCTATTACGCCCACCCGATGAAAGCCATCATGCTGTACGGCGTGGAAGTGCCGGTGCGCGGCGGCGAGACACTGTTCGCCAACACCGCCGAGGTGGTGCGTTCCCTGCCCCCGGACCTGCGCGCCGAACTTGCGGCCACGAAGGTGCGCCACGAATTCGACTACGGCGCGCTCGAGTACGGCGCGCAGAAGATGAAGCAGGTGGAAGCGCTGAAGGTCGCGGCGGAACATCCCATCGTCGCGCGCCATCCCTGGTCCGATCAGATGGTGCTGATGGCCAATGCCGCTACCGCGGTCGGCGTGGTCGGCGCGACGCCTGAACGCAGCCGCGAGATCATCCGCATGCTGGCCGCGCGCGTTGCCGATCCCGCGCACGTCTATCGCCACAAGTGGGAAAAAGGCGACCTGATCCTCTGGGACAACCTGCTGCTGCAGCACGCGCGCAGCCATTTCGACGCGAGCGAGCGGCGCACCTTGCGGCGCTGTGCCATCGGCAACGAGCAGGAAGAATCTTGATCGAGCATTTATACTTATTTGTTACTCTATCTCCCTGCTTTGAAGCGTATTTACTGATCCTTTAAAAACTATTTCAGTTAATTATCCCCGCCGTTATCCACCGCCCATGCCGCCGGCGGCGGGCAGCCACAGAAGAAATGGCGATCGCCATGAACCTGGTCCACCCGCTTCACCGGCGGCCAGTACTTGTTTAGCCGCAGTGACGTCAATGGATAGGCCGCCGTTTCGCGGCTGTACGGATGGGTCCACGCGCCGGCCAGTTCCTCGGCGGTGTGCGGCGCGTTCTTGAGCGGGTTGTCGGCGCGGTCCCACGCGCCGCTGCGAATGCGATCGAGTTCGCCATGAATCGCGATCATCGCCTCGCAGAACCGGTCGAGTTCGGCCCTGGACTCGCTCTCGGTGGGCTCGAACATCAGCGTTTCCGGGACGGGAAACGACAAGGTGGGCGCATGAAAGCCGTAGTCGATCAGCCTTTTGGCAACGTCCTCGGCATGGATGCCGCGCGTTTCCCTGAGCGAGCGCAGGTCGAAGATGCACACCAGTTCGCCCAGCTGCTCCTGGGCGAAGTCGGAAATGCCCACGGACAGCGTGCCGTCGGCCTCGGTGCGTACCAATTCGTGAGTGAGGGTGAAGCGTAGGTTGTCCGGAACATTCATCTCGATCTCCAGCGGCACATCAAACAAGAGCCCTGCCGTGGCGCACGAACGGCGGTTTCACCACGCGCGCCTCCAGGGATTTACGCGTGAGACCATTGCCGTTGGCAAACGGATGAATACGCACTCACTCCGCGTGTGCCCACGCACACAGATCGATAATGACATCGGCCTGATCGGCATTCGGTTCGGTACCGAGCGCAATCAAACTGTCCAGACGGGATACGACCAATTGCAGGCGCCGCTCAAAGACGCTCAATGCGTCGGCAACCACGTGTGCGGCTACGCCGATAATCCAATCGACGTGGATTTGAACGTCTTCCAACCCGGCTTCGCCGCGAAATGCGCCGACATACTTCGGGTCGTCCGCCTCGAGACCTTGCATGATCCCGGATTGCCAACGCCGGGCAGCTTCGACCGTCGGTGGATTTCGCTGGAGAGCGTCCTGCTCGAACGACTCAAGGAGCTGGACGATATTTCGGATCAGTTCGGGACTGTCGGCGTCCCAATCAGGAGGCATTCAACAACCGGCGAACCTCTGCCTGCAGCGGACTGGCACCTTCGGCTGCGTGCTCATCGACCAGTTGTCCGTTGACCAGCTTTCCTATTACCACTTTTCCTTCGGCTGGATCGTTCTTGCCCGCGCACGCCTCCGCCCGTGCGATAGCGGCAATGGCCTTCTTGAAATACGGGTCGCGCTTGCGATAGGCCCGGAGACTCGTCAGGGTGGCCTCAAGATCGTATTCCACTTCCCTGCTGCGTCGCTCGACGAAGTCTTTCACGGCCTCGTTGACCAACTGATTCATTGGGCGTTTCAGCAGCCGGCTCAGGTTTTCCAAGGCCGCCTGCGCCGGGGGATCAATTCGGACCGTGGTCGCTTTTCTAGTCATGGGTGCATCATAAACCGACGCAATTTTGATGTCAAAATACAACAATGGCGTCTCAGATGACGTCAATTCATGAAATTGAATACCGCATGCAGCTTGAAGAACGGTGGCCCCAGCCACATCCCCCCCTGGAGTCTAAAGAGAACGGCCGCTCGAGTACATCGGCGTCCGACGAGTCCGTCTAACCTGGTAGTTCTCCCTGACTTTATACTATTTTTTAATTTCAACTTGACGTCAGGCCACGTCCGCTGGCGCTTTCTTCCGAAGAATTACATGAAATGTCGGGGTTCGCCATGCTCACCCCAACCTCTCCACGGCTCGACATTCACCCCGGCTCGACGAAGCGCGCCTCGAACCCCGAGGCCGAAGCGTTGATCGCCGCCACGTGCGGCGCGCCGAAGTGCGCCGGAAACAAGAGCGCCCGTTCCTCGGCGCAGTGCTCCAGCACCCGCTTGCGCGTGGCGCGCGCTGCATCCGGCAGTTCGCAGAAGCGCGAATTCCAGTGCGGCGCGTACACCTGCAGCGGGTGGTGCATGATGTCGCCGCTGAATAACGCGCGCTTGCCGCCCTGCGACATCTTCAGCAGCACATGCCCCGGTGTATGCCCGTGCGCCGGTTCGATCAGCAGGCTGTCGTCGATGGCATGATCGCCTTCCACCAGCGTGGCCTGACCCGATTCGATCACCGGCAGCACACTGTCGCGATAGACGAAGTTGCGCACCGGGTGATCGCTGCCCGGATGCTGCGCCGGATCCCAGTAGTCGTTCTCCTTCTTCGAAAACAGGTATTTCGCGTTCGGAAACGTCGGCACCCAGCGGCCGTCCTTCAGGAACGTGTTCCAGCCGCTGTGATCCTCGTGCAGATGGGTGCAGAGCACGATGTCGATGTCCTCGGGCGCAGCGCCCGCCTCGCGCAGCCTCGCGAGGAACGGCCGGTCTTGCTGGTGGAAGCGCGGCAGCCAGGGGCGATGCTTGTGGTTGCCGCCGCAGCAGTCGAGCAGGATGGTGTGGCGGGCCGTGCGTATCAGCCAGGAATGTACGCTGGTCACCAGCCTGTCCGAGTCGGGCGCGTAGTGGTTCGGCGCCAGCCAGTGGCGATGACGCTCCAGGACTTCGCGCTCGAAACCGGTGAAATACTGCTCGGGCGGGTAATTGGGATTGCCGACCTGTTCCTCGACCCGCGTCACCGAGATGCCGCCTATGTGCCAGGTGCTCATGTGATTCCCAGAGTTTTTTGGCTGCGTGCTTGAATGCTAATCGAGTTCCAGCCCGCCGTCGCGCATATGCACACTGCGCCGACTTGCCCGGGAAACGGCGTCGAATGAGGATCGGCGAGACTGTCCGGTGACGCGACCGCGGACGCTCGGACCGAGCGCTGGCAAAACCCCGAAGCGTATAATTCAACACGATGAGGGACAGACTTCGGGTTGGCATCTGAAATGCCGAGCATCAAGGGAATCGGCGGTCCGTATCGCATTTTTTTCTACAGTTTCGATTGCGGCGAGCCGATGCACGTCCATGTACAGCGCGAGCGCATGGTGTGCAAATTCTGGCTCCGTCCGGTAGCTCTTGGGGACAACGACGGGTTTGCTCCGAGCGAGTTGAACAGGATCCGTTCGATAATCGTTGAGAATCTGGAGTTGATTTTGGAGGCATGGAATGAACACTGCGGCGATTAGCGAGCCTCGAATCATGTTCGTCACGGTCGATGAAGAGTCGATAACTGCGCGTCTCGCCGACGGCCGCGTCATCAGCGTTCCCCTGGCGTGGTCGTGGCGGCTTTCAGAAGCCTCAGCGGCGCAGCGCCAACGATTCGAAATCATCGGTTCTGGCCAAGGCGTGCACTGGCCGGAAATTGACGAAGACATCAGCGCCGCTGGAATGCTACACGGAACCCCCTCGCGTCGGGCCCGACAGGCGGCCTGAGCAGGAACCTTCGCTATTCCAGCTTCACCTTCGACTCGCGCGCCACCCTGCCCCATTTCTGCGCCTCGGCGCGCATGTACTCGCCGAACTGCTCGGGCGGCCCGACGATGGATTCGAACGCCTGGGGCAGCAGGTTCTTTTCGCGGAACGCCGGTTCGGCGAACACTTTCTGCACGCCGGCGTTGATGCGGCCTATAACGTCGCGCGGCGTGGCGGCGGGCGCGACCAGGCCGAACCAGGCGTTCGCCTCGTAGCCGGCCAATCCTGATTCCGCGACGGTGGGAATGTCCGCGAACTGCGACAATCGCGCCTTGCTCCCGACCGCCAGCAGGCGCACCTTCCCCGATTTCCAGTGCGGCAGCACCCCGCCGGTCGAGCTGAACATCATGTTGACGTGGCCGCCCGTGATATCCACCATCGCCGGCGCCGTGCCCTTGTAGCTGATGTGGTTCAGCTTGATGCCTGCCATCTGCTGCAGCATTTCCATGTTGAGGTGGCCGGTGGAGCCCAGACCGAAGGAGGCGTAGCTCATTTCACCGGGTTTGCTCTTGGCGAGCTGGATCAGTTCCTGCAGTGTTTTCACCGGCACCGCGGGATTCACCACCAGCGCCTGGCTGATCGCCACCAGGCCCGTTACCGGCGCGAAGTCGCGGAACGGATCGTAGGGGAGCTTGGCGTACAGGCTGGGATTGATCACCAGCGCGGTCTCTATCATCAGGACGGTATAGCCGTCGGGCGCTGCCTTCGCCACGAACTCCGCGCCGATCGCGGTATTCGCGCCTGGTTTGTTCTCGACCAGCACCTGCTGTCCCCAGGTCTCCGACAGGCGCTGCGCCAGTGCCCGTGCCAGCGCATCCGCGCCCCCGCCGGCGGAGTATGGCACGACGAAGTGGACCGGCTTGACGGGATAACCCTGCGCGTGCGCGCCGAAACCCGGCATGACTCCGACCAGTGCCAGCAATACCGTTATCAATTTAGTCATCGCGTGTGCCTCCGCTGCGGAAATCACTTGTTAGAGTATCTCCGATCTCATACAGAATAGGAATGCACCCATGCCGCTGTATCTCAATAACGATGTGCACACCGAAGAACTCTCGCCGCAGGGCTTCGCCCGCATCGACGTGGTGGGTCTGCTGGCGCGGCGCACGCCGATGTCGCTGTCGGGATTCGCCGACCATGATTTCGGCGGTATACGCGGCGACGCCATGGCCTATGTCGGCGGACAGCCCGCGGAACGCAAGCAGGTGCCCGTGTGGAAACCCAATCCCAACCGTTACCCCAAGGCGCGCTATGTCGATTGCGTGAACTGGAAGACGGGCGAAGCCTACCGGCGCGAACGGCCCGACCTGATCACCTCGATTGCCACCAACTCGTTCGGCGTGCTGGAAGGCGAAGCGGGACCGAGTTCGGGCATACAGGGGATACAGTTCGCGGCGGTGGCCGGGGCGATTTACGAAGGGGCGAGGAAACTTGGATTGGGGACGGAACTGCCGCGGGAGATGTTTTTGCAGGACACGCCCACTTAGCCATGACGACAAGTCCAGAGCAAGCCGCGCGAATAATGCATGCCGTGGTGTTTTTATGGGTAAACCAGCGCCCCCGTGTCAATCAGAGCGCTTGCCACGTAACGTGGCTTTCACATTTTTGAACGGTGCTTCGCGACATTGTGACGCCGGTCGCAGTCGATGCCGATCACATTCATTTCGCAGGCAATCGCGAACGCAGATTTGCCTGCTTTGCGCAGCGCCAGTCGATCACGAATCAAATCGCGCACGATTTCGGCCTGTGACTTCTTCAGTTCCACACTCAATACCCGCAATCCCGTCATGAAACACTCTTGCCGCGCTTCAGGATCAGGCGCCAAGGATCGGCTAGCTCACGATCTAACGCCTCCTCGTAGTCACGTTATCTGTGCAATGACATCCGATACCTTGGCGATCCTCTTGACTTGCCCAACGCCATGGCCTGCTGACCACAAGTCGCGCCAGGCCTTGATATCGCTTTCAGCATTTGAAAGATTTATACGCCCATATGGTTTTAGATTGTCCGGGTCAAGACCAGCTGCCACGAGGCTGGGGCGCAGCTTATTTGCCCAAGCGCCAGTAATCGTATCTGTGCAAATAATGTCTTCATATTTACTGGAAACGACCATCTCTTTGTAGCCGGCTGCCGCCAAACTTTCGGTCGTTGCTATGAAGCGCGTTCCCATACAGGCCAGATCGGCACCCATAGCTTGCACAGCGCGCAAATCTGCGCCTAAATTCAACGCCCCCGAAACGACAATGATGCCATTCCAAAACTCACGCACAGCCGAAACAAAAGCAAAAGGCGACACGCTTCCCGTATGGCCCCCAGCTCCCGAACATACCAACATCAACCCATCCACGCCCTCTCGCGCTGCCTTGCGTGCATGTTCCGGAGAATTTACATCCGCGAATACAAGCCCGCCGTAGTCGTGAACCGCTTCGACTACAGATCGCGGCGCGCCTAATGCAGTAATAATGAGGCAGTAATAATGAGGCAGTAATAATGAGCGGCACCCGATATCGGACGCAAACTTCCAGGTCCGGCAAAAGACGCGGGTTGCTCGTATGCACGAGGAGATTTACTGCCCATGGTGCTGCCGACAAACCTTCGGCATGAGGCTTTTCCAGGCGATTGGCAATCTCCCATAGCCATTTATCAAGTATTTCCGGGGTGCGCGCGTTAAGAGAGGGAATTGCCCCAACGGCACCGTTCTTGCAAGATTCGACAACTAAGTCGATGCCCGATACCAGAAACATCGGTGCCACGATCAGGGGTAAGGATAGATCGCGTGAAAACCATTCAGGTAACCGGGCAATGTTCATCACTCAGGTGCTCAACACATTGCAAAACAATGACTTTAACCGTGGTTCGCCTCTGCAACTATTTCAGGATGCGCCGTTCGCTTGCTTGTCATCGATAGATCGAAATAAGTCGCCGATCCCACTCGTCCGAGATCGCCTCTTAGATTAATTCTTGTTCTTTGAGGCGTTCTAGACGCTCCGCGTCCACACCGATCTCTCGCAGAATCTCTTCTGTGTGCTCACCTAGATCAGGCGGCGGACGCAAGGTGGCATCGCGTTTGCCGTCGTATGTCATTGGACGTCTCGTTCCGCCGACTTTTCCGTATTTTGGGTGGTCTAATTCGTAAAACCAGTCCAGATGCCTCACTTGCGGGTCATCGGCAAGTTCGTTTATCTTCCTCTCGGGGGCGAATGGGACGTCGTGGGCTTCGAGTCGCGACATCCATTCGCTTCGCGGCCGTTTCCGAAAGGCCACCGCGAGATCATCTGCAATTTCCTTGTAGCGCGATATTCGTTCACCCCGGTCAGGGTACTTCTCCAAGAGATCGGGCCGCTCCATGGCCATCGTCAACCCTTTCCAAAATTTTTCGGGCGACGACATATGGAGACCGAGGCGCTTTCCGTCAGCGCACTCCACCAGATAGGCTTGAGACATCGCCCCTCGAGAATAGCGTGTGGGAGGCTCTCCAGTTGCAAGAAAATGACCGATAGGTTGAACGGCAAATGCCATCGTAGCCTCTAGCATGCTCGTCTCCACTTTTCGTCCCACACCGGTCCGTTCGCGGTCAAATAGCGCACCGAGCACCGCCATGCAGGCGAATACGCCGGTTAGTGCGTCGGACGTCGCCGGACCGCAAACCCTCGCGTCATCGCCATCGTGAAACATGGATAAGTATCCACTGAGGCTCTGCCCTACGTTGTCGAAACCGGGACGCGTTGCGTAGGGACCATCTGGCCCGAATCCCGTTATTAAGCACCAGATGAGCCGGGGGTTTAGGGCGTGCAGCCGTTCAAAGCCAAGACCCATTTTTTCCGGGACGCCTGGGCGATTGTTCATTACCACTACATCGGCGCCTTGCAGGAGTTCCAACAATAGCTCAAGACCAGCAGGCTTCGAGTAGTCAAGGGTGATGCTTCGCTTATGACGATTGTGTGACTGAAACTCGGGGCTATAGAGTCCCCCTTTGAATGATCGAAAATGATCACCAACTCCAGGACGTTCAACCTTAACGACATCGGCACCCATCTCCGCCAGCATCATGGTTGCGTACGGACCGGTGACGAAATTTCCCAGATCGATAACGCGTACGCTGTGCAAGACATTCATTGCAATCCCCTATCGCGTAGTGAGCATTTTCCAGCCGTAAGGCGATTTACGACCGTTGAGGGCAAGATGGACAATAAAGGATGGCGCCGGTGCCACTTCCGTCCTGACAATCTTCAGGAAAGCCGGTTGCGCTTAATGGTTTCCGGGGACGCTTGCGGCTGATCGCGTCAAGGAGATCCAGAATCTGGTTTGCCGCTCACCAGAATCCTCAATGGCGCGCAGGATCACGCCCTGAGCGTCGAGCCCGTGTTCACTCTATTTCCTGAGGCCAACAATTGCTTCGATTTCCACCTTCATGCCCGGAATCGCGAGCTCCTTGACTCCAATGAGGGTCGAGGCGGGTAATGTGTCGCCAAAATATTGTTTTCGAATAGGATTGATTTTCGTCCGATCGGCGACGTCTGTGAGAAAAACAGTGACCTTGAGTACATCGGAGAACTGAGCGCCGGCCTTTGTGAGAATTTTCTCCAAAGCTATAAAGACGTGGCGCGTCTGCTCGATGACATCATCTCCGCCAAGAACTCTAAGTTGGCTATCGAGTGGCGCCACGCCCGAGACAAACAACAGATCGCCAAAACGTACCGCGTCGGTGTAGTGACTTATAGGAGGATTGAGGTCGTCCACCCGAATTTCCTCGCGGATGCTTTGAAGCGTCATGTCGATTCCTTCAAGAGAGCCGGAAGTGCCGCGAACTGTCCATTGAGCGCGCTTGAACCACAGGCCAGTGAAACTGAACACCATGGTCGAAAATAGGATATTAGTATCCACATTGGACGTCAAGGTCCTTTTCGAGTCTTCACATTGATTTTAGAATGTCTCACGAACCATTGGTCGGATACCCTCCAGACAATCACACAACTCGCTCTTGACCTCGACCTTACTGCATTCTCGTATCCAATTAATAAGAACCGGTCCGGGAAGCGCCGCTCAAGCCACTGCAAGCCGTGACCTTTCAGCGGCGTCACGCACTCCCGATCTTGTCCAACGTGCTGCTTTCCCGTGGTCCTGCCCGGATCTACCCGCTAACTGATTCGAGCGGCCTAATGGAACGTGGAAGGGATTTTTAATGAGAGACCGGCCGACTACGGTGCATGAACAAATCGCTCCCAGTGCGCTTCGAATAGAATCGTCCTGGAGCGACGGATCCATTGTATGGCGGCGCTGGGGAAGCGGGCCCCCTATACTTTTACTCCATGGGGGCGGTGGCAGTTGGACACACTGGATCAGAAATATCGGCCCGCTGGCCGCGTGTCGCACCGTATGGGTACCCGACCTGCCCGGCCACGGCGAGTCTTCCCTGCCCCCCGGAGACGATAATATCGAATCATCAATTGCAATGCTTCAGCTCGGCATTGGACAATTGATTGCGGAGCCCTACGATCTGGTCGGCTTCTCTTTCGGCGCTCTGTTGGCCGGTTTCATTGCAGCAGCACGTTCAACCGCAATTGAACGACTGATCCTGGTCGGAGCACCAGGTTTCGGCCTTTACTCTCTCGATATTGTTCCGCTCGTGCCATGGCGGAAACTGTCAGATTCAATCCAGCGTGATGCGGCGCATCGCCAAAACCTTCAAAGACTCATGTTTTACGACCCTGCATCCGTAGACGACATCTCAGTAGCGCTCTACGCAGCCAACGCGGAACGCGATCGACTAAAGAATCGTAGCAGGATGATTTATTCGGATGCGAACGCGCTTCGGAAGAAATTACCGCAGATAAGCTGCCCTCTATACGGAATCTGGGGCAAGGAGGATGTCTTGTATCGATCCTGCCACGACCGTTTGCATCACGTATTGGAAGAGGCGCCGAATTTCCGCGAATTACACTTCATAGCAGGCGCCGGACATTGGGTTTCGTATGAAGGTGCAACACCTTTCAACCAGACGCTCCTGCGAATAATTACCGATGGTTAGCGATATCCCACCGTCCGTCGAGCTGGGTGAGCATTAAATCACCGAGCGTACAAGGATCATGTATTCGCAGCCCTGCTCAGAGCTGATGCTAGTGCCCTAGAAATTCTATCAAGTCGGAGTTAAATTTGTCGGGATGTTCGAGAAATGGCAGATGTCCGCAGTTCTCATAGACCGAGAGTCGAGCATCGGACATCATCTTTACTCCTTCAGAATGTTGGCGCCAGTCAGCTCTTGGATCATTGCGTCCAGCCAAGACCCAGCTCGGAACCTTGAGTGCCGCCAATCGCCAAGCAACCTGCGAACTGGGGTCCGCCAAGTTGGCGAGACACGTCTCAATCGTCGCCTCATAGGCCGCCAATCGATCAGGCAGGGCATAAGAGGTAAGTTGAGGCCATAGCAATGCGTCGGGCACGATAGACGGGTCGTACACGATATGTTGAATTCTGCGGCGGCATGACTCCAGGGTCGGATTCGCCATTGCCTGCGTCCCATTGGCCACCGCCGCACGTAGCGCCGCCGCTTGGCTTGCTTCCGATTGGAACGTGGAAGCGCTGCACGCCAGAGTAAGCTTTCGAACCCGTCCGGGATTATTGAAATATATCAATGCCGACACAAGTCCTCCGAAGGAGCTTCCCACTACATCAAATGATGTGAAGCCCAAGCTTTCGGTAAGGGCTGTAATGTGGCGAGCGTTGACCAGCTGGGATGCCTCGCGCCCAAAATTGACTGCGTCGGTAAAGCCATGTCCAAGGAGATCCGGCGCGATTACCGTGTAGCGACGACTGAGTGGCTCCACGTTGTGGATCCAGCATTCGAAGGACAGACCAATGCCGTGTACAAGCACAATAGGCGCGCCGGAGCCCGCAATTAGATAGCGGGTGCGAATTCCATTGAGCGCCGCAAACTTAATCTGCATAGTGAACTTGGCGAACTTGATATTCCCGCTTGATTATTCCCGTTTGATTATTCCCGTTTGATGCCCTCCAACCTCACGACGCCTCGCAAGGTTTCCTCGCCCTGCCAGTTGGGCATCGCTGGACCCATCGCCTCAGACTGTGAATCAACCGTTCCAGAACGTCGCAGTGTCGAAATTTTGAACCGCCTAATGATCACCTGCTTGGAGAGCGAGCAATTATTCCGCTTTTAGCCCAGAAAACTTTACGACCTTTCCCCATCTTTCGTAGTCCGTCAGCATTGTCTTGCGCATTTCTTCTGCAGTGCCTCCGACAAAATCAAACGCACGAAGACGTTCGCGAACATCGGGAAGCTTCAAGGCTGCGCGTTGCTCATCCGAGAGCTTGTTGATGATCGCAACGGGCGTACCCGCTGGCGCTACTACGCCGTACCAAAACACAGCTTCATAGCCGGGGACTGATTCGTCGATGGCGGGAAGGTCGGTCATAGTGGGGTGTCGCCGACGCCCACCGACCCCCAATGCTCGTACCTTCCCTGAGGTAACAAACGGCAATGCGGTACCCATGGATATCAATGTGAACTGAACTTCCCCGGCCACCATCGCGTTCAACGGGGCAATACCGCCCTTGTAGGGTATGTGCACAATCCGAGTTCCAGTCATGCTCAGGAACAACTCCGCCAGCAAATGCTGTGGACTGCCGATGCCTGCCGATGCGTAGGACAACTTCCCTGGATTCTCCTTCGCGTACGCGACAAACTCATTAATCGTTTTCGCCGGGACGGTCGTTGGTACTGCGAATATCACGGGAAGTTCAGCCAAGATCCCTACGGGAGCGAAGTCCCTAATCGCGTCAAAAGGCGCTGCCTTTAGCAAGTAAGGAATCGTCGTCAGGCCATTTTGCGCCAAGAGCAGCGTGTAGCCGTCGTTGGGGCTTTTCGCAACGAACTCCGCGCCAATATTCCCACCGGCGCCGGCCTTGTTCTCAACAAGGAAAGGCTGACCAAGTCGCTCCTGCAATTTTTGTGCGATAACGCGCGCCAAGAGGTCGGTGCCAGCGCCTGCCGCAAATGGGACGATGATTCGGACCGGTCTGTTCGGATATTCCGTTGACTGCGTGCGAGCCGCGCTTGTGGCGCCGATCAGCAACGTTCCGACAAGCAAGTTCGCAAATAATCCTAGCTTCATGAGAGCCGCTCCTGGTTTAGTCGTTGACACCGTTCTGACGATCGGATTAGGGGTGCTATTTTATTTTCTGTACTCGATGCAAAATCTCCTCCCACATTCCCCACATCACATCCACCGCGTCTTCCACTGACTTGATTGCCAAGTCCAGTTCCGACTGATTTTTTGCGAACTCATGGAGGAATTCCATTCCTCCGCTGGAGTGATCGGAATCTGCCTCCTCGTGAACGCTATAAAACCTCGCTTGCTCCGCAGTCAGACCATAGTGCTTTATGAAGGCATCGGAAACCTTTCCAATCACCCCGGGTCCCGACGCCTCCCCGCCTAACGAGAGCGCGGCAAATCCTTCAAGAAAACTTCGTCTACAGATGTTCTCGTAGAAATGTCGAACGCCGAGTGCGCCGGCACATAGCTTTGTGCCGTACATTTCTTCCCGGGAAATGCCGAATGCTTCGCCCATTCTAAGATAGAGTTCAAAGTGAGCGACACCATCCGAATAGATGCGCCCCGTCCCTTCCTCATACACGACCTCAGCCATTCGCGACCGCCACTCTGCATTTGGACAGTTGATGTAGAGATGTCCATGAAAGTGGTGGTTATAGAGCGGAATGCAGCCAGATTGCTTGAGGAATTCCACCACCTGCGGACGACTCAGATTGCCTTCCACCAGATCTTTCCAAATCCGGTGGCCGGATCTGGGTTTAGCTGCATGGATTGCCGTGATGGACTTTATCGCTGCTTTGTAATCAGCCTCGGATGGTTGTTTCCTTTCCATGGTGCTGCTCCCTTAGGTCTAGCTATCGGTGCAACTTTGCGGGTCCTTGCAAAGAAGCCTATTTTCGGATATTAGTATCCACTTTGGTTTGACGTCAAGCAACTTGGCTCGCCTATTCCTCTGTACTGGGCATCGCCTCGATTCGGGGCATCGATGGTGAAAGCCATGGTCAAATCGCCAAAAAGGACTATTGGTAAATTTCGATTTTGCCTCTGCGATTGCTTCCTCGCAGGAGCCCTCTCAATGCGCTTCCTGAACAATATAGATCCAAGGAAACCATAACAATGTTTAGTGGAAAATCTATCAAGAGGCGCGAAGACGTTAGATTTCTAATCGGCAAAGGCCGTTACGTCGATGACATGGTTTTGCCAAACGAAACGAGTTTGGCCATGCTTCGTAGCCCTCACGCCCATGCTCGAATCGCAAATCTCTCCATCACGAACGCCCGGAGGATGCCTGGCGTGCTGAAAATTCTTACGGCAAAAGACTGGGATGACGCTGGCCTTGGAGTCCTTCCCTGCATGACGCCGGTGCGCTCCAGAGATGGAAGGCCAATGAATGAGGTTCTACGTCCGGTCCTTGCAGGTAATCATGTAAGGCAAGTGGGCGAAGGCATTGCTGCTGTAATTGCCGAGACTCGCGAACAAGCTATCGATGCCACTGAAGCAATCGATATTGAATTTGAGCCGCTGCCCACCGTCGTCTCTGCGGCAAAGGCCCTCGAGGAGGGAGCGCCCATCTTGCATGAGAGGCTCGGCACGAATCTGGTTTATGACGTTGTTGGTGGTGATGATCAAGCCATAGAGGCCGCTTTTGCGCGGGCAGCGCACGTCACAAAGCTGGAGATTAATGTGAACAGGGTAACCGGCTGTCCGATGGAGCCGCGCACCTATCTGGGCCACTATGATATGGCTGACGATCGGTACACGCTGTGGGCGTCCACGCAAGTTCCTCACATCACACGGCGATGGCTTGCCGAGGATTCATTGTTCGTGCCTGAACACAAGCTTCGAGTGGTCGCACCAGACGTGGGCGGTGGCTTTGGGATCAAGGTGTATCACTATCCGGAACAACCGCTCGTCCTTTGGGCATCCAAGCTTATAGGGCGTCCGGTGCGCTGGACTTCGACGCGATCGGAAAGCCTGGCCACGGACACTCATGCGCGGGCGCACATTACCCGCTGCAGGATGGCCTTGGATTCGGACGGCAAGATAATTGGGGTAGACGTCGACACAATAGCCAATATTGGCGCATACCTGAGCGGTTGGGGTCCCATCGTACCTGTGGGCCCCTACACACACATACTCCCGCAGCTCTATACCATCCCACTAATCCGCTACAGAGTACGAGCGGCCTATACGAATACTGGCTCGGTTGATGTCTACCGTGGTTCAGGTCGACCCGAAGCGACATTCGTCGTGGAGCGCCTTCTCGAGAATGCCGCGCGCGAGATAGGAATGGACGTATGCGAGCTGCGCAAGAGAAATTTCATTCAGCAGGAACAATTCCCGTACACCACCCCTACCGGCCTTGTGTATGAATCCGGCAACCCGCCTGGACTGCTAGCCAAGATTGAGGAGATGTCGGAGTACGAAAAACTCAGGTCGCAACAACTCCAGCTTCGCCAGGAAGGAGTCCTTATGGGCATCGGCGTTGCTGTTTTTCCCGACATCGCTGGCACGGGACCCAGCAAGGCCGACGCCAAAAGCGGCCGGAAACTAGGAGGTTATGAATCGGCCCTGGTTCGCATACACCCTAGCGGTCGCGTGTTGGTACTGTCGGGAAGTCATTCGCATGGGCAGGGACACGTAACGACTTACAGCCAAATCGCGGCAGACTATCTCGGCTGCGACATGGATGACATAGAAGTAATAGAGGGAGACACTCAAATAGTCCCGATGGGCATCGGGACATGGGGAGCACGATCGGTTTCCGTAGGCGGTATGGCGATTGC
Source organism: Betaproteobacteria bacterium (assembly GCA_009693435.1). The sequence goes on along the minus strand of SHXF01000003.1, from coordinate 31,996 downwards.
CGTCGCCTGCAAGCGCGTCGTTGAGAAAGGAAAGATCCTCGCGGCGCATCTACTTGAATGTGACGCAGCGGATATCCAGTTCAAGGACGGCGCCTATATGATTGGCGGCACAGACCGAAAAATCTCTTTTCGTGAGATCGCGCACCATTCCTATCTCGGCAGTAATTATCCAGACGGCTTCGAACTCGGTTGGGAAGCGACTGCCTTTTACGACCCACTAGCAAAAAATCATCCTTCGGGCGCGCATCTATGTGTCGTGATCATTGACCCTGCTACGTGCGAAGTCAAACTTCGCGACTACTTCGCCGTTGATGACTGTGGTCGCCTCATCAATCCCATGATTGTCGAAGGTCAGGTTCACGGGGGTTTGGCTCAAGGAATTGGTCAGGCCCTGTTCGAAGACTGTTCATACGACGATGAGAACGGACAATTGCTTAGTGGCAGCTTCATGGATTACTGCATTCCAAGAGCTTCGGATTTGCCTTCCTTCCGTACTGCATTTCAGGAAAGCCTGAATCCCCACAATGAGTTGGGAGTAAAGGGGGGAAGCGAATCCGGAACGATCGGTTCCCCGGCAGCGATCGGGAATGCTGTCGTTGACGCTCTTTGGCATCTGGGCGTACGTCATGTAGATCTTCCGATCACAAGGAATCGAATTTGGCAAACACTCAAGGCGCACAACGGACAAACATCATAAGTCCTTCGAATAGGCGTCCTTCTTGGTCAAAGCAAGTGCAACTTGATTATCGAATCAATGTGGAGATTTGGTCGTGCCTAGACTAACCCTCAACAAGACGACAATTCCGGATGGCGGCGCAACGATAGTCCAGGTTGCCGAGCAGCTAAAACTTGCAATTTTTCGCGTGGGAGATCGAGTTGCGGCCATCAACAATCGTTGCCCCCATGCAGGAGCATCCCTCGGCGAAGGAAACTTTGACGGCACAATTGTCAACTGCCCTCTCCACGGTTTTCGCGTCAACGTTTGGAGAGGGGTCGGCAATGCCGGCAAACCTGTTCAAACCTTCCCGGTGGAAGTAAGTGGGGATGACGTTCATATTACGATTCCTGACTAGCCTCATTCCACGCTTGGGCCCTGTAAGCGCATTGGGACACAGAAGCTGCTGTGGGTACTGGTCTCGCAGCAAATGATCCGGAATTCTCAAGGAGACAACCATGAACAAGCACGATGCAATATTCACACCTCGAAGACTGGGTCACGTAAATATCTTTGTCAGTGACGTGCACGCGTCCTGCGCCTTCTATCGCACCGTATGCGGGTTGGAGCAAGTGTACTTTGAGGATGATATTCAAATGGGCTTCATGAGTAATGGGCGTTCTAACCATGACCTGGGCCTAATGCAAGCGATGATTAAGCCCCGAATAGGCCGTGACGGTTATGTGCAACCTTCAACTGGAAGGGGTCACGTAGCAAGCCTCAATCACATGGCGTTCGAGCTTGAATCGCAAAAGGCGCTTGTAGAGTCTTACAAACGCGCAACCGCGGCAGATGTCCGCATTTCGGCCACATCGGACCATGGCCTCGCGCGCAGCATCTACCTCTTCGATCCGGATGGACACATGGTTGAGTTTTACGCCGATGCCGTCGAAGACTGGCGCGAGTTTTATCGGAAAGGCGCGAATTCACTCCTTACAGGGGTTTGGGAACCGCTTCGCGATGAGCCCTCTCCAACGCCCCTTTACGTAGAGGACTACCAACCGGCTCGGGTCGCCGATGCCATCGTTCATGCGAACGGTATAAGTAGCGCTGCCCTTTCCGTCTCAAATATTGAGCGCAGTATTGACTTCTATCAACAAGTCGGCGGAATGTCAGCTGATGGCAAGCGGACAGATCGGACCGCCGTGTTGAATGGATCGATTGGTGTCCCGACCCTGATACTGGTGGAAACTCCGAAAGCGGAGAAACTTGGTATGCATCACATGAGTCTCCAGCTCCAAACGTCGCGTGATTTTGATGGACTTGCGAGTCGTTTGGGCTCAAACGGCTATCCGGTTCTGGCGGACATAAGCCATTCCGGCGGGCGATCGGCGTTCATCCGAGATAGGGATGGCTTCCTCGTCGAACTGTTCCACGGCAGTTACGGCAGTGCAGCAGCCGGGCAACTGCCGTCCGTTTGATTGACCAGGAATCCCGCGGAACCTCGGACCAATTGTCATGAACGGTTGAGCCCAGTCAAAGCAGCCTTGCGCTTTCTTGAACCATCCTTCGCAGACTGATATTACGACTCCCACGGATAGCTGGTATCTACCAATGACTTTACTTATCAACATTTCATTTGCACTTTCCCAAGGGGGTTGATGTATGAGGCGCGTTCCTTATCTCGGTTTAGTGCCAGAAGAAGGCTTGTCCGCTCAAGGCAAGGCCTATCACTTCATTCGAGATCAAGTGATCGGAGGAGCGTTCATAGGGGGTGCCAAGTTACTGCCCGACAAAATCGCCATTGAGTTGGGCATTAGTCGCATGCCGGTACGTGAAGCCCTCCGGCAGCTGGATTCCGAAGGTCTGGTAACAATCCTTCCAAACCGCGGAGCAATAGTCACCCCCCTATCCCCTTCGGAAATTGAAGAACTGTTTCAGATTAGAGCCGTCCTTGAAGGACTGGCGGCGCGAGTCGCGGCCCAGCATGCGACTGATGAAGATATTGACGAGCTGGAACTACTCAATAAGCGGCTGCAAAGAGTTCAATTGGACGGGCGGCAATGGCTCATTCACCACGATGAATTTCACGACTTCTTGTGCGAAATTGGCAAGCAAAAACGCCTGCAAAAGGAAATTCGTCGCATTCGTACCTCAGTTCAGCCCTACCTGCTACTTTATATCAGCGTCTACCGACAGACCGAAATGGTAGGGACGGAACACCAAGCACTGATTGACTCCATCAGGAGTGGCAATAGTCACCTGGCGGAGCAAGCTCTTGCAAATCATGTAATGAGTGCTGGTCGCGGTGTCTTGGAATTTCTGAAGTCCAAGTCTACAGCTTCGAAAAAAGAGCAATCGACGCAAAAACGAGAGAAACTGAAGAAACGCGCTTTCTGACTTTTCAATCGCCCGCTTGAAATTGATTGCGCCCGCGGGCGCGCAGGTGTTCGACGATCTGGACTCACTCATGGGTAGCTGGTCAAAATCGGAAGCCGCGCAGTTTGACGCTGCCGTCGCGCAATTCGCGGAAATCGACGCAGACTTGCGAAACGTGGCACGCACAACACGCCAGCTGGATCACCGCTAAGTCTTCACTCGTCCGCAACCAGCGTTTCCCCGCTCATCGTCCCCTCTATCGCCTCCACGTAACGCGCCGCAACCTTCGCCGCCGGAATGCCGTGGGTCGCGTCGGCGCCGCGCGCGACCAGCGATTCGCGCACCCAGCCGGGACTGACGGCGTTGATGCGGACGCCGCGCGGCAGTTCCAGGGCGGCGGCGCGCACAAAGGCTTCTATGCCGCCGTTCACCAGGGCGATGACCGCGGTTTTCACAACAGGCTTGCGGCTGAAGATGCCGGTGGTGAAGGTGAACGACCCGCCGTCGCTCAGCTTGTCCAGGCCCAGGCGCATCAGATTGAGCTGCCCCATCAGCTTGTTGCCGAAGCTGAACTGGAAGTCTTCGTCGCTCAGTTCGAGCAGCGGGCGCGAGCGGGCCGATCCGCCGACGCAAACGACTGCGTCCAGTTGGCCCACGCCATCGTAGAGGCGGGCGATCGACGCCTTGTCGGCGATGTCCACCGCGAGCGGTGTGTGCGTTCGCGTCGCCTGGATGATTTCATGCCGCGCAGACAGCGACGCGACCACGACTTTGCCGATGGTGCCGCTGGCGCCGATGACGAGGATTTTCACGATCGTTTCTCCGATTCAAGTGCGGTGGTGAATGCCAGTATGCGCTCTATCGTGTTCTCCCCGGTCTGATCGGGAGGCAGCACGTCCCACAAGTGCGCGTTCGGCAGCAGTTCCTTGAGTGCCCAGGCCGCGGACACGGCGTGCGAGGCGTCGTTGCCGGAGAGGATCAGCGAGGGCGTCGTGATCGTCGGCAGTTCCTCGCCGCTGACGCCGGAGGGCATGGTGTCGGGAAAGAGATTGTCGCGGCTCTGCGCCACGATGGCGAGATACCGGTCTGTATCCCGGGCGGCAAGGCCGGAAGCAAATGCCGGGTCGGTCAACACGGTGGAACCCCAGGGTCCCATCTCCGGGTCGAGGAAAAAATTATCGGCCTGCGGCTGACGCGCCACCAGCCCCGCCAGTCCGTGCGCGCGCACGAAATCGATGTGCCGCTGGAACATGCCGTGGACGCTCTGCATCCAGCGCCAGCCACCCACCGGCCAGTGCAGCAACAAGCCCTTGCAGGCCTGCGGATGTCGCAACGCCAGCGCGAGCGCGAGCGAGGCGCCCATGCAACCGCCCAGCACGTACGCCGGCCCGCCTCCCGCGAGGTCCAGCACGCCCTTGGCCTCGTCCGCGTACAGCGGCCAGGAGAGCGGCTCGACACGCCCGCCGGACAGGCCGCACTCGCGGCGGTCGTAGGCGATGCAGGTGAAGTGCCTGGAAAGGATGCCGATCACGTCCATGTCCTTGAACACCAGTCGGGAACCTTCGGCCGTCCAACGCGCAATCAGCGAGCGAAAGCCGCCTGGCGCGAACATCAGCAACGGCGGGCCCGAGCCCTGGATGAGGTAGTTGATGCGGATACCGTTGATGGTGGCGAAGGGCATGGTCAATCCAGTCGGAAATTCTTGGGCAAGTGTTGGTCGTTACTGACATCGTGTCACCGTTCGGACCGAGCCTATCATCCTTCGACATCCTCCCATCGCAATCTGCCAGGCGCAGGTTGGCGGTGAGCGCAGCGATCCCCGACTTGCGAATTGCACGAGTCCATCGTTGGGCATCGCTGCACTCAGCCCAACCTGCTTGATACCCCACAGACATTGCCAGGCGTGCAAGGCTCGGATGCCCATCGCCTCGGCAGACTGTTCACCGCACTGCTTGGCCCACCATCCTGTTGCGTCTGGACGCCGATCCGCCCTATCGACGCCGCCACCATTCCGCGGCAAGCGCCTGGTGCGCAGCCACGTTGTAGTGGGAATTCTTGAAGATTCCTTCGATCGGATGCCCAATCGGCGGTGTCTCGCAGCCGTCCCGATTATTATTTTTTGAATTCACGCGAGCCTATTGCGGCTTGACGCCGATCCGTCCGATCAACGCCGCCCAACGCTCGTAATCCCGTTGCACCCGCGACCTGAGTTCTTCTGCCGTGCTCGCGCGCGGATCGAAACCCTGCGTGGCAAGCGCACTGCGCAGTTCCCGGGTGTCGATGACTCTCGCCCAATCCGCGTTGATTTTCTGAACGAGCGCTTCCGGCGTGTTCGCCGCAGCGAAAATGCCGAACCAGATCTCGTACTCGAACTCCGGCAGGCCCGATTCCGCGATCGTCGGCGTCTCCGGGTAAATGGCGGAGCGCTTTTTCGAACTGGTGGCTATAGCGCGCACGCGGCCGGCCTTCACGGCAGGCGCCGCCGCCGCCTCGCCGAGCATGAACAGGGAAACATCGCCCGCGTACAGCGCGGTCAGTGCCTGCGCGGCGCCTTTGTAAGGCACGTGCAGGACATCGATGCCCGCCTGCCACTTGAACAGCTCGGTGGCGAGAAACGGCGATCCGCCCACGCCATTCGACGCATACGTCAGCTGGCCGGGGTTCTTCTTCGCCAGCGCAATCAATTCCTGCATGTTGCGCGCCGCCAGCGATGGCGTCACCACCATCACCTGGTTGAGCGTGGCGGCCAGCGTGATGGGCGCGAAACTGCGCTTCCAGTCGTAGGGCAGATTCGTGTACAGGCTCGGGTTCACGCTCATCGCCACCTCCGAGGCGAGGTACAGGGTGTGGCCGTCCGGCGCGGACTTCGCCGTAATTTCCGACGCGATGATGGTGCTCGCGCCCGGGCGGTTGTCGACAACCACCGGATGCGGCCAGATCATCCCCAGGTGCTGCGCGATCAGGCGGGCGAGGATGTCGGAGCTTCCGCCCGGTGGCGAGGGCACGATCAGCCTGACCGGCCGTGCCGGATAGTCCTGGCTCCATGCTGGCCGGCTGAACGCAAACAGGACGGATGCGAGGACGAATGCGGGGATGGCTGCGAATGCAAGGAATTTTCCGATCATTGCGGACATTGGCAATTTCCCTGGCATGCAATCAAAACCGTGGTCTGTCCCCAATTTCCACCCAATTTCCATGCAATCAAAACTGTGGTCTGTCCCCAATTCCCCCAATCCCCCTGGCATGCAATCAAAACTGTGGTCTGTCCCCAATTTCCCCCGCCCCAATTTCCCCCGCCCAATTCCGTGGTCCCAATTCCGTGGTCCGTCCCCAATTCCGTGGTGCCCAATTCCGTGGTGCGTCCCCAATTTCCCTTCGACAATCTTCGCGCATGGAGCTAACGCAGGACGATGATCTGGTTCAGGCGATCACATACCTGCGAAAAAATGAAATCCGGCAACGAACCGAGAGGGTGTGCCCTGGCGCCACGCAGTCGCCAGTCAAAGGATTTGGGCTGGTGGCACAGAACGTAACTCATCTTGCCCGCCTTGCGACCGGATGCCGCGCCAACGGCCACCGCAAAAGGATTGTCGGCATTGTATTCCGCCGTCGTCATCGGCAAGCCGATGACGATCGAGGTTCGCGCGTTGAATATTTGCGGTGACAGCACCAGAAACGGGTGCACATCGCGTATTTCGTGACCAACCTGGCGATTGCAATCGATCCAGATGATCGCCTGGCGATCCGGCACCCACAGACTGCGTTTCTGGCTGCGTTTTTCCGGTAGGTGTTTCCTTGCCCTGGTCCGCTTCGCGGCTACCAACGCTCCGCCCCGATATCCTGGCTGACGGTCATGGCTTCGCCCCCGTGGCGGGCCGGGTCGAATCGGGCGAGTCGCTGCTCAAGCGTCAGATGCACGTCAGTGACAGGCCTGATCACGACCTGTGCGCCTTCCACCGTAATGCGCACGCGCTGATGAACATGCAGATGCGCCTCGCGGGCAATTGCCGCCGGCAGCCGTACCCCAAGATTGTTGCCCCACTGCTTGATGTCGAGAACGGATTCCGCCATGGCCGGCTCCTCAAGGATCGCTGTTTATACGAAAGTATAGACATAGCGACAAGGAAGGTCAAAAGCGACCTTGCCGAAATGCGACAGGCTTGGAAAGGCGGAGGTATGGGTAAGGGCGTTGATCGGCGGTCCGGTTGCGAGCGGCTGATCGTGCGATCTCCATGCGAAAGGTCGTACCCGGTTTGAATGTTCCGCCTAGACGTCGATTTCGTCAGTCTGAAGGAGTACAACCCGGCCATCAATCCATACCACGACAGCTTTACCTGCAGCCTTGTGCCGCAACAGGGCCTCTCGCACCGCATCCTTTGCCGCACTCATCAACACCTCCGCATTAAAACCGGGGGCGCGCACAGGACTGCGCGGTGATTTAACTGAATGGATCGGTTTCACAACCAAGCGTCACCCCGCAACCATGATTCAGATCGTCAGATAGCCGCCGGCGAACCGCAGGCCACGGTTGGCCAGAGTACGAAGCGCCGGGTGGCGGCTGTTGAAAGCCGATCTTCCACTGGCGATCCAGACGATCTGCCTGGGGTATGGCGCGAGTGGTGTAGCTCGCATCCACGCCGACAACCAGCTCAGCTTCGCTTCCAATTCGCCTATATTCCCTATGCCCGCCGCGGGATGGACCTCAATCCAGAGCAAGTGGTCCGCGTTGCCTTGCTTCTGCCCGATGACATAGTCCCAGCGCGCCGCATCCGGCTGGGTCACTTTCAAGGCCGCATCCACATTCACGCTACCAAGGAGTTTGGTCGAGGCTTCAACCGTCATATGTGCCTTATCGGCAGCCGATAAGGCACCTAACCCCTTCTGCCATGCGCCCCCCAGGTGAGGCGTCCTTTCTACGTCCGTGGAAAAGCTCATTGGCTCGCCGCAAACAGTTCACCGGATGCGAACTCTGGAGAGTTGGCCACCACCTTGGCGACCGTCTCATTGGCGCGCGCGCTGAATTCCAGCAAGCCACCCCAAGTTGCCTCCTGCGCTTCGGTGGATGCCGGGTCAAGGTCGGTGATGTCTTTGGCGGTGCCTGCCGGATCGAAGTAGTAGACTTTTGATGTTTTGCCAACTGCAGTTTTTGCCATATCGCGCAGAGCGGCACTATGCGGGGCATTGAATAAACTGAGCAAATCGTCTGCTTCGCCCTTGTGCTTGCGCAGAGCTTCGAGTGCCCAAACCAACTCCAGTACCTGCGGCGAATGGGTCGACAGGCACACCTTGTAGCCGCGCGACATCAACTCCAGCACCAGCAACAGCACGACAGATATCGCACGCGGATGCAAGCCCATCTCCAGTTCTTCGATGATGACCCACTCGATCCCGCCGCGGCGCGCCACCTTGGCCGTGGGCATCAACCAGTAAAGCCCTAGTAATAGGGGCACGAACTCTCGCTGCCCCGCTGACCACACCATATAGGGCAAATGGTTATCGCCCAACCCAAGTACCAGGCGCTTCTGCGATTGCACCTTGTCCACGGTGAGCTTGAAGTTAGCGAAGATGCTCTGTTGCAAGAGCTTGCGATATTCAGCCTTGAGACGATTCGATTGCGGGAATAGCGGGCCAGTGCCGGAAAATTCACGCTCCATCAGCATTCGCAGCTCATCGCTGAAAGCGCGCACCCCATAGGGGTCGCCAGAGCTATAACTCTGGAAGGGCTTGGGCCACCCGTTGGCAAGCGCCATCACGCGTTGCGCTGGGATCAGAAATACCGATTCCGTCTTGGTCCTCTGCTTGCGAGCCAGCTTCTTTTCGACCTCGACCCGTATGCCATCGACATGCACCTCGCTGTCGTTTCGCCAGATCGAGTGCATGCCTTCACCGAAGTAAATATCGAGAAAATCCCCTGTCTTGCCACTATAGTCGAGCCCGTAGGTGTGCAATTGTTCTTGAATAAGACCCGTGTCCAGCACCAGCTTCAGCCATTGCAGGCTGATGCTTTTTCCACTGGCTTGTGGCCCAACCAGTACGGTGAGGTCGCCGAATCGGAGGTCTACTTCATTTATCTGACCGATATTCTTGAGCGTCAGGTGTTTCATCGTCACTCCTTCTGCCTGGCCAGGGCGGCCTGCTTTTCTGCCAGAGTCGTATCCTGATCGTTCATGCGCGTCCCTTTCGGCTCGCAGAATTTCGGACCAGGTTTGAACCAGGGCACGGAAGAAACGTCCTTTCCACGAGCCCTCTCCCGCTTGATCCCACGCTTTGCCCGCGGAATTCGCAGCGTTTCCGCTTCGACGAACGCGCGGATGTTCATCCGCACGCCGTCGTTAAGGTCAGATGTACCCAATTAGCTGGACTCAGACTCGGACTTCCTCCGCCACGCCCGCCACCCGCCCAGCAACGGAAAGTACAGTCCTAAGTGTATATCCTCCCCGCCGCACACATCGGCATACCGTTCCAGTTGCTCCCGATAGCGCGCCTGCTCGCGATCGAGAAAACCCTCCCGGTCCGCGCCCTCGTGGCCGCTGGTCTTGTAGTCCACTATCCAGCGCCTGCCGTCAGAGTCGGTGAAGCTGCGGTCGATGACGAGGTTGCGGCGTTCGCCGTCGATCTGCGCGGTGAGGCGGTACTCGTTGCGGGCTTCCGACTGCGGGCCGAGCAGCCAGCGGCCGCGTTCGTCGGCGAGGGAATTGGCGAGGGCGGTGGCGACACGATCGGCGGCGGCGCCCAGTTCGGCTGCGGCCACGCCTCGCGCCGCGAGTTCGTTGCGGAAGCTCTCGCGCAGTTGTTCGACGCGGGCACGGTCCCACCCCTGCATCTGCGCATCGGCAATGACTTGCAGCCAGCGGTGCACCACGTTGCCGACGTGGCGCGCGGTTTCGCCTACCCAGGAAAATTCGATGTCGTCCTGCGTGCGTGTGGGCTCGGGGGGCGGCGTCCAGGCGAGCGTGGGCGGCGCTGCCGGGGTGGTCCATCCGGAGGAGAGGCGGTGCAGGGATTGGTCGATTGCGACAACCTCGCCATTGTCTTCCCCCTCACCCCGGCCCTCTCCCCCTGAAGGGGGCGAGGGGGAACGGCGGGCGGCTTCGGCGAAGTCCGCTTCGACGACCGGCCACAGCTTCGCCAGCAGGCTGCGGGCCGCGGGCTTGCCGGGGATTTGCACGCCCTCCTTGTCCACGCCGAGCCCCGTTTCACCCAACAGGTGCAGGCGTTGCTTCGCGCGCGTGGCCGCCACATAGAGCAGGCGGCCGTCCTCGTGGTCGGCTTTGTCGGCAGACAATTGCTTCAGCCATTGGTAGATGAGATCGTCGTCCGCGCCGGTTTCTTCCACGGGTGCGAGCAGCAGGTCCGTGCCGCCGGTGTGATGCGATGCCGCGTCCGGCCGCGCCGGGCGTTCCATCCACAGGAAGAGCTTGTTCCTGTCCGACGGCGGCCTGGCACCCAGTCCCGGCACGATTACATGGTCGAACTCCAGGCCCTTGGACTTGTGCACGGTCATGATCTGCACCGCATCATCGCCCGCGCTTACATCCGGCAGCGCGTAGAGTTTGTCGAGGCCTGCTTCGAAAGCGGCGAAGTCGGCAATCGCGCCGGCCTCCTCTTTGGCTTCGAGATGATCGAGGTAGATCGCCGCGTCTTCCAGATCCGTGTCGGCCACGCAGGCCGGCCCCCCCAACGACAACCACGCGCCCTCGACCTGCGCGCGCAGGCTGGCGCGCAGGCGCTGGGCGAGCGTGGCTTCGAGCACGGCGCGCGTGCGCTCGAGGCGAACGCGGCCGTCGGCGCTGAGCGCGGCCAAGCGCGCCGGATCGTGCATCCGTTCGCGTATCGTGGCAGACGACAGGCCGGAGGTCGCCGATTGGCATGGCTCCGCGGGGAATATCTTTTCATTGATATAGTCCGTGTCCGCCGATTCCGCGGCGCCCGACGCCGGCGCATCGATGCCGGCGAGCGTGTGCAGATCGGCGAGGGTCAGCCCGCACCAGGGCGCGCGCATCACCGCCAGCCACGCGAGGCGGTCGCCATCGTGCGAGAGCGCGCGCGTGAGCGCCAGCAGGTCCTGCACCACCGGCCGCTGGTCGAGGCGGTCGATCTCGATGGCGCGAAAAGGAATGCCTGCCGCCTGCAGTTGCGGCACGATCTCGCGCAGGTGGTTGCGCCCGCGCACCAGAATAGCGATGCCGGGACGCTCGCCCGCGGCTGTGCCCACGGGAACCGCGGCGAGGATGTCGTTGATGATGGCAACCACCGTCTGTGCTTCGCGTGGCTCGCCATCCTTGAACAATGCATGCACGCTCACCGCCTCGCCCGGCAGCGCCGCGTGCACCGCTTCGGATGGCGTATAGGCGACCGCACCCGCGGCGATATCCTCGGTGTCCGGCATCACCTGCGCAAACGTGCGATTGACCCAGGCCACGATGCCCGCCTGCGAGCGGAAGTTGGCCGAAAGCTGCAGCGATTCGAGCGCCACGCTGCCTATGCCCTCGGCGCGCGCCTTGAGGAAGAGACCCACCTCGGCCTCGCGGAAACGATAGATCGACTGCATCGGATCGCCCACCGCGAACAGCGTGCGCCCGTCGTCCGGCATCCACCCAGCGGTGAGGCGCGAGATGAGTTCGAACTGGCTGATGGACGTGTCCTGGAATTCGTCGATCAGCAAGTGGCGGATCTGGTAATCGAGCTTGAGCGCGAGGTCGGTCGGACCGGTGTTGTCTTCCAGCGCCAGCAGCGCGCGCTGCGACACTTCGGTGAAGTCCACCTTCCCCTGCGACTGGAAGGCGAGTTTCAACTGCGCGACGGTGCGCATCAAAAGGCCGATGATGGCTTCCAGGATCTGCCACTGCGCATCGCTGTAGGCGCTCGGCGGCAGGCGGCGGCAGGTGGCGAGCGTGACGCGCAGGATTTCGTCTTTTCGAAAACCCTCGATCAGCGCCAGCGCGCGCTGCTTGGAGGGGGCATGCGGCGGCCCCGGCGGAAAGCCTTCGTTTTTCGTGAGCGCCTTGCGCCAGGTGTCACCGGCAGTCAGCAACATTTTGGCCATAGCGGACCAACCTTCGGCATCGTCCGCGCCGGGCAATGCGCCCAGCGCAGGCGTGCCGAGATTGGCGTGCGCAATATTGGCCACGACCAGCAACTCCGCGCGCGCCGCGGCAGGCATCAGCGCCTGAAGACGCCCCAGCACCACCCGCCGCTCGGCGACGAGTCCGGCTTCGAGTTCGTGGCGCTGCGTCCCCACCACGTGGCGCAGCCAATGGTCGCGGCTGCGCAGCATCTCGACCAGCAGGGCCTCGATGCGCTCGACGTTGTTGTCCAGGTGCACCAGCAGACGCTCCACCAGCGCGGCCGCCGGCTCTTTCGATTCGATTAGTGCCACCGTGGCGCGCGCCGCCTCGGCATACAGCGCGCCGGCGTCATCGGTCGTCTCGGGCTGCGAACCGAAGCCGGAGAGCATCGGCATCTGCCGCGTCAACGAGGCGCACAGCGCGTCTATGGTCTGGATGCGCAGCCGCGTCGGGCTGTCGACGATGCGCCAGGCGAGTGCCTGGTCGCGCGCGAGCGCCGCGCGCGCCAGCGAGCGCGTGCGCGCGGCGTGCGGCGATTGCGGCGGTTCGTCCGACGCATCATTCGGCGGTTCGTCCGGCGCATCGTTTGGGGGTTCGTCCGATACCGCATCCGCCAGGGCGAGCAGCACGCGCTCGCGCATCTCGGCCGCGGCTTTCCTGGTGAAGGTGATGGCAACGATTTCTTCGGGCTCGTTCACCGTGGCGAGCAGGCCCAGGTAGCGCTGGATCAGCAACTCGGTCTTGCCCGAGCCGGCCGGCGCCTGCACGATGAAGGAGCGCGCCGGCGAAAGCGCGGCTTCACGGGCCGCGTAGTCGGACTGCGGGTCGGACTGCGAGTCGGACTGCGGGTCAGACTGCGGGTCGGACTGCGGGTCCGACTGCGGCCCGGCGAGGATGGCGGGATCAGCCATGGTCGCTCTTGCGTATACTATTTTTTATAAGCGAATGCCGCGCCGATGTCCGTATTATCGGGACTTCTCCGCATGAAAGTTCAGAATTCATGCCCGCCCTCCGCAGCGCCTTCGCTACTTTCATCCGTGGCTTGCGCTGCCATGCGCTCGTGGATGCGGCATAGCGGCTTCACATCGCAGTTACCGCAGGTGAGGCCGGGCTTCTTCGGCTGCACCGCGGCTGCGCCGGCGGCGAACTGTTCGGCAAGGCGCTCGAGCACGACGTTCCACTCCGCCACCTGCGCCTCCCAGCCGGCTTCAGGCACGGCTTTCTTCACGGGCAGCAGTTCCTCGGCGGAGGCGAGCGCGACGAACTTCATGTTCTGCGCGCCGGCTTTGACCTGCGCGAAGGCAATACACTCCGCTCCGGTTTCGCTCGCCGCCAGGTACAGCGGCAGTTGCGGCTCGTCGGGCCGCTCGCCCAGCCAGGCGTTGGCGCTCCTCGCCGTGGACTTGTAGTCGATGACGATGCGCCGGCCATCCGCCAGTTCGTCGATCCGATCGATCTTGCCGCGCAAGCTGAGCGGGCCCAGCACCAGGGTGCGCTTGTCCTCCACGGCGATGACGCTGAAATGGTCGTTGCGATGACTGCGCTCCATCTCCAGCCATTCTTTGGCAAGGCGCGCGAGGCGATCCTTTTCGACATCGGCGAAACGTCCGGCCAGGGTGGCCGGGCGGCTGCGCCGCACGCGCGCGACCGCTTCGTCGGCGGCGGCGGCAAGCAAGGCGTCGAGTTCCGTCCCGCCGATCGCATCGAGCGCGCGACTCGTCTCCAGGTGCTGCCAGGCGTGGGCAAGCACGCCGTGCACCAGCATGCCGCGCTCCATGGCGTCCAGTCCGGCGTGCGGCGCTTCGGGCGAACGCGCATCCAGACGATGCAGCGCGAAGGCACGGAAGGGGCAGGCCGACTGGTCGGTGATCACCGCCGTGCCGCCGCGCAGGGCCGCGCCCGCGCTGATGGCAGGCGCGATCGCATCGTCGAACGATTCGCTGTCGGCCGCGGCGTGGATTAGCTGGCGATGGCCGTCTGCCGGCGCCTGCGGATAAGCGGCGACCGAAGCAACGGAGAGACTCGCGATGAGCGGACTCGCGAGCAGCCGCCGGTCACCGTCCATCAGCGGATGCGACAGCACCACTTCGCCGGCGGCGCCGCACCAGCCGCGCGTGATGGCGGTGTCCAGTTCGAGCGTTGCCTCCAGTGACGCCTCCGGCACCCGCGCGCCGCGCTGCGCCGCCAGCGGCAGAAACGGATTGGGCCGCGGATGAATCGGCCAGGCCTCGTCGCTCAATCCCATCACCCACAGATGGTCGAATGCGATGCCCGCGGACTCGAGCACGCCCAGCACCTGCACCGGCGCGTCCACCACTTCGGGCTGGAACAGCGTGTCGGCGGCAAGGCGGCGCAAGCGCGCCAGGGCCTCGCCGTAACCCATCCTGCCGCACACCGCATCCAGCATGGCAAAACCCGCGACCACCTCGTGCCATTTCTTCAGCGTCTGGTATTCGGCCGAATCCAGGCTGCGCCCCTTGTCGGGAAAGCCCATCAGCTTGAGCGCATCGGACATGGCCCTGGCCCAGGCCGAAGGCGCGCGCGCGGCAAACAGGTCGGAGCGACGAAACGCGGCGAGCTTGCGCACCGCTTGCGCCAACACCGGCGCGCTTGCCATGGCGGCCTCCATGACACCGGCCAGCCTATCGAGCGTAATCGCCGGCTCGGCGCGACGGCGCAGTTCCATATCGAGATTGGCGCGCGCCGCGGCCTCGGCTTCACCCGCGATGATGAAAGGCGAACGCATCAGGAGGCTCGCGCTGCCGAAGGCGATGTCGCGCCCGGCCAGGTCGAGCACGAGGAAGGCCGTCTGCACCAGCGGATAGGCGGTCAGCGCTTCTCCCAGTGATATGTTGAAGGGCAGCGGCGCGGAGACTGCCGTTCCCTCCACAATGGGCAACATCGCGCCCGGGGCCAGCGCCACGCGCAGGGCGCGCGCAATCGCACTGCGGCGGCCGGCCAGGTCGGGCACGACCACGCCGATGCGCGCAGCCGGATTGGCATCCAGCCGCGCGCGCGCCCAGGCGGCGGCGCGGCGGATTTCGTCGCGCGCATCGGCGCAGGCGAGGCGCCCTGCGCTTTGCGCGGACGCGTCCCTTCCTTCCGGTGCAGCAACGCGGATTTCACAGCCCGCTCCCTGCAACGCCGCGAACAACGCGCGCTGCTGCGGGGTGAGGATGTCGAAGCCGTACACCACCAGCAGCAGCGGCTTGCGCAACGCGGCCTCGCCCAGATGCGCGATGACGAGCTCCGGCAGACAGGCCGCATCGGTGTGGCGTTCACGCTCGCAGCGCCGCGAATATTCGCCGCACCACTCGCGAAACGCCAGCGCATCCTCGTTCAGCTGGTCGGAGCGCAGGCTCGCCAGCAGCTGCCAGGCGTGCGCCGTTTTCCAGGCGTCGGCCGCGAGCGCAGCGGTCTCGGGCACGGCCAGCAGCGCGCCGCCCGCCTCGGAGCCACGGATGATGTCCTCCCACCGCGCCGCCTGCTGCGCGTTCGTGAGCGCGAGCGGCATGCGCGGCGCGAGATCCGAATACAGCGCGTCCTCGTAGAGGCGATTGAGCAGCGCCGACAAAGGCAGGATGTCGGCCGTCTCCCAGGCGAGAAGGCCGCGCGCCGTCTGGCGTGAGTCGAATTCCCGGGCGAGCGCCTGAGCAAGCCGGATGTTGGGGGTGACCACGGTAATGCCCGCATCGCGCCCGGCCGCAAGCCGGGAGAGCAGTTCCCCTGCGAGGAGCGGCGCTTCTGGGGCGGTATCTATTGTGGCGGTGTTCATGAATGCCCACTGTAACAATCAAGGTGGCTCATGGGGTGTGCCTCCGCGACGGATAGTGCTCGCCGGCCGACTTTCGACACTGATAATTCTTCAAGATTTTATCGTGTATCTGCCCTGTCTGCGATGCCAAACGGCATATGCGATTATAAAGTTTCGAATACCCGTCCGGACCATGGAGGGGCAATCGCGCAGCGTAACGGAGCATCGCGGGGTGCAGCATCGGCCCGCGTGACTCATCATGCGATTCCCAGCGACTTCGGCAACACTACGCGCAGGTAGTCCTCGGTCGCCTCAAAGGCAGGTTCAACGCCACTCGCTTGACGCACCAGCGGGACGATCTTGTTGCGCACGCCCATGCCGCGGGCGTCCACGTAGCCATAGTCCCGCAACACGTCCGTGATGGTCGAATTGCGCGGGAAGCGCTGCCCGGCCAGCATCTTCTCAATGGTCATTGAATTGTGCAGGGCACCGGGGCTCAGGACTTCGAGCCGATCCGAGTAGGCGACAATTTCAATTTCGAGTGCGCGCGTCCAGTCCCGGTGCGCCAGTGCATTGACGACCGCCTCTCGCAATGCCTCCGGCGGATAATGCCAGACGCGTTGCCGACGCAGGCCGTCAGTCAGCGTCTCCCCTTCACTGCTGACGAAAGGCTGGATGCGGTTCATCAGGTGTTCGATCAGGCCACGCTCGATCAGCTCGCGCACAGCTCCGTCCTGCCGGCCGAAACGGCCCACCAGGGGGCCATCGAGCGTCGTATCGTCGAGCGCCTGATAGCCCTTGCCGGTGCCGTTGAACGCCATCCAGCGGATGCCCGCCTGACGCAGATACCGGCGCGGTGTGCGGCCGAACAGCACCAGTCCGGCGATGGTGCAGACAGGCGCGGCGCCACCTGCGTCCGTCATGAATCCCAAACCCATCATGCGTCGCTGCCAGGCCTCGTCCGACGCCGGGAGTTCGCGATCGCCCGCCAGGGTCAGCAGGTAGTCCTGCAAGCGCTCGCGGTCCAGCGCGTCCAATGCGGCGCCGGACACCGGCAGGATCTCGCTGTGAAGCATGCCGCCGCTTTCGAAAAGCCGCGCCTGTTGTTCGCGGGTTGCGAGGCGCGAAGTACTGCCGACACGCACGTAGATGTCCTCCCGGCCACTGTGCCGCAGAACATACGGCTTCGCGGTCCCCATCGCGATCGACACCACTGCGACCCGCTTCCCGTCATCCAGCTTGACTACCTCGTAGAAGGGCAGCAGCAACGGATGCACGTAGCGTCCGAAGACCGTATCCATCACCCAGGTTTCGACGTCATTGCGCTGAATGCCGGAGATCGTGCCATCGTCTTCAACGCCGAGCAGAATCATGCCGCCCCGCAGGTTCGCCATCGCGACGATTTCTCTCGCGAGTTGTTCGGGGCGGACGTCATCGCGCTTGAACTCAACGCCGGAGTTCTCGCCGTTCGCGATGATTTCCCGGAGTTCCGCTTTCAACATCGATCCACTTTCCCTTTTCTCAAACAATTGAGCTGCCGCCGGTGCATAGCATAGCGCAGCGCCGTGCACGACACCTCTTCGATCAAGCGCCACCGCTTCAAACACCCAGATGCCGCTGGTGCAATTCCGGCTGGGCCCTTAACGCAGTACACGCGCCGTCATATACGGTCACGCCCTTGACCAGGATCACCGCGCGGTCCGCAATCGCCGACACGGCATTGAAATTCTTGTCGACGATCACCGTGGCGATGCCCGCCTCCTTGATGGCGCGCACGATGCGCCAGATTTCGCGCGAGATGAGCGGCGCGAGGCCTTCTGTCGCCTCGTCGAGTATCAGCAGTTCAGGATGGGTCATCAGCGCCCGGCCTATGGTGAGCATCTGCTGCTCGCCACCGGACAACTGGTTTCCGCCGTGGTCCAGACGCTCGGCCAGACGCGGAAACGTCGCCATCACCCGCTCGAAAGTCCAGTCGCGCCGACCGTCGGCGCCGGGACGCGCCGCCATGATCAGATTCTCGCGCACCGACAGGTTGGGAAAGATACCGCGACCCTCGGGGACATAGGCAATGCCGGCCAGCGCGATCTCGTGCGGCGCCATGCGCGAGACATCGCGCTCCATACTGTGCGACACGTCGCGCTCCACACCTCGCGGCACGTCGCGCTCCACACCTCGCGACACGTCGCGCTCCACGCCTCGCGGCACGTCGCGCTCCACACCTCGCGACAAATCGCGCTCCACGCCTCGCGACACGTCGCGCGAGCTGCTGTGCGACGCGTTCCGCGTCAGGATGCGCACCTCGCCCTGCATGCGTCCGAGCGGCGGGCGCACCAGTCCGAGCATGCTTTTCAGCAGCGTGGTCTTGCCCATGCCGTTGCGCCCCATCAGGCCGACGGTCTCGCCGCGACGCACGGTGAAATCCACGCCGTGCAGGATGTGGCTGGCGCCGTACCAGGCATGCAGGCCGCGCGCTTCGATCAGCACCTCACTCATGCACCACTTCCTCCGTGCCCAGATACGCTTCCTGCACGGCGCGGCTGGCGCGGATCTGCGCCGGCGGGCCGCTCTCCAGCACCGCTCCGTTCACCATCACCGTGAGCACGTCGGCCACGGCGAATACCGCGTCCATGTCGTGCTCGACCAGCAGGATGGCATGCGCTTTCACCAGGCGCTGCAGCAGTTCGACGATGCGCTGCGATTCCTCGCCGCCCATGCCTGCGAGCGGCTCGTCGAGCAGCAGCACCGAGGGCTCCGTGGCGAGGGTCATGGCGATTTCCACCTGGCGCTGCTCGCCGTGGGACAGGGCGACCACCGGCACGCCGGCACGCCCTTCGAGTCCGGCCGCCACCAGCGCGCGCTCAGCCGCGTCGTTCACCGCACGGTTCGCCAGCGCCGGAAAAATGAAACGCATCGAACTGCGCAGCCGCGACTGCGCCGCCAGCCGGCAATTCTCGAACACGGTGAATGGCAGGAACACGTTGGTCTTCTGGTAGCTGCGCGCCACGCCCAATCGCGAAATGCGATCCGCGGAGAGGCCGGTGATGTCCTCGCCGTTCAGCAGCACCGCGCCGCCGCTGGGTTTCAGATCGCCCGAGAGCATGTTGATCAGGGTGGTCTTGCCGGCGCCGTTCGGGCCGATGACCGCATGAATCTGCCGCCTGCGGCAATCCAGCGACACTTCGCGCACCGCCGCCAGTCCGCCGAAATGCCGCGTGAGCGCGCGCGTGCTGAGCGCCGGCGCGTCCGTGCTGAGCGCTGGCGCGTCGGTGCTGAGCGCGGGCGCGTCCGTGGCAGAGTCGGGTCGCAACCCGGCCGTCACGCGCCCTCCTTGTTCTCTGCGCTTACCGCCTGCTTCTCCGACGGATTACCTTTGAACACGGCGGCAATCACACCGATGAGCCCCATGAGCCCCATGGGCAGCCACAGGGTCGCCAGCACGATGAAACCGCCCATGAACAAATGCCAGTGCTTGCCCAGATCGACGCCGCCGACGGCAGGCAGGCTCTGAAAGCCCAGTTCCAGCAGCATCCACACCGCCGCGCCGATCACCGGCCCGGTCAGGGTGCCCATGCCGCCGAGTATGACCATCATCATCACCGCAGCCGACAGGTGCCAGCCCATCATTTCCGGGTTGACCACGCCGAACTGCACCGCCGACAGGTAACCGGCGATGCCGGCGATGGCGCCGGCGATGACAAAGCACACAAGTTTGTAGCGAAACACCGGAAAGCCGAGGGATCGCATGCGATGCTCGTTCACCCGGATGCCGGCGATCACGCGGCCGAACGGCGAGGCCAGCAGCATGCGCAGCAGCAGGTAGACCGCCGCGAGGAAGAACAGCGCGAGAAAATACACATGCGTGAAATTGTCGAGGTTGAACGGCCGCCACTCGCCTATCATCGCCACCGGCCGCACGTCGATGAAGATGCCGTCGTTGCCGCCCGCTATTTTGGTGTCGTAGAACAGGAAGAACAGCATCTGCGCGAACGCCAGGGTCACCATGATGAAGTAGATGCCCTGGGTGCGCACCACGAAGAAGCCGATCGCGAGCGCGACTGCCGCACTGACCGCGATGGCGAGCGGAAACGACGTCCAGAAGTTCGCCGCCTGGTATTGCGGTGTGATCATCGCGAGCGCATACCCCGCCGCCCCGTAGAACGCCGCATGGCCGAAGGACACCAACCCGGTGTAGCCGAGCAGCAGGTCGAGGCTCATGGCGAGGATGGCCATGATGATGATCTTGGCCGCGAACTGGACATAGAACTTCTCGGCGAAGAACGGCAGCGCCACCAGCGCCAGCAGGACGAGCGCGAGCGCGACGGCGTTGGCGCGCGCGGAAATCGTCACAGCTTCCTGCCGAATATGCCCTCGGGCCGCCACAGCAGCACCACCGCCATCAGCAGGTAGACGGTCATGCTGGACAACTCCGGCAGCAGCTTGATGCCGCCGATCTCCAGGTGCAGCACCTTGCCGAAGGTATCCACCAGGCCGATCAGGAGCGAGGCCACCATGGCGCCCTTCACCGATCCCATGCCGCCTATCACCACCACCACGAAGCAGATGATGAGGATCTGGTTGCCCATGCCGGGAAACACCGCGGACACCGGCGCGGCGATCAGACCCGCCAGCGCAGCCAGCGTGATGCCGGCGGCGAACACCACGCGGTACAAGAGCTGGATGTTGATGCCCAGGGACTGCACCATTTCGCGGTTGGTCGAGCCGGCCCGTATCATCATGCCCAGGCGCGTCTTCTGTATCACCCAGTACATGAGACCGGCCACCACCAGACACACCCCGGAAATCCACAACCGGTACACCGGATAGCTCATGTTTTCGGTGAGGGCAAAAGAGCTGTTCAACACGGCCGGTATTTCGATGCCGCGCACGTCGTCGCCCCAGAGGATGCTGCGCAGTTCCTCGAACACCAGGATGAGCCCGTAGGTGAGCAGCACCTGGTAGAGGTGGTCGCGGCCGTAGAGCTTGCGCATCAGGGTGAGTTCCAGCACCAGCCCGATGATCACCGCCAGCACGATGCCCGCAGGCAGGGCGATCCAGAAATTACCGAGCTGCCCGGTGAGCGACCACGCGAGGTAGGCGCCTATCATGTAGAAACTGCCGTGGGCCACGTTGATCACGCCCATGATGCCGAACACCAGGGTGAGCCCCGAGGAAACCAGGAACAGCAGCAGCCCGTACTGCACGCCGTTCAGCAACTGGATGAGGAAGGTGGGGAAATCCATGCGGAATCGATTGTAGCGTGACACGAGGGGCACACGCGCCGGGGGCGCACGGACCGAGGGGCGCACGGGCCGGATACCGTTATCATTCGCCCCTCGACCAGGGAGGCAACATGGAACTGAAAATACGCAGGGTGGTGACCGGCCACGACGAAAAGGGCCGGGCCATGGTGAAAATCGACGAGACGGCGCCGAACGTCATTTCATGGCGCGCCGGCCAAGAGCAGACCGTCATCTGGACGACCGAGGGCTTCCCGGTCGACAACACCAATGAGTCCGACGGATCCACGCGCAAGGTCGCGACCAGCGACGCGAACGGCACGGTGTTTCGCGTCGTGTACTATGCGCCCGGCGTGTCGCCGCGCAACCACCGCACCGACAGCATCGACTACGGTGTGGTCATCGCAGGCGAAATCCACATGGAGCTCGATGATGGCCTCGTTGTGGCGCTCAAGGCGGGCGACGTGCTGGTGCAGCGCGGCACCATACACAACTGGGTGAACAAGGGCACGGTGCCCTGCGTGATCGCGTTCACGCTGATCGGCGCAAAGCCCTACACCATCGACGGGAAGAAACTGGACGCCATGGGTTAGGAGGCGCGCTGTTGCACCACGCGGTAAAAAAATTTTGCAGCACACGTTTTACGGCAGGTTGCACCACCAGCCGAACGGCAGGTTGAAATCAACGCCTGCGAAACCATGACGCAACGGAGAGAACCGATGTCAGCAGAAGCGAAAGAAGACGCACAACGCAGGGAAGAACTGGTCATAGCCAACCGCATCCTCGCCCAGCAGGGCGTGCTGGACGGATTCGGCCACGTCACGGTGCGATCGGCGCAGAACCCGCGCCACTATTTCATGTCGCAGTCGCGCGCGCCGGAACTGGTCAGCGCCGACGACATCCTGGAATACGACGAAGACAGCCAGCCGGTCGACTTGCGCGGCCGGCCGCAATACGGCGAGCGCTACATCCACGGCGAAATCCTGCGCGCCCGGCCGGACATCAACGCGGTGATCCACAGCCATTCGCCCAGCGTGATTCCGTTCGGCACCAGCCGCATTGCGCTGCGTCCCATTTGCCACATGGCCGCGTTCCTCCCGCAGGTGTCGCCGGTGTTCGAGATCCGCGACGCAGAAGGCGAGAAGAACTCGATGCTGGTGCTGAAGAAGCCGACCGGCGCGGCGCTCGCGGCCAAACTGGGCAGTGCGCCCATGGTGCTGATGCGCGGGCACGGCAACGCGGTGGTCGGCAGCACGCTCAAGATCGCCGTGTTCCGGGCCATCTACACCGAGGTGAATGCCCGGCTGCAGGGCCAGGCGCTCGGCATGGGTGAAA
Organism: Betaproteobacteria bacterium; assembly: GCA_009693435.1. The sequence goes on along the minus strand of SHXF01000003.1, from coordinate 9,568 downwards.
CCGTGTACTTGAACGAATTCGAAGCCGAAAACATGGATGCGCTCAGCCGCGCCGCGGTGGAACGGCCCTGGGAACTGTGGAAGAAGAAGGCCATGGCGGGCTGATATCTGTCCGGACGCCGGTCTTGAATGACGATTCCCGCGTTACGCCGGGTGCAGTTGGCCGGCCGGGGATTTTTCCGGCTTTGTCGGAAGCGTCTTGATTTCCCTGCCTGCCTCCTGCTCGGCCATCCGCACATCGTAAAGCGCTTGCAGGTTCATCCAGAACTGCGGGCTGGTTCCGAACCAGTGTGCGAGACGCAGAGCGGTATCGCCGGTAATCGAGCGCTTGCCGTTGATGATCTGGCTGATGCGATTCGCGGGCACCCGGATCTGCCGTGACAACTCGGTCGGGCTGATGCCGAGTTGCTCAAGTTCGTCGGCGAGAATTTCGCCGGGGTGGATCGGTGTGCGGGCCATGGTCAGGTTCCTTTCAGTGGTAATCCACGATTTCGACATTCGAGGGTCCGCTCTGCCCCTCAGGCCATTCGAAACAGATGCGCCATTGCATATTGATGCGAATGCTGTACTTGCCCTTGCGGTCGCCTTTCATTCCCTCCAGCGCATTCGATGGCAGCGCCTGAAGGTCTGCAAGACGGGTTGCAGCGTCGAGAATATCGAGGCGTTTTTCCGCCTGCCGGCGAAAGCCCTCGAACTCCTTGATGCGCTTGCCTTCGGCAAATTCCTTCGTCCGCTTGTCGCGATAACTTTGGATCATTGCCGGACAACATAGTCGGGCATACGATGTACGTCAAGCGTAAATCCATTTACCCCGCCAATGTGGACGGGCGCCGCAAACCGGCGACGACCCCACGCCCGGACCGTAATGCGCCATTTAAGGTGGCGCATATCGGTTCTATTTGGCGCAATAGTGGTCATAAGGCAATAGCCAGTCACTTGGACCGGCGATATTGGCGATCTGCCGGCGCAAAGCAAACAAGCCTCAGCCCAGTTTGGTTTCGAGTGCCCTGGCTTGATGTTCAAAATCCGCCGGGCGGCGCTTGCTGAATGTCTGCAGGTTCGCAAGCTTCCAGCGCAGTGCCGGCAAATCGGCGGCATGCGGGCATTGCAGCAAGGTCCAGTCGGGCTGCGCGCGTGAAAGGCCGGTCAGGAAATGACGCTGTTCGCCGGTCAGCCGTTGCGGCAATTCCGCGCGCAGGCGCGCGCGCGTTTCCAGCAGCGTCTCAAGGCTGACCGGATCCGCAGTCATGCCGACGAAGGTGTTTCGGTATTCATTACCGATGTCCTTGTCGTTGCCGAACAGGACCTCATGGGTCGGCCGGTTGTGACCGGCCAGGTAGGTGACGAAACACTCCACCGTCGCGTCGGACAAACCGCCGTATGCATACATCTGCCAGACGTCGAACAGATCGCGGGGATGTTGCCGGTCCATCGCGGCCACGAGTTTGCTGCCGTAGAGTTCGGCCGTGGCGAGCACGGGCAGTTCGAGTTCGGTGCCGAACATGTCAGCCGTCCTGGACGTCAGGGCGCGCCGCTTGACCGGCAGAACGGTTCCGCGGAAAACCGCATTGACTTCGACCTTCACCTGGTTGTCTGCGCCCTCGATCAGCAGTTTGGTATCGCCGAGATCCTTGCTCGCCACCTTGCGGGTACGCATGCCGCGTTTTGCGAGCCGCCCGGCGATCGCATCGATCTCGCCGGCGATGGCCGTCAGTGCCTGCTCGCGCGGGATCTGCCATGGTGTGTAGACCACGTCGATGTCGACCGACAGGCGCGGCATGTCGCGCACGAAGAGATTGATGGCGGTGCCGCCCTTCATCGCGAAAATGTCGTTGGCGAACACTTCAGGGGCGGCGGCCAACAGCAAGCGCACGACATCGGCATAGGCCTTATCCATGCGGTTTCAGGCTCAGCAAGGTGCCGTCTTTCAGGCGGGTCATCCAGCGCCTGTCGCTGCCGACCGGCAGCGTGTACTGCTGCTGGAGGGCCGCGACATCCACCACCTTTGTCTCGCGCGCCCAGGTCAGGAAGAGGCGCACCGTCTTGACGCTGGTGCAACAGACAAGCAGGCGGCCCAGTATTTCCCTGCGCGGACTACTCAGGCCCTCGAACAGGTTGCGCGCGTCTTCCAGGCCCTGATGGGTGCCCACGTCGTACAGCAACTCGAGCAGCGCGCGCTCGGGCACCGACACGCGCAAGCCCTCGATCGCGCCGGGTGGCGTGGTCAGGCTCTTTGCGGCCAGCGCCTCATCCGGCCAATCGAACAACTTGGCCGACACGTAACGCGCGGGAAAGCGCGTGGTGAACCATGCGGGCAGCGCGAAGCGCACGTCGCCCCAGAGCACCCACTGCTCTCGCGTGGCCAGATTGTGTCGCACGCCCTGCATGGCGAGCGCGCTCTTGCCTGCGACGTGCAAGCCGGCGACGCGGGTCTGCAGGAACTTGATGGTCCCGTGCGCGCTCAACTGGTCGGCAGGAAAGGCGTACACGCCCTGCGCCAGCCGGACCAGCCAACCCGTCCCGGCGTAGTGAGCCGCCAGCTTCGCGGAGACGCCCAGGCGCGCGAGCGCGCCCACGTCGAATGGCGCGCCGCGTGGAAGGCTGATCTGGAGTTGCTTGATTAGAGAATGTCTAGAAGTTCCCATATAGGGTGAATATTAGATCACTTTCTAATCAAAGGCAGGCCGATTTGATTAGATAAATCACGAATATTCGTATTTTATCGTAATTTCTTAGCTATTTCTAATCACCGGCGGTTGCTGCCAAGCCATCGTTCCTGTTCAGGGAAAACCCAGGCGCCGCTGCGATTCCGCATTGAAAAGATCACGCGGCGCAAGATGCGCAGGTTCGACGCCATGTGCCTTGACCCCATCGCACAATACGCAAGTGAAGAAATTCGCGCGGCGCGTAATCACCTGCAGGTGAGCTACCGTATTGAACCAGGGCAAGAGACTAGCCGCCGAACGGTGGCACTATCATTACCTCAGAGCGCAGCCGTAGGGCGCAGCTTCAGCGCGCCGAATACCGGTGGTTTTCCCGCGACCATGGCGCGATGAATCCGCGCCCTACGATGGTGGTAGTGCTCGGGTGCGATTCAAATTGATTTGCCGTTAGCTACCGTGTTGAATGAAGAAGCCAGGGTAGTCATGACGGAATCCATCAATTTTCTACTCCAGTTAAATCGCACCCCAAGCGTAAATCCGTCTTGCCGTCCTTGCCCCCCAAGGTGCCCCGACGCCGCAAACCGACGACCGCCCCACTCCCTACCCAGTAATGCGCCATTAAGGGTGGCGCATATCGCTTCTATTTGGCGCTAGACCCGTACCAACCAGTTTCATTTGGAAAAAACAGAGTTGTCGTAGCCACACTACGACAATTCGTCATCTTCCAATACCATGATTGTTCCACGCTACATCAATTTGGGTCGGCCCGCGGTCCATCCCTGGATTCGTTTGGCCCCGCCTTGAGCAACCCTATTCCAACGACGCATCAACTGCCGCGCCACGCCTTCACCGGGTCATACCCGAATATCCAGCGGTAGATCCCGCCGGTATGCGAGCCGAAGCGGGTCACGTACGCAAATTCGCGGCGCAGGCGTTCCCACGGCGACCCCAGTTTCTTGAACCGCACTTCCATGCGCGACATGCGCTGGACGCGGCTGGCGCGCGGCTTGCGCACCGCTTCGTAGCCGGCGAGCGCGGCGGCCGGATCGTCGCGGTGCTCGTCCAGCCAGCGCGCGAGGACGTAGCTGTCCTCGAACGCCATGTTGGCGCCTTGCCCGAAGGTGGCCAGCATCGCGTGCGCGGCGTCGCCCAGCAGGGCCACCCGCCCGCGCGTCCACTGGGCGGCATGCTCGCCGGAAAACTGGCCCCACTTGGAACAACTCGTCGCCTGCCGCAAGGTATGGCGCAGCGTGTCGCCGATGCCCGGAAACCCCGCCACCATTTCGTCGTTGCTGCTCGGGATGGACCAGGATTCCTCGGTCCAGCCGGCCTGCGGCCGCACGGCCACGATGTTCACGAACTGTCCGTGCCGCACGTAGTAACTCACGATAAACCCGCCCTTGCCGTTCCACTGTGTGACACAGTTGTCCTGGCGATCCGGCGGCAGCGCGGCGGCCGGCACCAGGGCGCGCCAGCACATCGTGCCCGCATAGCGCGGCCCTTCACCGCCAAACACGCTGCTGCGAACCACCGAGCGGATGCCGTCGCTGCCGATCACGAGATCAGCCTCGTAGTGCGTGCCGTCGGCAAAGCGCAGGCCCGCGGCATCCTTGCCGTTCTCCACCTCAGTGCAGCGCATGCCCAGCCGGATGGCGTCGGCGGGCACGGCGTCGGCCAGCATGCGGTGCAGGTCACTGCGGTGAATGACGTAGTAGGGCGCGCCGTAGCGCGCCTCGGCGCGATCCAGCGGCACCCTGTGCTGCAGCCGGCCGTCTCCCCAGTCGCGCCAGGTGAGGCCTTCGACCTGAAAACCGATGGCGTGCAATTTCTCCGCCAGCCCGAGTGCGCGGAACACCTTGACCGAATTGGGCGAAACGTTGATGCCGGCGCCGAATTCGCCGAGTTCGCCTGCCTGCTCGAATACGGTGACATCGAAATTTCGCTGTCGAAGTGCAATCGCCGCGGCCAGGCCGCCGAGGCCGGAGCCCACTATTGCAATCCTGAGGGCACGTTTCAATTCAGCATCCGACTGGCAGAGCGGAAATCAGCACGATGGCGGGCTTGCCGCCGGCTAAGATGGAGTCCGCACATGAGCTTGAATTATACTGCCCCATCCGCGCGTTCCGACCCTGCGCGACCCTGCGCGACCCTGTGAAAGGCCGGCAAGCATGCATGTATTCGCGTTGCGTAGCGCATTCGCATTGATGGCGTTGCTGCACGTCGGTACCACCGCGGCGCAGACGGCGTCTTCCTACCCCAGCCGCACCGTCACCCTCATCGTGCCCTTTTCCGCCGGCACCGGTATGGACGCGGTCGCGCGCGCCGTCGCCCCCAGGCTGAGCCAGCGCTGGGGCCAGGCGGTGGTGGTGGACAACCGGCCGGGCGCGAGCGGCAATATCGGCGCGGAAGCCGTCGCGAGAAGCGCGCCCAACGGACACACGCTGATGGTGACGGCGGGCACTCTCACGATCACGCCGGCGCTGTTCAAGAACGTGCCCTACGATGTCGTCGCGGATTTCGCGCCGGTCGCCAAGCTGGGCGTCGCGGGCTATGCCTTCACCGTGAATCCGGCGGTGATGCCGGCGCATGACCTGAACGCGCTGCTCGCGGCGGTGAAAAGCAATCCCGGGAAATTCCACTACAGCTCCCCGGGCAACGGCACGCCCCACCATCTGGGCATGGAACTGTTCAAGCTGCGCCTCGGGCTGGACATCCCGCACGTGCCCTACAAGGGGCTGGCAGGCGCCCTGACCGACCTGCTCGGCGGCCAGGTGCAGATGATCTTCACCTTGGTGCCTTCCGCGATCCCGCATGTGCGCGCGGGCCGGCTCAAGGTGCTGGCGGTGACTGGTACGACACGCACGGCATTGATGCCCGAAGCGCCGACGTTCCGCGAGCAAGGCATACAGTTCATGGATCTGCTCGATGCCTGGTACGGACTATTGGCGCCCGCGAAGACCCCGCCCGACATCATCGCCCGGTTGAATGCCGAATTGCGGACGGTGCTTGCGCTACCGGAGGTGCGCGATCAGCTGATGAAGCAGGGCATCGAGCCGGCGCCGGGCACGACGGAGGAATTCACCACCCTCATCCGCGACGAACTGGTGCGCTGGGCGGCACTGGTGCGGGATGCGAAAATCGCCGTCGACTGAGCGCATTGGCGCTTATCGACACTATTGCAAACAGTGATCAGGGCACCTCTATATATTCAGATTCTGTCGTTCCCGCGGAGGCGGGAACCCATGCAATCATGGAGATGGATTCCCGCTTTCGCGGGAATGACGAATCAATAGAGATCTCCATAGAGGAATCGACATGAAGGAATCGACATGAGCACCACGCGCCCGCCCCGCCAGCTTCGCCTTACCGCGTTCATGCGCCCGGTGAGCCTGCACACCGCCGCGTGGCGCTACCCCGGCGCGTGGCCGGATGCGAACTTCAACTTCGGCCACATCGTGCGCCTCATCCAGAAGCTGGAGGCGGGCAAGATCGACGGCTTCTTCATGGCCGACCATCTGGCCGTACTCAACATGCCCATGGATGCCTTGAAGCGCAGCGCCACGCCGACCTCGTTCGAGCCGTTCACGTTGCTCCCGGCGCTCGCGATGGTCACGAAACGCATCGGGCTGATGGCAACCGGCTCCACCACCTACGATGCACCCTTTCACGTGGCGCGACGCTTCGCCTCGCTCGACCACATCTCCGGCGGGCGCGCCGCGTGGAACATCGTCACCACGTCGAACCCGGACGCATCGCTGAATTTCGGCCACGACGACCAGATGGAGCACGACGAGCGCTACGCGCGCGCGCGCGAGTTCTTCGACGTGGTCACCGGGCTGTGGGACAGCTTTGCGGACGACGCCTTCATACGCGATGTCGAACACGGCGTCTATTTCGATCCCGAGAAAATGCACGCGCTGCACCACAAGGGAAAATACTTCAACGTGCGCGGCCCGCTGAACATGGCGCGGCCCATCCAGGGCTGGCCGGTGATCGTGCAGGCGGGCTCGTCCGAGGCCGGCAAGCAACTGGCCGCCGAAACGGCGGAAGCGGTGTTCACGGCGATGCGCAGCATCGAAGAGGGCCGCGCCTTCTACAAGGACGTCAAGGCGCGCGCCGAACGAGCCGGGCGCAATCCCGATCACATCAAGATCCTGCCCGGCTGCATGATTTATGTCGGAGATACGCTGGAGGAGGCGCGCGAAAAGCGCGCCCGGCTGGATGCCATGGTGCACTACGACAGCGCCATCGCGGGGCTGTCGATCGCGCTCGGGCTGGACGCGCGTAAGCTCGACCCCGACGCGCCGCTGCCGGAGATCCCGCAGTCGAATGCCTCGCAGAGCGGACGCGACCGCACCGTCGCGCTCGCCCGGCGGGAGAACATGACGGTGCGCCAGCTCGCCCAGCGCCTCGGCGGACACGGCGGCCTTGCCATGCTGGGCACACCGGAGATGATCGCCGACCAGATGGAGGAATGGCTGATCACCGGCGCCTCCGACGGGTTTACCCTGCAGTTTCCCTACCTGCCGATGGGGCTGGACGACGTGATCGACCGCGTGGTGCCGGTGCTGCAGCGGCGCGGCCTGTTCCGCACCGAGTACGAGGGCGCAACCCTGCGCGAGAATCTCGGCCTGCCGCGACCGGCCAACCGGTTCTTCAGCCAGTAGCACAGGTGTGCGCGCGACGCAATCGGGGACGATGGGCAACGGAATCTAATCCGGGCAACCCGCTGGTTCCTGTCGGGTTGCTTGCCTCCCTTTCCAATCTAGGCATACACTCCGTTCCCCTTTGGAAAACGGGATGGATCATGAAACAGTTCAGACGGATTGGGATGTGGAGCGCATGCGCGCTGCTGGCCTCCGCGCCCGCTTTTTCCCAGACCACCACCTATCGCTGCACGGACGAAAATGGCCGCTCCACCTATACCAACGTAGCGGAGGTCATTCTCGACAAGAAATGCGTAGTGGTCATCCCGGAATTGTCTCTGGCGCCGGTTCCTCCACCGCCGGTCCAGGTCGAGCCGAAACCGCCTGCATCGTCGCCCGTGCCCGCCGCCAAGGCGAAACCGCGAATCCAGGGTGTCCGACACGACCGTCGCAAAATTCTGCAAAGCGAACTGGGCCTGGAAGAAAAAGCCCTGGCGGAGGCGCGGCATAAATTGGCCGCACAGGAAAAGTCGCCCCCCGGATCTGAAAGCACCCAGCAGCGCGTGCTCGACCGGGTCAAGAGCTATCAGGATGACGTGCAGCGGCAGGAACAAAACGTAGCCGAGCTGCGCAAGGAAATTTCGACATTGAAGTAGGCAGGGGCGCGGCCCGAAACGACGCCCTGCGGTCACCAGGGAATCTGGGGACCCGCGGCGGTGCGGTTACGAATCAGTCTCGAGACTCCCGCGCGATCGACATATCACGCGAACGTCCGTTCCAGAAAATTCTCCGCATTGCCGCGCATGATGGCGCGCACCGTGGCCTCGTCGAGATCCGCGCCGTTCACCGAGCCCACCGGATCGTCGTCACCCATGAACGGATAATCGCTGCCGACCAGCACCTGCGACCCGCCGAAGGTGTGCACCACGTGGCGCAGCGAAGCCGGATCATTCACGATGGTGTCGTAGTAGAAGCGCCGCGCATAAACGCGCGGCGACTGCGGCAGGGTTTCCTTCAGCTTCGCCTGTTTCATCCAGGCGTTGGTCAAACGTCCGAGCAGGATGGAGAACACGCCGCCGCCGTGGCTGAAGGCGATGCGCAGTTTCGGATGGCGTTCGGCCATGCCGCCGGTGATCATCGCCGCCACCGCCAGGCCGATTTCTCCCGGAAAGCAGATGGTCTGCTCGGTGGCCACGCCGACCATGCGCTCCAGCCCCACCGGGCGCAGCGCATGCACAAATATCGCCGCGCCAGTCTTTTCCGCGGCGGCGAAGAACGGTTCGAACTTCGCATCGCCGATGGAGGTGCCGTTGACGTGGCTGGCGATTTCCACACCGGGGAATTTCAGCTCATTCACCACGTATTCGAGTTCGCGCAGCGCGAGATCCATGTCCTGCAGCGGCACCGCGCCCAGGCCGGTGAATCGCGCCGGATGGCGCACCACCATTTTCGCGATCTCGTCGTTGATATAACGGATCAGCACCTGCGCATCGTTCGCCGGCAGCCAGTAGGACAGCAGTTCCGGCATCGGCGACAGGCACTGCACGCCGATGCGGTTGCGGTCCATGTGCTGCACCCGCTCGTCGGGCATCCAGCAGGCCTGGTGCACGGTGCGGTAGTTTTTGCCGTTGATGATCACGTGGCAATGACAGGCATGCGCCGGCGCCATCGAAGGCCACGGAATGTCCTTGCCCGAGCCAATGTAGGCGGGGAATTTTTCCGGGACGATGTGGCTGTGGACGTCGATGGCGACGAGTTCGTTCAAACCGGGCATTGCGCTTCTCCTGTACCTGCCGAGTGATAGTGATGACGAGGGCAGAATAACATTCCTCGACACTGTCGGCGTATGCCACGGTGACCAGGATTGACTTGGTTATCATCGGATGATAACTTAACGATATGTCACGCCGCGATGCGGGTCTCGATGCACTCCTGATACTCGATGGAGAAACGTTCTTTGCCGACGAGGAAGGGACGCTATGGGTCAAGTTCGACGTAAAAGAGGTATCGGTAACTGCGCAACGCCCGCATGGACTGATCTATTCGCTAACACTGCACGATGAACGCGGCGCGCGCCTGCTTGGCTTCGACAATGCCCACGCAATCCGCGAGGGCTCAGAGCCTGTGAAAAATTATAAAAATATCCGTACTACCTGGTCCACGGTTAGAGCGCTGGTACGTTAAGAGAGCTATGACAACGCGAGATGGAATCGAGATGACAAGCGAAAGCGGAGAATTGTTCGAGGGGACTCTGGTGCAG
>SHXF01000036.1 GCA_009693435.1 Betaproteobacteria bacterium | reverse complement strand
CCCCATGCCTTGGTGAGTTCCAAAGCAAGCGCCCGGGTCACGGTATCGGTGAGCCCGCCCGCGGTGGTCGCAACGATGAGCTTCACCGGCTTGGATGGAAAAGATTGCGGCTGCGCGAAACCGGCAGTGAAGACCAGCGCTGCGAAGAGCGTGGCCTGCAGCGAGCGCGTGCGGATCATGGTGCGTCCCCTCCCATCGAAGAAAAAGTTCGTGCCACTCTACATCAGATCTGCCGGCCCGCAGTGTGCCGGTATGGCTCGCGAGGGCGGCGCGGCGCTTGATCTCAACGCGCGCCATGGCAAGCTCATCGAAGACGAGCATGCCACTCACGGTACGCGAGTGAAAGTCATGGAGATGCGGAGTGTATCGCAGCGCCCGGTTCGGACTGCGCGGCCGCCCCCCAACATTTCGCACGCGCCCGTACAATCCGCTTTCCGCCCACTCCCGAGCCAGGCGCATGACCACCGAATCCCCCGCCTCCGCCACCCATCCCGCGCGTGAACCGCTGTTTGCCGCCGGCACGCTGACAGAACGCCTCATCGCCGAGAAGCAGGGCGCGATCGGCTGGCTCACCTTCAACAATCCGGCGCGCCGCAACGCCATTTCGATCGACATGTGGGAGGCCATCCCGCAAGTGCTGGACGCTTTCGAGCGCGACCCGGCGATACGCGTGGTAGTGCTGGGCGGCAGCGGCGACAAGGCGTTCGTTTCCGGCGCCGACGTTTCGCAGTACGAGAAGGACCGCTCCAGCACCGCCGGCGTGCAGCGCTACGAGGAGATCGCCGAAGGCGCGCAGGAGCGCCTCCTCACCTACGACAAGCCCACCATCGCCATGATCCACGGTTACTGCCTGGGAGCCGGCGTCAACATCGCCCTCTCCTGCGACCTGCGCCTCGCCGCCGACGACGCGAAGCTGGGGGTGCCGGCCGCCAGACTCGGCCTGGGTTACAGGGTGTCATCCACCAAGAACCTGGTGGATACGGTCGGCCACGCGAATGCGCGAGAAATACTGATCACCGGGCGCCAGTTCGCCGCCGAAGAAGCGCTTGCCATGGGACTGGTGCATCGCGTCGTGCCGATGGCGGGCCTGGGGCCCCTGGTGGCGGAGTACTGCGCGATGATGGCGGCCAATGCGCCGCTCACCATGCGCAACAGCAAGCGCATCATCCGTGAAATCCAGAAGGCGGGCGAGGCGTCGCTGAATGAGGCCGCATGCACCGCCCTCGTGAAGGAATGCTTCGCCAGCCAGGATTACATCGAAGGTCGGCGCGCCTTCATGGAAAAGCGCAAGCCGGTGTTCCAGGGGAAGTAACGCAGGCGAGCATGCGGCAACTCACGGCCTGTTTCAAGGCACGCAACGGCAAGGAGGAGACCATGCCCGGATACAGACGACACGTGTTCGCTGTATGTCTTGCGCTCGCCGCCCCCGCAGCGATGGCGCAGCTGGTGTATCCGTCACGCCAGGTGACCATGGTGGTGGGATTTGCCCCCGGCGGCGGCACCGACATCGCGGCGCGAATCATCGCGCGCAAGCTGGGCGTCAACCTCGGCCAGCAGGTGCTGGTGGAGAACCGCGCCGGCGCGGGCGGCAACATCGCCGCCGATCAGGTGGCCCGAGCCGTTCCCGACGGCCACACCATACTGCTGGCCAATGTCGGTTCGCTCGCCGTGGCGCCACACCTCAACAGCAAGTTGCCCTACAACCCGCAGCGCGACCTCGCGCCTGTCAGCATGGCGGTGGTGTTCGCCAACGTGTTGGTGGTGCACCCCTCGGTGCCCGCGAGCACGCTCGCGGACTACCTGAAACTCGCCAATGCCAGGCCGGGTACCATGACCTACGGTACCTCGGGCGTGGGCGGCGCCGGCCACCTGGCGGGAGAATTGCTGAAGCAGATGGCGAAAGCGGACCTGGTCCACGTCCCCTACAAGGGCGGCGGGCCGGCGATGAGCGACCTGCTGGGCGGACAGATTCCGTCGGTGTTCGCCTCCGCGCCCTCCGCGGTGCCGCACGTCAAGGCGGGCAAGATCCGCGCGATCGCCACCACCGGCGCGACGCGCTCGGCGTTTTTTCCCGGCGTGCCGACGGTTGCCGAATCGGGCTACCCAGGCTACGAAGCGTCCAACTGGTATGCCTATGTCGCGCCCTCCAGGACGCCGCGCGAGGTGATCGAGCGCCTCAACCGCGAATTCATGCGCGTGCTCGGCGCACCCGAAGTGCGCGAGCAGTTGTTCACCCACGGCATGGAAGCGCAGCCTTCGACCAGTGAAGCGCTGGGCAAGTACATCGAGCAGGAACTGGCCATGTGGGGACGGGTGGTGAAGGACGCGGGGATACAGGCGGAATAGGGCCGGAGAACAGGGTGACAGTGCCCGAATGCCTTCATAAAAATACTGAAAAATATATAGCATTCGGCTGTAATAGTCCGCACTATGGGGACATTAGTGAAGTAAAGTTGTCAATTATCTGCGCCCCCATCCTCAGCATCGGGCGCGCGCAAGGTCATAACCAGACACGAGTCTCAGAGTTAGCCGGATTCACCCGTGCATGAAAAAACCCGGTGGATTGCTCCACCGGGTTTTTGGATACAGCTTAATCTTTCGACTAAGCCTTATTGTAGCAACGGCTCTCACCCCGGATTGCTGCAACAGTTTCCAGTATAGGGAGGAATTCATGTCCGTCAAGTCAGCATCGGCCGGCTCGCCCACGTTTGGTCTGGATATCGGCATTGCATCCGTAGGATGGGCAGTACTCGCCCCGGACAGAATCATTGCGCTCGGCGTACGTGCATTCGACAAAGCCGAGACAGCCAAGGAAGGTGATTCCCTCAATTTGGTTCGACGCACCGCACGCCTGGCGCGCCGTCGCTTGCGCCGCCGCGCCTGGCGGCTGACTAAGCTGGCTCGCCTGCTAAAACGCCAAGGCGTTATCGACGATCCACGATTGTTTCAGCCGCAACACCCTTTCCCACATTCACTCTGGCAACTGCGGAAGGAAGGACTCGATCGCCAGTTGAACGCCGAAGAATGGGCGAGGACGCTCTACCACCTGTGCAAACACCGGGGCTTCCACTGGACGAGCCGCGCCGAAGAGAAAAAAGCGGAGGCAGACACCAAAAGCGAAGGTGGCAAAGTCAAGCAAGGTCTCGCGGGCACCGCCAAGCTGATGCAAGAGAAGCAATACCGCAGCGCGGCGGAAATGGTACTGGCCGAGTTCCCCGATGCTCAGCGAAACAAACAGGGCGATTACGGCAAGGCTCTGTCCCGCGTCTTGTTGGGTAAAGAACTGGCGCTGCTGTTCAGGAAGCAACGTGAATTGGGTAACCCCCACGCCGAACCGGCGCTTGAGGCAGCCATCCTTGGAAACGGTGGCCGCAAAAGCGGACTGTTCTGGTTACAAAAGCCGGCGCTGGCGGGAAACGACCTCTTGAAAATGATAGGCAAATGTACTCTCGAGAAGGGCGAGTACCGCGCACCCAAAGCCAGCTTCACAGCCGAACGCCACGTCTGGTTGACGCGGCTCAACAATCTGCGCGTTGTCGTGGACGGCCGCACTCGGCCGTTGGACGAGGAAGAGCGCAGAATCGCATTGCCGCTGCCGTATTCGCAAATTGGTGATTTCACCTACAAGCAGTTGCGCAGCGCCCTGGTCAAGGCCGGGCGTCTGCCCGAGTCGTTTCGGTTTCCCGGCCTGCCGTATCCCAGCGCGTCCCAGCAAGCGGAGGGCAAGGCGAAGGACCCTGAAACGGCAGCACTGGTGAAACTCCCAGCTTGGCAGGAAATACGCTCGACGCTGAAGAAGGCCGGGTTGGAAACCGAATGGGAGGGAATGGCCGGCGCCGCAATCGATGGACGGGCGGAGCTGCTTGATCAGATTGCGTGGGTGCTCAGCGTCTACAAGGAAGATGAAGAGGTGGTTACTGAGCTAGGCAAGCTGACTTTGCCTGGCGCGGGAGTGATGATCGATGCCCTGCTAGGCATCCGATTCGAAAAATTTCACGCCTTGTCGCTGAAAGCGCTGCGAAAAATCGTCCCGCACATGGAGACCGGGCTTCGCTACGACGAAGCGTGCGAACAAGCCGGCTATCATCACAGCCAGTTGCATGTGGTCGGGGAAGGCGAGCACAAATATCTTCCGCCGCTGTACTCCGGCCGTGACAAGGACGGGCGCATGGTGTTCAGCGAGGATATGGACGTCCCTCGCAACCCTGTCGTGATGCGCGCGCTCAATCAGGCACGCAAGGTTGTCAATGCACTCGTGCGCCATTACGGCGCGCCTGGTGCCGTGCACATCGAATTGGCGCGGGACCTATCGAAGCCATTCGACGAACGCAAGAAAATCGTGAAGGATCAAGCCGAATATCGGGAGCAGAACGAAAAAGACAAAGCGAGGTTTGCCGAGCATTTCGGTCAGTTGCCCAAAGGCGTGGAATTCGAGAAATGGCGGCTCTATCGGGAACAGCAATGCAAGTGCGCCTACTCCATCGAACCGATTGACCTCGGCCGACTGCTGGAACCCGGTTACGTCGAAATCGATCATGCGCTGCCGTACTCACGGAGTTTTGACGACAGCAAGAACAACAAGGCGCTGGTCCATGCCAAGGAAAATCGCGACAAAGGCAACCGCACGCCCTACGAATATCTGGATGGATCCAGTGACGGTCCGCGCTGGCGCCAATTCGTTGCCTTTGTCGAGTCGAACAAGGCCTACCGCCTGGCCAAACGCAGCCGATTGCTGCGCAAGGATTTTGGTGAGAAGGAATCAGCGGAGTTCAGGGAACGCAACCTAAATGACACCCGCTATATCTGCCGATTTTTCAATAACTATGTTGAGCAGTACCTGAAGCTCGCCGACAGCAGCGAGACGAAGCGCTGTGTCGTGGTCAGCGGCCAACTCACGTCATTTCTTCGCGCCCGCTGGGGGCTGATAAAAGTGCGCGGCGACAGCGACCGCCATCACGCCCTCGATGCCACGGTGGTCGCGGCTTGCAGCCACAGCATGGTCAAACGCCTGTCGGACTACGCCCGTCGCAAGGAACTCAAGCAGGTGCACGAGGGCTTCGTCGACCTGGAGACCGGAGAAATCGTAAACCCCGCGATGTTCCAGCAATTACGCCAGCACTTCCCCGATCCCTGGCCACACTTCCGTCAGGAACTTGAAGTTCGCTTGAACGTCGATGACCCAATGCGAATGCGAGCGGAACTGGAGATGTTGGGCAATTACCCCGCCGATGAGTTGAATGTGGTCCAGCCACTGTTTGTCTCGCGCGCACCGCAACGGCGCAACAGCGGCGCGGCACACAAGGACACAATTTACGGGCAGCCGGAACGGCTCAAAGCGCAAGGTGGAGTAACGCAGAAGAAACCGCTTACCAGCCTGACACTAAAAGACCTTGACAGCCTAATAGACCCGCATCGTAACGAGAAGCTGTACGCCGCTATCCGTGCGCGACTTGAGGCCAATGCCGGCAAAGGCGACAAGGCTTTCCCTGCCAGCAATCCGTTACATAAACCAGATAGAGACGGCAATCCCACCGGCCCAATCGTGCGCACCGTCACTCAGGTGATCGACAAACTTTCTGGAATATCTGTCCGCGGCGGCATCTCGAAAAACGACAGCATGCTGCGGGTCGATGTATTCACCAAAGATGACAGGTTCCACTTAGTGCCGGTGTATGTGCATCACCGCGTAAAGGGGCTGCCGAATCGGGCGATTATTGCGTTCAAGGACGAAGAAATCTGGACACTGATCGACGACAGCTATGCGTGGTGCTTCTCTCTGTATCCGAATGATTTGGTGCGCGTAAGCCAAAAAGGTAAGACACCCATTCTTGGCTACTACTCAAGTTGTCACCGCGGGACTGGGAACATCAATATCTGGGCCCATGACCGCAACCAGCAAGTGGGTAAGGAAGGAATGATCGAAGGTATCGGCGTAAAAACCGCTCTATCCCTTGAGAAATTCCATGTCGATGTTCTAGGCAACGTATTCCCCGCCCGACCGGAGCGCCGCCGTGGTCTGGCGTAGCGTAATGATCTCGCGGCCTGCGAAACTGCGGCGAGAGCACTATTCGCTGGCGATCGTGCAAGAAGAAACGGCCTTCGTTCCGTTCGAAGACATCGCGGTAATCATGCTGAACCATCGCGAGATTACGCTCACACATCCGGTGCTTTCTGCCTGCGGCGAATATGGAATCAGTCTGTTCGCCACCAGCGATACACATCATCCCAGTGGCGTGTTCCTGCCTTTTCTTTCTCATTCGCGAGCAACGCGATGGATGCGCTTACAGCTGGATCTGCCACGCCCGCTGGCGAAACAGACTTGGGCAACCATCGTGCGCCGCAAGATCGCCAATCAGGCAGCATGCATGAAACTGGCGGATGTGGAAGGAGAGGACAGACTGGAGTCCTATGCACGCCGCGTCCGCTCGGGCGACAACGAGAATCTGGAAGGCCAGGCTGCTGCATTTTACTTCCCGAGGATTTTCGGAAAAGCATTTCGCCGAGGGGATGAGCGCTGGGTAAACGCAGCGCTGGACTACGGGTATGCGGTGCTGCGCGGCACTATTGCGCGTGGTCTCGTTGCGCACGGTCTGCTGCCTTCGATCGGACTCTTTCACGCCAGCGAGCAAAACGCCTTCAACCTTGCCGATGACCTGATCGAGCCTTTTCGTCCGCTCGTCGATCTCTTTGTCGTAAGACATCGGATGGCAGATGTCGCCGAGCTGCAGCCCGCTGATAAGGCAGCGCTGGTTGCGTTACTCAACGTGGATATGGCGATGCCCCGAGGGGTCATGTCCGCCCTGGACGCTATCGAACAAGCCGTTGAAAGTCTTGCTCGCATTTACGACGGTGGATCCGAAAGTCTGCTGGAACTGCCCACACTCATCGGATTGCGCCAGCATCTTCGCGAGTCGTGAAGCGTGGGAATTGGGACGCGACGGCACATGCGCCTGCTCGTATTCTTCGACCTCCCGGTCGGTACTCGCGCCGACCGCCGCGCTTACACAGTATTCCGTCGCTTTCTCATCAATGACGGCTTCGACATGATTCAATTTTCGGTGTACGGGCGAATCCTCAACGGCAGCGACGCCGAGCAAAAGCACATGAAACGCCTGATTGACAATTTACCGCCGAACGGATCGGTTCGTTGCCTGACCGTTACCGAGAAGCAGTATGCGGGTACGAAACTCCTGGTCGGACTGCCGCTATTTCAGGAAAAAGCGGTCAAAGCCAATCAGATGCTCTTGTTTTGAGGTGAAATTTTTCATGGACGAACCCCGTCCAGCCTAGGCTGGACGGGGTTTTCCACAAGGTCGAGTGTAGCAATCCGGGGTGAGAGAGGGAGCTACAACCCATTATGCGTACTCCTTATGACGTTCATTAGTGTAGCAATCCGGGGTGAGAGAGGGAGCTACAACACAAGATCATTCTCATACCTAAGCCAAGATAGTGTAGCAATCCGGGGTGAGAGAGGGAGCTACAACGTATTGAAGGCGCGTTGCGCTAAATGCAGTAGTGTAGCAATCCGGGGTGAGAGAGGGAGCTACAACTCATTTTCAAAGGCTGCCAACTGCGCAGTAAGTGTAGCAATCCGGGGTGAGAGAGGGAGCTACAACAACCTCGGCGTCAGTGTCTCGGTGGTCCACAGTGTAGCAATCCGGGGTGAGAGAGGGAGCTACAACCCCGCATACAAGGGGGTATTGCGCCGTATTGAGTGTAGCAATCCGGGGTGAGAGAGGGAGCTACAACAGCGGCCCGGGCGTCATCAACCTGCTCGGAAGTGTAGCAATCCGGGGTGAGAGAGGGAGCTACAACCTCGTCAATTACGGCGAGGCTGCGGCCGCGAGTGTAGCAATCCGGGGTGAGAGAGGGAGCTACAACGTCCCGTCGCGGGACTATTTGCAGGAATTGAGTGTAGCAATCCGGGGTGAGAGAGGGAGCTACAACGGTCTTGGTCGCCGCCTGCAGTCATGAATTAGTGTAGCAATCCGGGGTGAGAGAGGGAGCTACAACGATGGACATGACGACATCACCGTGGGACTTAGTGTAGCAATCCGGGGTGAGAGAGGGAGCTACAACTCTAACGGAGCCATATCCGCACGCAAGATCAGTGTAGCAATCCGGGGTGAGAGAGGGAGCTACAACCATCGGCGCGGCGTAGCGCAATTGCCGATTAGTGTAGCAATCCGGGGTGAGAGAGGGAGCTACAACGAGGCCCACGCCGGGCCAGTGCCAGCCGAGAGTGTAGCAATCCGGGGTGAGAGAGGGAGCTACAACCAGATAAGGGGTCAGTGCCACTGGCGCATTAGTGTAGCAATCCGGGGTGAGAGAGGGAGCTACAACCTCTGGTGCAGAGTTATCCACATTCCCACCAGTGTAGCAATCCGGGGTGAGAGAGGGAGCTACAACCCCGGCGTTGCCGCGATCGCCTTCGCTGTGCAGTGTAGCAATCCGGGGTGAGAGAGGGAGCTACAACGAGGCCCACGCCGGGCCAGTGCCAGCCGAGAGTGTAGCAATCCGGGGTGAGAGAGGGAGCTACAACTTCCAATATCGCCGCCCTCGTCACGCGCTGAGTGTAGCAATCCGGGGTGAGAGAGGGAGCTACAACGTGAACTCCGATGTGCCACGGGCCCGCGAGAGTGTAGCAATCCGGGGTGAGAGAGGGAGCTACAACCCATCCTGACGCAGTGAACAACAACATATGAGTGTAGCAATCCGGGGTGAGAGAGGGAGCTACAACACTTTTCATCATCCAGCAATTTGAATTTCAAGTGTAGCAATCCGGGGTGAGAGAGGGAGCTACAACCCGGTATCTTCGACTGCGGGACCACGCCCAAGTGTAGCAATCCGGGGTGAGAGAGGGAGCTACAACGATGCTCGTCGTGGAATGATTCTGGCATGGAGTGTAGCAATCCGGGGTGAGAGAGGGAGCTACAACAACGGTAGTAAGAGGCACAGGCGCATTCATAGTGTAGCAATCCGGGGTGAGAGAGGGAGCTACAACGAGGCCCACGCCGGGCCAGTGCCAGCCGAGAGTGTAGCAATCCGGGGTGAGAGAGGGAGCTACAACTCAGCCGCCTGCGCCATCTCCTGCGGGTCGAGTGTAGCAATCCGGGGTGAGAGAGGGAGCTACAACATCAAGGGCGACATCCGCGACCTACCGGCAAGTGTAGCAATCCGGGGTGAGAGAGGGAGCTACAACAACCCTTCCATCGGCCACAGGCCATCCTCGAGTGTAGCAATCCGGGGTGAGAGAGGGAGCTACAACAAAACTACCGCCAATGGCGAAATGCTCGTGAGTGTAGCAATCCGGGGTGAGAGAGGGAGCTACAACACAGCCTCCGCCGCCAATTCAGCCGCCGCAAGTGTAGCAATCCGGGGTGAGAGAGGGAGCTACAACTGCGGCGGCACTAGCTATCCCGTACAACCCAGTGTAGCAATCCGGGGTGAGAGAGGGAGCTACAACAATGGTCTATGTGCGCGGACCTGGCGGGCAAGTGTAGCAATCCGGGGTGAGAGAGGGAGCTACAACGGAAGCAATGCGTGGACGAATGAAGTAGGGAGTGTAGCAATCCGGGGTGAGAGAGGGAGCTACAACGGGCCTACACGGGGCCGCTCGGAAGAATCGAGTGTAGCAATCCGGGGTGAGAGAGGGAGCTACAACAATGATGGGCCGCGCGGGTTCGATCGGCTCAGTGTAGCAATCCGGGGTGAGAGAGGGAGCTACAACCATTTCGACTACCTGGGATGAGGCTGCGCGAGTGTAGCAATCCGGGGTGAGAGAGGGAGCTACAACGGCGTCGGCGGCTTTGATGGCGTCTGCGTAAGTGTAGCAATCCGGGGTGAGAGAGGGAGCTACAACCCAGCCGCGCGCGCTGAACAACAACATATGAGTGTAGCAATCCGGGGTGAGAGAGGGAGCTACAACAGATTCAATTTCGCAGCGAAAACCGTGCTGCAAAATTAAATCTGGCGAGCTTTCGCTCGCGCTTGCAGTAATTTCCCCCACGGCTGGTACCCATCCGACACTTTATTGAGACATCCACCGCGTGTTATTGGTCGTCCCCACAACGCTTGCATCTTCCTAATAATTATCAAAAACGGCATAGGAATATCCCGTACAAGTCCGTATATACGGCACTCTTCCGATACAATGTTATAAAATATTGCGGCGTTCACTGCTAGCGTGAAGTCTCACCCGCCGACCTCCAACGCAATCTGGACCAGACATGTGTCAGAGAGTCTCCCGTATTCACCCGCAATGAAAAGGCCCTGTTGATTGCTTCACCGGGTTTCTGGATGACGTTAAGCAGTTGATCGCTTCTTCGGTATCGCCAGCCAGTGTTGAACATCGAGTTCCGGGATCGCCTTCGCAAGGGGCGCAAGAGCGTGCTTCGCGCGCGTGCGCCAGCCCGGGCCGCGGCGTATGAGATCGGCCCACGCCTCGTCGATTTCCCACGCGCGGTGCTCCTTGAAGAACGCAAGCAGCGCCGCGGCCTGATCGAGGTCCTTGCCGGATTTTTGCAAATAGGAGCCCTTGCGCTCCCCATAAACGAGCAGCTTGTGCAACGCGTAGCGCGCCGGGTGCGGGACGCTGACGATGACCGCCCCTTCTGCGCAGAAAAGCGCAGCCTGCACGACGTGTTCAAGCGAGTACTCCATGAACTTGAGCGGTTGCAGGGCTACGCCAAGTTGCGGATGCTCGTAAGGTTTTTCGCCGCCGCGATGCAAAGTCGTCAGAAAGTCCAGGCGAAACTCCGGGTTCTTCGGGTTCAAGTACGTCGCACCCGCCTTGTTCAGGAGTCCCGCCATCGGCAGCAATCCCATTTGCAACGAGTTGATCGCTGCGTGCGTATCAATGCTGACGTTGGCCGGCAGGGCAAGCGCCAGATTCTTGCCTGCATGCGCGAAGTCCATGTCCTGCGTTCTTGAAGCCTCGCCCCAGCGCACGCCCAGCATGTTGCCGTAGGCGAGAAACGCATGCGTGCCGACGAGCACGCCGCCGGCTTTGAAGAAGCCGTAATCGGACAGCCGGCGGATCACGCGATAGTGCTGCGCCAGCACCGGCGTGCAGCCCAGGGCGATCGCGGAGCGCGACAGCGGGGCAAGCGCTCCGGTCTCGCGGGCTCTGGACTGCTGCGCGAGGGAGCGTATCTCGTCGGAATCCGGCCCCACGTAAATCTGGCGCAGCTTTCTGCCGAGATCCGTGTACTGGAAGTACCAATAGTCACGGCCTTTTATTTTCTTTTTCGCGAATGATCCGCGCAGATTCGCAACCGTCCGCGCCATGTCCGCTCCCAATGCGGCGTCGAACAACTGCGCGTAGGCGGTCTGCGCGGTAAGCGAAAGCGGCGTGTATCGGGCCATGGTGGTTATACTAACTTATCTATTTCGCTAGTATAACTTGGAGTCCACGGGTTGCCTGCGGTTATACTAGATTCATAATCCGTTTAGTATAACTTTGCCGGCCGCCCCTGCAGTTCGGACTACCGGGCCAGGAGATACCGGGATTTGCCAATGCGCTGAAACCGCCGGAGTCAGTGCCCGCCGCGCGAGGCGAGCAGCGTATCGAGTTCCCGGTCGCCATTGTCGCGCGCGATCTGGAGCGGCGTGAGGCCGCCCAGTTCCTCGGCATTCACGTTCCAGATGACGCTTCAAGGGCATTCTTGAATTCATGTCGCGCAAAGGGCGCAGGCCCGTCTCAGGTTCGAAGCGCGCTTCTTACCACTGCAGTCTGCCGCCGGCGCCACTGTAGTCTGACGCCGGCGCCACTGTAGTCTGCCGCCGGCACCATGTGCTCCGGCAGCTCGCGCCGTCGACCGCCCGGCTTATTGCGCGCGCGGCGCGGCGCCGTACTTGCGTGCGCGCTGCTCCTCGGTCAGGAATCTCTGTTCCAGTTCCTGCACTTCGTCCAGGCCGACCAGACTGTTCAGTTCTTCGAAGCTCACCGCCAATTCAGGCCGCTCGATCACCTTGCCCGTGGTCACGGTCTCGCGCAAGACCGCCAAGCCGTTAAGCATGCCCCGTATCGCGCAGGAGGTCAGCAGGCGCGGGTAAATCGCCACCGCCACGCCCAGGTCTTCCATCTGACGCGGCGACAGCAACGGCGTGGTCGAGCGCGTGCGGATGCCAAAGCCCATGTTCACGCACAGCGGTTTGGAGACGTTCCTGGCCACGTCAGCAATTTCATCGGCACTCATGAGGGCGTCGGCGAACAGAAGGTCGGCGCCGGCATCGGCGTAATGGTTCAGGCGCTTGATGACCTCGGCCAGACCATGGGTGGCCAAGGTGTCGGTGCGCGATTTGATGACGAACTCCGGGTCGCGCCTGGCCTCCGCCGCGGCACGTATTTTCTCCACACCTTCCTCCAGCGAGATGACTTCCTTGCCTTTCATGTGTCCGCAGCGCTTGGGCCAGACCTGGTCCTCGATCATCGCGCCGGCCAGGCCCGCGTCCTCGAAACCGCGAATGGTAAAGAATACGTTGACGGCGTTGCCGTAACCGGTGTCGGCGTCGCCGAACAGAGCCATGCTGGTGCAGGCGGCAAGATGGCGGCAGGCGTCCAGATTCTCGCGAAAACCCATGATGCCGACATCGGTCCAGCCCATGGTCGACTCGCTGACGCCCGAACCGGTGATGAACGCGGCCTGGTAACCCGCCTGCTCCACCAGGCGGGTGCTGAAACCGTCGAACACCCCCGGCAGCACGAGAAGTTGGGGGTCGTTCATCAGACGCCGGTATAGCCTGCGCTTGTCCGTGTGGGTGCTGTGGTCCGAGAATTTCATCGGTTGGGTCCTCGTTACGTTGATTTCACAGCTGCGGTGCCAATGGCGATCACGACGTTGCCGTGGGGATCGAGGCTCGCTTCGCAGGCGGGCGGCACGACGATGGTCGTGTCGTATTCCTGAACCAGCAGCGGCCCCGCGCGCGGCCTGGACGTGAGTGCAGGCCGCGACAGCACCGGCACGTTCAATTCGCCATGCTCGGGACCAAAGTAGACGTTGCGCTGCCTCTGTGGGGCATGCGCTTCGGCCGCCCAATCGGTGCCATGCGCCATCGGGCGCGGCGCGCGCAGCACCAGGCGCACGGTCACCAGTTCGAAGACCTTGGTATCGCCTCGATGGCCGTAGGTGCGCTCGAACTCGCGCTCGAAGCCTTCCTCGGCGGCACGCAGGACCGCCTCGCTGAGCAGGCCATCGGGAATGGGAACGGTCAACTCGGAGGACTGGCCGCGATAGCGCAGGTCGGCATGACGCGAGATTTGCGCGCTGCCCGGGTCCAGTCCTTCGTCCGCGACGCGCGACAGCAGATGATTGCGCATCTCCTCCAAGGCCGCCTCGACCGGAGCCAGATCCGCATCGCGCGTGCCGACCAACACGGTGCGCGCGGCGTGGTGTTCGATTTCGGCATGCAGCAGGCCTTCGGCGCTGAACACGCCGGGCGCCGGCGGAATCAGCAGGGTCTTGATGCCCAGGGTTGCCGCCACGCCCACCGCATGGATCGGGCCGGCGCCGCCAAAGGCCATCATGACAAAGCCGGCCGGGTCGCGTCCGCGCTCGACCGAGACCGATTTGATGGCGCGCACCATGTTCGAGTTGGCCACGGCGTGGATGCCGTAAGCCGCCTCCAGCAGCGACAGTCCGGAGGGCTCGCTGACATGGCGGCGCACTGCCGCCTCGGCCAGTTTTGCGTCCACCCGCATCGATCCGCCGGCCAGCGAATCCTCACTGATGTAGCCGAGCAGCAGGTTGGCGTCGGTCACCGTGGGCCGGTCATTGCCCTGCCCGTAGCAGGCCGGCCCCGGCACCGCGCCGGCGCTGCGCGGGCCCACGCGCAGGGAACCACCCGCGTCGATGGCGGCGATGCTGCCGCCGCCCGCGCCGACCTCGGAGATGTCAATCACCGGAATGCGCAACAGATAGCCGTTACCGCGCATCAGGCGACTGCTGACGGAAACCGCGGAACCGACTTCGTACTCGATGCCGCGCAGGATTTCGCCGCGCTCGATGATCGAGGCCTTGGTGGTGGTGCCGCCCATGTCCAGCGTGATCACGTCCGAATAGTCGCAGCGCGCGGCGACACGCTGCGCCGCCACCACACCTGCCGCAGGACCGGACTCGATGATGGTCACCGGGCGCGCCGCTGCCGCCGGCGCGCTGATGAGTCCGCCATTGGACTGCATCACCAGGATCGGCGCGCGCACCTGGCGTTCGGCCAACGCGCCGCGCAGCCGATCGAGATAGCGCGCGATCAGCGGCGCGACATAGGCGTTGACCACGGTGGTGCTGGTGCGTTCGAACTCCAGCATCTCGGGCAGCACGTCGGCCGAGAGCGACACATAGACACCCGGCAGGCGCTCGCGCAGGCGCGCCCCGACCAGCTGTTCATGGCTTGCGTTGCGGTAGGAATGCAGGAAGCACACGGCCACCGACTCTATCCGGGCGGCGGCCAATTCGTCGATGGCCGCGTCCAGGCTCGCCATGTCCAGCGCTTGCAGCACATTGCCGCGCGCGTCCATGCGTTCGCGCACGCCCAGGCGCAGATGGCGCTCGACCAGGGGTTCGGGTTTGTTCCATTGCAGGTCGTAGGCGAAGGGAATGCGCGTGCGCCGCAACTCGAGCACGTCGCGAAAGCCTTCGGTGGTGAGCAATCCGGTGAGAGCGCCCTTGCGCTCCAGGATGGCGTTGGTCGCCACCGTGGTGGCATGCACCACCTCCGCCACCTCGTTCGGCGGCAATCCGGCCTCGGCGCAGTAGTCAAAGATGCCCTGGACGATGGCCAGGGTGTAGTCGGCAGGTGTGGACGGGCGCTTGCGCCGGTCCAGCTTGCCGTCGGGACGCACGAACACCAGATCGGTAAAGGTGCCGCCAATGTCCACGCCCACCCGCAACGCCTGTTGCGCACTTGCAGACTGCGCTCGAGCCTGCACGCTCACGCTGCCGCTTCCCTTGGCGCGCCGCGCTTGGTCCGCAGCGCCGCCGTGGCCTGGACGTCCACGCGCCAGGGCGCCGCCAGCACCACCACGCCGTAGTCGCGCTGCGCGCCCCCAGGTGTGACGCGGCCGTCGCGCACGTCTTTGAGCACCGCCGCGGGATCGCGCATTAGAGGATCGCCATATCCGCCCGCGCCTGCTGTTGTGTGGCGCACCGCCTGACCACCGGCCAGAGGACGCGTGAATTTAGTCGGCAGCTGGGTCCAGGTGCCGGCGTCGTCAAGCTGGTTGTTCGACGGCTGGCCAGTCCCGCCGCCAACCAGCCCATAGGGCGGGTGGTCGCGCCGGTCCGAGCGTAATTGCAGGGTCGCGCGAGCGCCAAGAAAGCGCAGCTGGCGCGCCACCGACATGCCGCCGCGCCATTGCCCAGGGCCGCCGCTGTCGGGCACCAGCTGGTATTCCTCGACGCGGATCGGCGCCTGGTTCTCCACCATCTCGATCGGCGCATTGCTGATGTTGGCAGCGCCGTTGGCCACGCCGTCGATGCCCTCGCGCTGCAGGCCCGCGCCCCAGGCGCCCATGACGGCCTCCCGAAACAAGGAGAAGCGGCCCTGCTCGTCGTAGCAGCCAAAGCTGTAGCTGGTGGTGCCGCCTTCGCCGGCGCCGCGGATGCGCCCTGGAATGGCCTGCGCCAGCGCGCCGTACATGGCGTCAATCAGCCTGAAGCCGGTGATGCCGCGCGCCGCTACCGCGCCGGGTGGTTTGGGATTGACCAGTGTGCCCAGCGGAGCCTTGATATGGATGGCGCGGAAGAACCCGGCATTGTTGGGCGCGTCCGAATCCATGATCGAGCGCACGGCGAAATACACCGAGGACTTGACGAAGGACAAGGTCGAGTTGATGGCGCCGCGCACCTGGGGTGCCGTGCCTTCCAGATCGACCGTCAATTCATCGCCCTCCACATGCACGGCGACAACGATCTTCACCGGCTGGCCCATGTTGACGCCGTCATCGTCCAGGTAATCGGTGAAACGATAGACGCCCGGCGGGATCGAACGAATCGTGCGACGCGCCTCGCGCTCGCTGTAATCCAGCAACTCGTCGAAATACCGCTCCAGATCGGCCACCCCCCAGCGCGCGGCCAGATCTTCCATGCCGCGCTCGGCTATGCGGCAGGCTGCGGCCTGGGCCTGCAGATCGCCCAGCACCACGTCGGGAATGCGCACATTGATGGCAATCATGTCCAGCAGGGTCTGGTTGGCCACGCCACGCTCGTAGAGCTTGAGGATCGGAATGCGCAGGCCTTCCTGGAAGATTTCGGTCGAATCGGCGGCGCTGGAGCCCGGCACGCGCCCGCCCATGTCATTGTGGTGCGCCACCAGCACGGCGTAGCCCAGCAGATGACTGCCGATATACACCGGCTTGAACATGAAGATGTCGGGCAAATGCATGCCCCCCTGGTAGGGGTCGTTCAGCACCACGATGTCTCCGCATTGCAGGGTGTCGCCGTACTTGGCGAGCACCGCGTCCATCGCGTCCGGGATCGAACCCAGATGCAGGGCCACGCTCAGTCCCTGCGCGATGAGGCGGCCCTTGCGGTCGCAAAACGCGCTGGACAGATCCATCGTGTCCTTCATGATCGACGAGTAGGCGATACGGATCACCGTCAACACCATCTCGTCGACCACCGAGCCGATGGCGTTCTTGACCAGTTCCAGGCGGACCGGATCAGAGGCCATATTTTCTCTCCCGCTCGCGGCAGGACTCAAGGCCGGCGATCTCCCGGAACGCCGCGCAGCCGACCTTCCGGCCCCGGGTCGCCCGCGCAATGGGGATGCCGGGCGCGGCCGGCAGCGCTCTCACCCGTCGCTTCTTGCGCATACGCTCGCCTCCCTGTTTCGTCATTGAAGGTTGGCCTCGTTCTCCAGCATCCGACGCCGGAAACCGAACCACCAGGCGGCAGCCTGCAGCACCGCCAGCAGCACGACCGCGCCGAGGAACATACGCGACATCCCGCCCTGCAGCAGGATCCACCAGTCGCCATCGGAGATCGTCAGGGCGCGACGCAGCGATACCTCCATCCGGTCGCCCAGCACCGTCGCCAGCAGCAGCGGCGCGGTGGGGAACTTGGCCTTGCGCAACAGGTAGCCGATGACGCCGAAGATACCCATGATCAGGATCTCGTTGGCGCTCGAACTCACGCTGTACATGCCGACGATGGACACCAGCAGCACTCCGGGCGCCAGATAGGCGTACGGGATGCGCAGCAGGTTCACGAACAGGCCGACCAGCGGCAAGTTCAGGATCAGCAGCATCGCGTTGCCCACGTACATGCTCGCGATCAGCCCCCAGAACACGTTGGGATGCTCGCTCACCATCATTGGACCGGGCTGGACACCGTGGATTTGCAACGCCGCCAGCAGAATGGCGGTGGCCGGGATCGCCGGGATCCCCAGCACCAGCAGCGGAATCATGGCGCTGCCGGTGGTCGCGTTGTTGGCCGTCTCGGGTCCGGCCACGCCCTCGATCCTGCCGGTGCCGAATTCCTCCGGATGGCGCGAAAGTTTGCGCTCCACCGCGTAGCTGACGAAGGTGGAGATTATGTGC
Source organism: Betaproteobacteria bacterium (assembly GCA_009693435.1). Next base: position 23,981 of record SHXF01000036.1, on the reverse strand, counting down.
GAGACGCCGGGTATGAAGCCGAAGATGAAGCCGATCACCGTGCCGCGTCCAATCGCGGGCGCCGAATCCTTCAGGTCCTTCAGACGCGGGATCAGGCTGCGCAGGGTCGGCTTGATCACCTTGACCTTGGCGATCTCTTCCAGATTGAGAAGAATCTCGCTGACGCCAAACAGGCCCATCGCCATCGCCACGAAGTTGAAACCCGCGCTAAGCTGATTCGAGCCGAAGGTATAGCGCGGGAACCCGGTGATCAGGTCGGCGCCGATGGTGGCGATGAGCAGCCCGGTCAGCACCATCGCCAGGGTTTTGAGCGGCTTGCCTCCGCTCACAAAACTCAGCACCAGCAGCGCCAGCAGCATCAGGCCGAACTCGGCGGCCGGGCCGACCTGCAGCATCAGCTTGGCCAGCGGCGGGGCGAACAGCATCAGGCCGACCACGCTCACCGTGCCGCCGACGAAGCTGCCGATGGCAGCGACGACCAGCGCCGGGCCGGCGCGGCCCTGCTTCGCCATTTCGTGGCCGTCGATGCAGGTCATGATCGACGCGGCTTCGCCGGGGATACGCACCAGTATCGAGGTGGTGGATCCGCCATACATCGCGCCATTGAAGATACCCGCGAGCATGATGATGGCGGAGGCTGGCTCGAGCTGATAAGTCAGCGGCAGCAGCAGCGTCAAACCGGCCAGCGGGCCCAGGCCCGGCAGCATGCCTACCACCGTGCCCCAAAGGCAACCGATCAGGCAATACAGCAGATTCGCGGGAGTCAGCGCGATCGAAAAGCCGTGCAGCAGTGAATTGATCGTCTCCATGGAACAGCGTCGCGCTATACGCCGAAAGGAAATCGGGGCAGGGCGACGTTCAGAAAGTTTCTGAAAACAAACATGACGAGTGCGCAGGCAATGACCGAGGCCAGCAGCGAGCGCCGCCATCCGAGCGTGGAAAAGGCCGACAGCAACACGAACAGAAACAGGCTGCCGGTGACCAGGAAGCCGGCCCGTTCCAGCAGCAATCCGAAGCCGAGGATCGAGATCACCGCCAGTGCTACGTGACGGTGCCCCAGTAGCAGCGGGTCATCGGTGCCGGCCGGCTCTTTGAATCGTTGCTTCAGCAGGACCGCCGCGCACATCGCCAGCAGAATGGCCTCGATCAGGGGTGTCATGCCGGGCCCCGGCAAAGCGGCGCTACCCAGGGGCATGAGCAATGCGCCCCATGCGGCCAACAGGCCAAGAGCCAGCAGCAGCATGGCCGCCGCCAACTCCACCCGCCGGGTCGACGCGTGCATCGCCAGGATCACCGGCGCGAATCAAGGGCGCCGCGACGTCGGCGCAAGTTCATCGCTTGACCAGGCCAAGGCTCGTCAGCACACTGCCCATGGCCTGGTATTCCGAGGCGATCAGCTCTCGGAGTTCCGCAGGGCTGCTGCCTTTGGCGTCTTCGCCGCGGGCGTTCATGAATGCGACGAACTTCGGACTCAGCGCGGCCGTGGCAAAGGCCTTTTGCAGCACGGCAATGCGATCGGCGGGCAGGGCCTTGGGCGCGATGATGCCGCGCCACAGCACCGTCGCCTCGCTTGCGGCGCCAAGGTCGGACAGACTCGAAGTGTCGGGGAGCACCGTGTTTCGATCGACCGAAGTCACCATCAGGCATTTGGTCGATTTGTCCTTGACATAGGGCAGTACCGGCGCGATCGAGCCGCCATAGATATGGATATGGTCGCCCAGAAATGCGCGCACGGTTTCGCCCGCGCCGGCAAAGGGAACCGCCCGTGCCTTGACGCCCAACTTGGCAAATACGCGCTCGGTGGCCAGTTGGATGGTGCCGCCAACCCCGTCATTGCCATAGGTGTATTTGTTCGGATTCCTGCGCAACTCCTCCATGTACTCCTTACCGTTGTTGGCCGGGAAAGCAGCCTTGACGCAATGCACGATCGGCGACCAGGTGACCAGCGCGACGGTCGCGTAGTCGCCGGGCTTGGGCATCGTAGCCTGGCCGTGCGGCGTCATCGTCAGCGGCGCGTTCCACAGGCCGCCGATCACGTAGCCATCGGGCTTCGCCTGGATGATGCTATCCATGCCGATCGCGCCGCCGGCGCCCGGCCTGTTCACTACCACGATCTTCTGGCCCAGGATCGGTTCGACCAGTTGCCCAAGCTGGCGCAGGGCGATGTCGGTGCCGCCGCCGGCCGCCGTGGGAATCACCATTTCAATCGGCCGCGAGGGAAAGACGTCCTGCGCCGCCGCGTCAAACGCCACTAGCGACGCAGCCAGCAGGACGAGCAGGCGCATTTTCAAATCGAGGGTGAACGGCATCTTCATCTCCTGGGTTTTGGGACTGAAAACCAATATGGGGGTGAAAACCAAAATGGGGCTGAAAACCAAAAGCGCGCTGAAAACCAAAAGCGCGCGTCGACCGGACGATGGCGCGGTTGGCAAAGGCGTCCCTTGAAGGCACACTGCCTGACCACTTTGCTACGGGCGCAAGCCCCTTCCCATGCCATCCGCAAACGCCGACTCAACCGGGGGCGACTCTACACCAATGAAGGTGGACACGCATGCGCATGTCTTCCATCGCTGCCTGCCCCTGACCCCCGGTCACCGGCACGCGCCACAACAGGATGCCTTGCTGCCCGAATTGCTGGCAGTGTTCGATGCCCAGGGTGTGACGCATGGTTTGCTGACCGCGCCGAGCTTTCTCGGCACTGACAATTCCTACCTGCTGGCGGCGCTCGCGTCGGCGCCTCAACGCCTGCGCGGCAGCGTGATCGTCGACGCTGGTTTCGACCGCGCCGCGCTGCAGGTTATGGCGCGCCTGGGGGTGGTCGGCATTCGCTTGAACATGCTGCAGCGTCCGGATCTGCCCGATCTTCGCTCGCCGCTTTGGAGACGCCTGCTGGAGACGGCGGCGGCGCTGGATTGGCATGTCGAAATCTACGTGGAAGGCGCGCGCCTGCAACGGTTACTGCTGCCTGCGCTGGAAGTCGGCGTCAAGGTGGTGGTCGATCATTTCGGCAGCCCCGGGCCGTCATCGGGCCTGCGCTGCCCGGGCTTTCATGGTCTGCTTGACGCGCTGCAGGCGGGCCGGACCTGGGTCAAGCTGTCCGCGCCCTATCGTCTGGGCGGCATGGACGCGGCGAGCGTTGCGTCCGCGCTGTTGGCCGCGGGAGGTCCGCAACGGCTGCTCTGGGGCAGCGACTGGCCCTGGACGCAGCACAGCGCGGGCATGAGCTATGGCAAGTGCCTCGACTGGCTGGAACAATGGGTTCCGGATGCGGCGCAGCGCGACATCATTCTGGGCGAAACACCCGTCAGTTTGCTGGGCTTCACCGGGGCTGGCCATTGACGACCCGGTTCAAGCAACGTCTATCCAACAAGGCCAACAAGGCCAACAAGGAGAACCTGCATGCACGCCACCACGTTATTAAGGAACATGCTCGAGTCCGGCAAAATCGTCGTCGCGCCTGGCGTGTACGACGGCATGTCGACCCGCCTGGTCGAGAAGGCCGGCTTCAAGGTCGCCTATGCGAGCGGCGGGGCGATCGCGCGCAGCACCGGCATCCCGGACCTGGGCCTCTTGTCGCTGGCCGAGATCGCCGGTCGCCTGGAGCAGATCGTCGACGTGACGACGCTACCGGTGATCGCAGACGCCGACAACGGCTACGGCAATGCCCTGAACGCGCAGCGTGCGGCGCGCGCTTTCGAGCGCGCCGGTGTCGCAGCATTTCATCTCGAGGACCAGACGTTTCCCAAGCGTTGCGGCCATTACGACGACAAATCGGTGGTGCCGATTCATGAAATGGTCGGCAAGCTCAAGGCGGTGCGCGACGCCCTGCATGACGACGATTTCGTGGTCATCGCGCGCACCGATGCGATCGCCGTCGAAGGCTTTGAGGCCGCCATAGAGCGCTGCCACGCCTATGTGGCGGCAGGCGCCGACGTGGCCTTTCTGGATGCGCCGACCAGCCAGGCGCAGGTCGAGGAAATTGCGCGCCGGCTGCCGGGCTGGAAGCTGATCAACATGTTCCATGGCGGCAAGACACCGCTGCTGCCGGTATCGAGGCTCGATGAACTGGGCTACCAGATCGTGATCATTCCGAGCGATCTGCAGCGCGCCGCCATCAAGGCGATGCAGCGCTCGCTGCAGGCCATTTCGCGCGACGGCAGCAGTCTGGCGATGATCGAGGACCTCGCCGCATTCGACGAGCGCGAAGAGCTGGTGGCCACGGCGGAATTCCTGGCGCGCGGCAAGCGCTACCAGCAGTGAGCGGCGAAGGACTTCGCGCGCTGGCGGCGTTCGCCGCTGCCGCGGATATACACACGCTTCCGCGGCCGGTGGTGGACAAGGCCAAGGCCTGCTTGCTCTACGCCATGGCCGTGGGCTTTGCCTGCCCGCGCACCGGGCAGGCGCAGCAGGCGGTGCGGGCAGTTGCAGGCAGTGCCGACCCGCGCAGCGGCGGGGCCAGTCGCTTTTTCGACGACCGGATGTGCGATGCCGCGGTGGCGGCATTTGCCAACGGCACGCTGTTCCATGCCCGCGTACAGGACGACGCGCATCCGGCGGGCCATGTCGGCGTGGTGGTCAATCCCGCTTCCCTGGCAGTGGCGCAGGCGCAGAGCGCGACTGGCGCCGGGCTGCTTGCGGCCCTGTGCGCGGGCTATGAAGTGGCGCTGCGCATCGGGCGCGACCACACCACCGATCTGAGCGCCCGCGGCTTTCGCAGCACGCCGACCTATGGTGTATTCGGCGCGGCCGCCGCGGCCGGGCGTTTGCTCGGACTGGATGCCGATCCAATGGCGCACGCGCTTGCGCTCGCGGCCAACATGCCCGGCGGGCTGCGCGAATTTTCCGAGGCGGGCAGCGAAGACTTCGCGTTTCAGGCCGGCTTTGCCGCGCAGAACGGCGTGCTGGCGGCCCGGCTTGCGCAGGCAGGCGCCCGCTCGACGCCAACCTCGCTTGACGGCGCAGCGGGATTCTTCCGCGCCTACGGCGAGCCCGGTCGCGATTACGCGGCGCGTTTGACGCACGGCCTGGGTGAACATTTCGAGATGCTCGATGTCACCTACAAGCCCTACCCGATCTGCCAGTTCCACCGCGGCATCGTGCGCGGCAGCATCGCCTTGAGCGAACGCGCGGCCGGCGCTGCGCCGGCCACGCTGAGCATCCGCATGCATCCGTTCGAAGCGACTTTCTTCGGCGTTCCCTACACGGGGCCGTTCGAGACCTTTGCGCAAACCTTCATGAGCGCGCCGTTCTGCGCGGCGCTGGCCTGGTTGCGGCGCGACGCCACCCTGGCCGGCCTGACCGACTTTCGTGCCACCGACGTGCTCGACCTCGCCCGGCGCGTCACGCTGCTGGCCGACCCGGCGCGGCCGCGCTATCAGCCGCAACTGCAGGCCCGCTTCGAAGGCGGTGCGACGCTCGACTGGGAAGAGGGTGAAGGCGCAGGCGCCTATGTTCTGGATTGGCAGCGGGCATGCGCGATGGCACTGGCACTGGGCAACGAATGCGGTATCGGGCCCGCGGCGGTGCAGGCGCTAATAGCCGCCGTGCGGGATTTGGACACCGCGACCCATCTTGCGCCATTGCTGGCCGCGATGCGCGAGGCCTGCGCCCAAGCGGGATGAGGCGCGGCGGGCGACTACCGGTTGCAAGCGTGACATCGCGCAGCGAGTCATAGGGCAGCGAGTCATCGGGCAGCGATTCATAGGGCAGCGATTCATAGGGCAGCTTCATGCCCGAGGCGGCGTTGATATTTATTCAAAAAATAAATCCGAATCGCCCGCGAGCACCTGTACTACGGCGGTGTCTTCGATTAAAAGTTGTGAAATAGTGCAGAACACCGCGGCTGCTGCACCTCACCCGCCGATGCGCACCACGATCTTCCCCAGGTGCGCATTGGATTCCATGTGGCGCTTGGCCTCGGGCAGTTCGGCGAAATCGAATACCCGGTCGATGACCGGATCGATCCGTCCATCGGCAATGAACGGCAGCACATCCGCGACGAAGCCGCCGACGGCGGCCGTGCGCTGTTCCTGGGTGCGCAGCTTGTTCGACACGCCGAAGAGCTGCAGCCGCTTTGCGTGCAGCGCCTCGATGTCCATCTCGCCTGTCATCACGCCATCGACGTAGCCCACGGTCGCCATGCGGCCTTCGAACGCGAGGCTGCGGATGCACTCCGCGAACACCGAGCCGCCGACGTTGTTGACGATCAGGTTCACGCCCTTGCCATCGGTGAGGCGCATCACTTCGTCGCAGAAGCGCCCGGCATTCCCCTGCGCATCGGTGCGCGCAACGACGATGCCGGCGGCGAGGCCGAGCGGCTTCAGGCGCTCGAGTTTCGCGCTGGAGCCCGAGGTGCCGATCACTTTCGCCCCCAGCGCATTGCCGACCTGCACCGCCGCGACACCGACGCCGGAGGACACGCCGGTCACCAGCAGCCATTCCCCGGTACGCAGCCTGCCCTGCCCTATCAGCATGTCGTGCACCGTCATGTACACCAGCGACGCGCACGACGCCTGCACCCACGACAACCGGGCCGGCATCGGCACCACTTCCCCGAGATGCATCAGCGCGTACTCGGCGAAGGCGCCGGTGCAGCGGCCCATGACCCGATCACCGACCTTGATGCCGGTCACGCCCGCACCGAGCGCATCGACTTCTCCCGCGCCCTCTATGCCCGCCGTCTTGGCGCCACCGCTGTGCAGTCCGTGTCCGGCGATGAACTCGCCGCGATTCAACGCCGCGGCACGCATGCGCAAGCGCACTTCGCCCGCGCGGGGTTCCGGCTTGGGTGCGTCCACCAGGTCGAGAACGGTTTCGTTTCCTACGGTCCGGATCGCGTAACTTTTCATGAAAATCTCTCTCTCAGCGGTCTAGTCCGTTCCGGACTGTAGAAGGTTTCACTGTATGCCAAAATGCCGCACTCAAATTCTCATCCAGCAATTTCATCCATCCGGAGAAAATCGGCGATCCGAGGAAAATGCCATGCCACCTGCCCCCGCTGCCACCAAGCCCGCAACGACCACCAGGGATAAATCCAGAGCCGCGGCCCAGGCTGCCGCGCAGAAGGCGGTCAAGCGCGATCGCCTGCATCTGCGACTGGACACCGCGTCGCGCCACAAGCTGGAGCAGGCAGCGCAATACCTCAACAAGACGACCTCCGAATTCGTGCTGACGCAGGCGGTGATCGCCGCCGAGAAGGTCATCGAAGTGTACGGACACACCATCGCGCTGTCCGAAGCGGAATGGAGCCTGTTTTGCCGGGCAGTGGACAATCCCCCCAAACCCAACTCGAAACTGAAGCAGGCAGTGCGCCGTTACGTCCGGCGCGGAGGCAAACTTGCCGGCTGAGTCCTGGCGCATACAGGCACTGAACCCTGGCATACAGCGCAGCGGTTTCGATTGCGGGGAGGAAAGCCTCAACGCGTATCTACAACACTACGTCACCCAGGATGCGAGGCGCGCCCGCACGCAGCCTGTTTTTGCCCAAAGACACGGCGTTGCAATTGCCTTGATCGGGCGCGACAGTACGGACTGACAATCCATGCCAGGTGCAGCGTATTTACGAGCATCCGCACTCATGCGGCGCAACACTTCGAGATCCGAGACATCATTGACGGGGAAAATTCGCTACGGGCTGCGCCCTTCGCGCCTCCCCACGCGCATTCTGATCGGTAGAGAGCGTCACTTCAATTCCTTGGCGGTGCCACGCAGGCCGGCCCTTTGCGCAGCCGCGCTGACGAGCCCGATGGATTTCACCTCCTCGACAAATTTGCGCACGAAAGGCATTCCGGAGTCTCTTCCTTTAGGGATTGCAAATGAAACTCTCAAGTGCCGGGCAAGCTCCTTGCCCAGTTCGTATCCAACGCCTTTTGTCTCACCCGATGCAGGATCCCGGATCATGGAACCCGGCGTGCGCGGTACGCTTCCGGGTTCGCACATTCTTCCGTGGGAATGCGTCGATTGCGACCCAGGAAAGCGACGGAACCGGCTGCTTTTGCCCGGTCGCCGAATTGTGATAAATATCGTGGCGGCCGCCGTGACGCAGGAGAACACAGCCTTGCGCCTCAAGCTGGCGAATAAACTCGCCACGCTTCACAGCGCAATTTCTTTTGTTCTGTAGTCAGAAGGTACTTCGTCAAATGCCATCAGGCGAAAAGCGTCTTTAAGATTTCCCTCGAGCTCTTCAATTGTTTCGCCCTGGGTCATGATTTCAGGGTGCTCAAGCACCTTGCCGAGCCAGAACCGATCGCCTTTCCAGTAAATCATGGTCAATTTCTGCTTCATAACGCCTCTTCAGGGTGGACTCGCGAAAATTAGTCTACTCCGGTGCAACCGGTGTCGCGTAACGCGCGGTTAGGCGCCGATCTTCCGAAGCGACTTGGGTGGAATATGATCGAGCTCCTTCAGGATGCCGGGCACCACCGGTACGAGGTGTTCCATCCGATTGCTTACCGCCTCCACCACGAGCACGGCAATTGGCAGAGCGGCAAGGTCTTGCTGGAACTCAAGGTTACGGTCCATCGTGAGGAACACTTCGAACTCGGCGGCAGCGAGTCCCAGGAGCTTTCCATTCTTGACGCCTGTCCATCCGCTGCGCTGAACTGTGGACACATTGTGTCCAACTAACAACGATGCGAGACGACGCGGAAGGTCTTCGTCAAGCAGGATGCGCATCGGGGATGAGTGCGGCGCGCGCCTCTTCAAGCACCGCTACCGCCAGTTCGCGACTGACGGACGGAAAATCATCCAGAAAAACCTCCAGCGGGTCTCCAGCCTCCAAATGATCGAAGAGCGTCTTGACCGGGACGCGCGTGCCGGCGAAAACCGGAGTTCCGCTGTGAATCTCGGGATCAATGGTGATCAGCTGCGAATTCATGGCGGTCTCCGCCTACGTGCAATCTGCTCAGTATACCCAACCGCCTGTTCATCGGCGCCGAACGGCGGAATTGACCCGTCGCCGAAGGCGGTCGGGTGCGATGATCTGTTGGACGTCAATCGTCATGGCTCGCCTGGAGAAAACATTCGGCAAACGTCAGCCGATCGGGCCTTATCTCAAGATTCAATCGTATAGGACCGACTTGCTCATCGCCGCAGAAATGTCGCGACAGCCTCCTTGAACGCGGGCGGATTCATCGAAGGAACCGGATGCGCCGCCTTGGGGATGCTCGTGATTGTCGCCTGCGGAAGGCACTTCGACTGCTCTTGAACGAATTGCCGAAGCCGCGGTGTCGTAAGTTCTTCCCAGACCAGAAGCACCGGCATCTTCAATGACCCAAATTCCGCGCACGTCACTTTGGCGCGGGCCTCGCGACCGCTACCCACCACGGTCAAGGCATTGTCGCGGATAGCCTGGCGATTTCGCTCGGGCAGGCCATCCCAGCGCCCGGCTCCATTGATGTCGTCGACGCTGAATTTGAGTCCGCCGTCGATGTCGCCCGCCTCAAAGAATTTCTCCGTCTTGATCGACCGCTGAAACTGCACTTCGTTGCCGGCGACGCCAGCTGGCACGGACAGCAAATCGACCACGGCCTCAACCAGCACCAGCTTTTTCACGAGATCGGGTCGTGCGCGGGCAACCTCGAAAGCTGAGCTGCCTCCGTACGACCACCCCACCAGGTAGACCGGGCCGCCGGTAGCTTCGATAAATGCGATGAGATCCTTGCTGTGCTGGCGAACGGTGAAGTCGCTGCCTTTACCATTCCACTTCTACGGATAAAAGTGGCGCAGGCTGACTGCGAGTATGCGGAAATCGGCTGTCCAAGCCTCCAACGGGGCTTGCCAATAGCGATGGTCCGATAAAATGCCATGCACAAACACGATGGTAGGTCCAGACCCTCGCTCGGTGTACGCGAGTGGGTAGTCGTTGACGACCTTTGTAGACACTCCCGTCGGGATGGTCCAGGTGGGGGAAGCATTCTGCGCTCGCGAAGAATTTGTCAGGCTCCCTGCGATGATTAACGCGGGGAACAGGATGCGTACTGCCAATTTGATCGATTTCTTCATTACGTTTCCTCTACGGTAGTCTGAAATGCAAAACAGCACGGGCCGCTTTCAGGAAATTACTAAGACTACCGTGGGTCGCAAGAGTCGCTCTCGCTGTCTTGATCCCGAACGTCTACGTTGAAGGGCGCGCGGCTGTATGCGCGTCCCTTCGAACGCGTGGTTGGGCGGCATCTCCCTACGCGGCTCTGCGCGTAGACGGCTTTCGGGGAGGACGCGAAACGACCTGCCGGCCTGACTTGGCCTGCCTTGCGCGCAAGTCTTCACAGATCGCGTGAAGATCATTGTTGAAGCGCTTGGCGTATTCCTCGCGGATGCGATGAATTTCCTCAACGATTGGGTCAGGCTTCATGGTCGCCCTCCATCAGTTCCAGTGGCGTACAGATTACAGGAGGTTCATAGCCAGCTGCTCTGCAGATGGCCTCGATCCGAGGTCTCATAGCGGCGTTGGCAATGTGCTTGCAGTTCCACGTCAGGAGAAAGTCGACCCCATGTACGGCCGCGACTGCAATGTGAAGCGCGTCCGTCTTGGCCTTCTCCGGAAGTGCCGCGCCAGCAAGAAGCATTGCCGCCAGGGCCTCTGCCTTCTCTGAGAAATCGAGTTCCGGTAGGCCGCTGATTGCTTCGACGCGCCGTTGCGCGGCTTCTTCGTCTCCCGCGGCAGCCTCGATCATCACGATCTCAGAGATGAAGAGCTCGAACGCCGGGCGGGACACCTCCCACCAACTTCGCGTCGCCTCCTGGTTCGCCGCCATCACGAGCTCGGGGCTTCGCCAAGCCGTAAGATAGCTGGGGATCGTCGTCTCAAGCACGCGCTGCTTGTTGCGTGCACTCCCCCGGGGAAGCCGGGCTGTGCAACGTCAATGCTCAGCGGCGCCGGCACGGTCTCTGCTGCAGGTAAAGTTAGGCCGCAGTAAGCCTGACTTTGCTGACATTGCCCAGATCTACGTGCTGTTTGGCCTGCCACAGATCATGGTTGCACTGCATGGCCAGCCAGCTTTCCGGAGAACGACCAAGCGCTTTGGAGAGGCGCAACGCCATTTCAGGGCTGATGCCACTGGTTCCGGTGAGAACCCGATTCAGGGTAGACGCGGCAACTCCGAGCTTTGAGGCCAATTCACGGCCGCTGATCCCGTTTGGTTCCAGATAAACCTCGGTAATGAATTCACCGGGATGCGGGGGATTGTGCATAGCCATCAGTGGTAGTCCTCATATTGCAATACGAAAGCGTGCCCGTCTTTGAATTCGAACGTCAAGCGCCAGTTTCCGTTCACCCACACGGACCAACGACGGGGTTCAAACCCCTTCAGCGGGTGCAAGCGAAACCCAGCAATATCCATGTCATCCATGGACTGAGCAGTATCCAAAGCCGCCAAGAGCATGCGAAGTCGCTTGGCATGGTGTGGTTGAATTCCTGCGGTGCTTCCCGATGCAAAGAATTTGCCCAACCCTTTGTGCCGGAACGATTGAATCATGTATCGATGATAGCGTGTTGCGCATCACGCAACAAGGCCCTGATTTGACTTACTGCATGAATATTCGGTCCCCCAAAATCGCCAGGGCAACTGCACCATGCGCCCCGACGATTTTTTGCCTGCTGCACCCGCCCCGGCTGATCAAGCGGGTGCACCCCAGAACCTGCGTCGAGCATTACTCGATGTGCACGGAGCTGGCCTGAATTGACTGGTTGAAGCGCTTGGTGCTGCACTTGGTCAAGCGCTATCCGGGATTGTGCGATGGTGTGGGTGGCGCGCTGAAGCCGCGCCCTACAGATGCGCGCTACAGCCGCGCGGGACAGCGAGATGCGCGCTACAGCCGCGCGGGACAGCGAGATGCGCCCCACAGCCGCGCGGGACAGCGAGATGCGCCCTACAGCCGCGCGGGACAGCGCGGAAACGTCGCCAATTCGGCCTCAGCGACTTTCGACTTCACCGACAATTGCAATCAGCCGGGCGCGGGCGCAATATCGCACCGGCAGCGCGCGCGGTGGTACCAAACGCGCAGCAAACCGCTGCAATCGCCCCAACGCATGAAACAAGGCAGGATTGAATTTCCCATGGCTTCGATGAAATTATTGTCCCGATTGTGGCCCGCCGTGGCGGCGCTCGTGTGGTGCGCGGTATGGCCGATGCACGCAATCGCCCAAGGCTATCCTGCGAAGCCGGTGAGGATCGTGGTTCCGTATTCGACCGGCGGCTCGGCCGATTTCGTCGCGCGCGTGATGGCGCAAAAGCTGTCAGAGCTGTGGAGCCAGCAGGTGGTGGTCGACAACCGTCCCGGCGCCAACGGCAACATCGGGGTCGAGCAGGTGGCGAGATCGCAGGCAGATGGTTACACCCTGTTGCTGGCGAGCGAGATCCAGTTCGTCATCAACCCGGCGCTGTTCGCAAAGCTGACCTACGACCTGGCGCGGGATTTCGAGCCGGTGACCCTGATCACTGTCGCGGTCAACGTGTTGATCGCGAATCCCTCCGTCGCGGCGAACAACGTGACGGAATTGATCGCGCTGGCACGGGCCAATCCGGGCAAGATCAACTATGCCTCGCCCGGCACCGCGAGTCCCAATCATCTCTCGATGGAATTGCTGCAACGGCTGGCCGGCGTTTCCATGACCCACATTCCCTACAAGGGCGCCGGCCAGGCCGTGCCCGACATCATTGCCGGGCAGGTTCAGATCATGTTCAACGGCATCCCGCAGACCCTGACGCAGCTCGCCGCCGGGCGGATCAAGGCGCTTGCCGTCGGCAGTCAACAGCGCCTTGCGGCACTGCCGAACGTGCCGACCGTGGCCGAGGCGGGCTTTCCCGGATTCGAGAGCGCCGTGGCGTGGTCGCTGTTCGCGCCCGCGGGTACGCCGCGGGACGTGATCAACCGCGTTCAGGGGGACGTGGCCAAGCTGCTCGGTCAGGCCGATCTGCGCGAACGCTTCGTCACTGCGGGCCTCACCCCGATCGGCAGCACGCCGGCGGAACTGACGGCCCGCCTGAGCGCGGATCGCGACAGATGGCCGCGCCTCATTCGCGAGGCGGGGATCAAGGCGGAATAGCCGCGCTCGCCGGCATTCCCCGGGCACGATCGCGCGCGGGTGAAATGATGTGGAAAATATGCAGGAGCAGACGATGAGCATCATGACGAATTTCGACAAGACCTCCCCCATCCACAGGCTGGTGTTCGAGGCGCGCAAGAACTGGGATTTGCGCGCGCGCTGGAAAAAGGAACTCGACGTTCTGGCACGCGAATACGGGCTCTCCGAAGAGGAAGTCCGGGCGGTGCGCGATTGCGACCTGCGCAAGCTGGACGCGCTCGGAGTCCATCCGTTCTATTTCAATCCCATCATCCGGCTCACGCACGGCGAGGACTGGGACGAATTCCAGCCGACGACCGTCGCAATCATGAAACGCGCCTACGGCGAGGTCGGCGACCCCGCAGCCTACGCCTCGCAACGCGTCGAGCGCGGCGCCTGAGATATCAACGAACCAGCGCAACGAACCAGCGCAACGAACCAGCACAAGGAACCAGCACAAGGAACCCGCACCATGGCCACCATAGTTGCCGCCTGCGCCACCATACACGGTCCCGGAATGACCGGATGGATCGATAAGGAGGAGGAGCCGAAGCGAACGAACGTCCTGCGAGGAATGGAAAAGCTCCGGGACAAGCTGCTCGAAACCCGGCCCGATCTGATCATCGCCATCGCAACTGATCACATGCTGACCTCGCCGCCGTACAACATGCCCGACTTCGCAATCGGCGTGGCCGGGGAGCACAGCGGTCCCGCGCCCGGCATCGACCTTTGGCTGCGCCTCAAACCGTTCACCATCGCCGGACACCGGCCGCTCGCACGCATGCTGGTGAACGAAGGCGGGCGCCTGGGCATCAATTTCGTCGCGCATGAGAAAGTGTATTTCGACGACAATTTTTCGGTGCCGCTGACCTACCTGAACCCGGGCATGCGCATTCCGTTCATCCCGGTCCTGGTGAACTGTTTCGTGCCGCCGCAACCCAGCCCCGAGCACTGCTACGCGGCTGCGCTCGCGCTGAAGACCGTAATAGAAACAAAATGGACCGGCAACGAGCGCATTGCCATCGTCGCCACCGGCGGCCTGTCGCACGAACCGGGCGGCCCGCGTAATTTCGACGTCGACGAGGCATTCGACCGCTGGTTCCTCGGGCTGCTCTCGGCCGGCATGCCGCACCGGCAGGTGCTGGCCGAATGCAGCATAGAGCGCATGAACCGCGCAGGCGAAGGCGGCACGACGGAATTGCTTGCCTGGATGATGGCCATGGCGTTCGCGGAAGGACCGGCCGACGTGCTTGCCTACGAGGCAACCAATGTCTGGCGCTGCGGCTCGGGCATGGTATGGTGGCCGCGCCTTGCAAAGCGGACAACGCAGACCAGCCAGAACGCAAGCGCCACGGCGAGCGCATGAGCGCCGCCCCAAATTCGGAGAAGCCCATGAAGCAATCGATCGCCACCGCCCTCTCGGCCCTGAGCGAGGGCAAGACGACCAGCACCGCCCTGCTGGAGCAATGCATCGCGCGCATCAAGGATCCGCAAGGGGAAGGCGCGCGAACCTACATACGCCTGTTCGAAACCGAGGCGCGCGCGACGGCCCGCGCCTGGGACGACATGCGCAAAGCGGGCGTGCCCATGCCCGCGCTTGCCGGCCTGCCGATCTCGATCAAGGACCTGTTCGACGTCCAGGGAAGCGCGACCACGGCCGGCTCGGTGGCGCTCAAGGACGCGCCGCCCGCCGCGCACGATGCGCCCGCCGTGTCGCGCCTGCGCAGCGCCGGCGCCGTTATCGTCGGCACGACCAACATGACCGAATTTGCCATGGGCGGCCTGGGCATCAATCCGCACTACGGCACGCCGCGCAACCCGTTCGACCGGGAAACGGGACTCATTCCCGGCGGGTCATCATCGGGCGCCGCGGTATCGGTGACCGACGGCATGGCGCTGGCGGCGATCGGCTCCGACACCGCGGGTTCAGTCCGGATGCCTTCGGCCCTGTGCGGGCTGGCGGGGTTCAAGCCCACCGCGCGGCGCATTCCGCTCGAAGGGTCGATACCACTTGCCGCCTCGCTCGACTCCATCGGGCCGCTGGCCAATACGCTCGCCTGCTGCGCCCTGCTGGATGCGGTGCTTGCTGGGGAAGCGCCCGGCGTGCCTGGCCCGATCGCACTTCAGGGCTTGCGCTTCGGCGTGCCCCAGACCCTGGTTCTCGATGACATGGAGCCGGCGGTCGCGACGGCATTCTCGCGCGCCTTGTCGCGGCTTTCCGCGGCCGGCGCGCGAATCGTCGAGATCCCTTTCGCCGAACTCGGTGAAATGACGGCACTGAATTCGCGGGCCACCTTTCCCGTTGTCGAGGGGTATGCCTGGCATCGAAAGCTGCTGGAGGAAAAACGCGCCCTCTACGATCCCGTCATCGCTGCCCGCTTCGCCAACGGCGCCAAGGTGAGCGCAGCCGATTACATCGCGCTTTGCGAGGGGAGGCGTGACCTGATCCGCCGCTCGGCGCTCGTGACGAACGAGTTCGATGCCATCCTGATGCCGACCCTGCCCATCGTTGCCCGGCGCCTATCCGACTTTACCGACAACGAACCGGCGTGGCTCGCCGGCAATCGCCTCATGATCCGCAATCCGGGGATCGCCAACTTCCTCGATCGCTGCGCGCTTTCCGTGCCGTGCGGGGAAGCCGGCGCCGCACCGGTCGGACTGACCTTGATGGGCGAGGCGATGGCGGATCGGCGATTGCTTGCCATGGGCCTGACGGTCGAGGCGCTGCTGTCGCCGCAGTGAGCGGCGCGAAGCGGGGCTGCGCTCAGCGCCTTTGCTGAATCGAGCTCAGCGCCCTTGATGGATCACGCTCAGCGTCGTTGATAAATCGCGCTCAGCGTCGTTGATGAATCGCGCTCAGCGTCGTTGATGAATCGCGCTCAGCGTCGTTGATGAATCGCGCTCAGCGCGATGCCACAGCACGCGCATGGCGCTGGTACAGGTTGTTCGCGACCAGTGCGGCGACCACCAGCGCAACGCCGGCGATTTCCAGCGGTGCGAATCGATACCCTTGCCAGGCGCGCACCGCGAACGTGGTCACGGGCAGCAAGCTGATGAGCAGCACCGAGTTGAGGGGACCGATGCGCTGGTTGCCCCAGTTCCAGCACACCATGGACAGCACCACGCCCGCGAGCGACAGGTAGGCCAGTTCCCAGCCGACCGAACGCAGTGCCGCCTCCTCCGGAAAATGCAGCCAGCCAAATGCAATGCACGCCATCGTGATCATCAGCGATGCCAGCGCCGCCGGAATCAGGGTCAGCACGGTCAGACGCATCGCCGACCAGCCCTTGAAAATCTCCGATGCCATGACGTAGGCGATCCAGCAGATCATGCCGAGCAGCACCATGGCATCGCCCAGCAGTTCCACCGGGGTGACATGCACCGTGAGGTCCCACCTCGTGACAACGGTCACCACGCCGATGAGCGCGGCAAAGATGCAGAAAATGGTGAAGGGTGGCGGGCGCCGGCCGCGCAGCCACCATTCGGCAAGCCCGGTCATCGAGGGCTGCAGCGCGGCGATTACCGCAGCGTGCTCCGGTCGCGACAATCCGATCCCGCTGAACACCAGCAGCGGCGAAATCGACATGCCGAGCGCGCCGAACAACGCCGCCTGCCTGAACCGCCCGTAGTAGCGCATCGCCCCCCAGCCCTCGCGCCACAGGATGACCGGCACCAGCACCAGCGTCGCCGTCGCGCACCGGATCAGCGTGACGTGAAACGGATCTACTGCAACGAACACATCCTTGGCGATGGGAAACTGCACGCCCCAGATCACCACTGCGATCAGCGCAGCGACGACGCCCGCCGCAAACTGCGGGTCGGCGCGCAACGGAAGCGCGGACAAGCTCAGTCGACCTTCGCGCCGATGTCCTTCACCAGCTTCGCGTAGCGGGCGTAGTCGTTGCGTATGCCGGCCGCGAACTCCTCGGGTGTGGTGATCCACGTTTCCACGCCGCCGGCGCTGCGCAACCGGTCGCGGACATCCGGCTGCGCGAGCGCCTTGTTCACCTCCGCGCGCAGCCGCGCGAGCACCGCCGCGGGCACGCCGGCCGGCGCAAACAGGCCGTACCACTGCACCATGACGAAATCGGGATAAAGCTCGGCGATGGTCGGCACCTCGGGCATCACCGGCGAGCGCGCCGGACCAGTGAACGCAATCGCGCGCAGGCGGCCCGCCTTGATCTGGCCGGCAGTGGAAGTGCCCGACATCATCGCCGACACCTCGCCGGCGACGGTGGCGGTGGTGGCCGGCGCGCCGCCCTTGTAGGGGATGTGGACCAGGCTGATGCCGGCGCGGGCCTTGAGACGTTCCATGGTGAGATGGTGCTGGCTGCCGTTGCCGCCCGACGCGTATTGCAACGGCGGATTGGCGCGGCGCGCGTACTCGATGAATTCCTGCAGGGTGCGCGCCGGCAGCGACGGATTCACCGCGAGAAAGAATCCGTTGGACACCAGGCTCGCCACGGGCGTCAGATCCTTCAGCGGATCGAACGGCATTTTGCCGTACAGATGCGGATTGATGGCGAGCAGGCTATCCATGCCGAGCAGCAGCGTGTAGCCGTCGGGCGCGGCGCGCGCCACCGCTTCCCCGGCAACCGAACCGTTGCCGCCGACCCGGTTCTCCACCAGCACCGGCTCGCCCAGCGCTTCGGCCAGCTTGGGCGCGATGAGGCGCGCCACGATGTCCGGCCCCCCGCCGGGTGGAATGGGCACCAGCAGCCGGATCGGCCGGCTGGGGTATTGCGCGGCGGCCGGGGTGATCGCCGCCAACGCCACCGCGCAAGCGGCACAGAGCGCAATTGCCGCGGAGGCGAGCCTGCTTGCGACCCTGCTTGCGAGCCTGCCTGAGAGCGTGCTCACCCCCGGACTGACGCGGCCGGATGCAATGCTACTTCTTGCGATCGAGGGCATCGCCGCCTGCGGCAATGCCGTTCAGGTACAGCTCCCACACCTGAAGGTTGCGCTCGCAGGCCGTCACCACCTCGTTTTCCATTTTCAGCTGTTTGGAAAAACGCTCGACCGCCGCCCAGCCCATGTCGGAATGTTCGATGTCGGCTTTCTCATGCAGTTCGAAGAAATCGAGCTGCTTGCCCTTCAAGCCGAACAGCTTGCTCCAGCGCTGGCGCTCCAGTCCGAACCAGCCCTGCTTCCTCATCACGCCGCTTCCGTACCCGGGGACATTGACGCGCTCGGCGCAGGTGTTCGCAACGATGCCTTCCAGCCAGTGGCGGTTCCCCATCAACCCTTCCCAGGCCGACCACGCGAGTTGCGTCGTGGGCAGCGGCGCAGCGGCGCGGATATCCTTGCGCTTCAAGCCGATGTGCTCGCCGAGTCCCTCGAGGATCTCCCAGTGAGCCTTGCCGCCGCCGTGCTCGTGGTCGGCGATCACTTCCTGGGTGCTGGCGCGGATGATGTTCATGCGCGTCTCCCAGTCGGGACAGTTGGTCGCCACTCTCAGCTTCAGCACCGAGTTCCGCTGGCGTGTATTCAGCCGGTGCTGGAACACGAACATCTTCGCCCGGCCTGGTGTCATGTCTTCCTGAAAAAACCGAGTGCGCAAGGCAAAGTCATTGACGACTTTATCCATTCTTGCGATTACGCCGCCGCTTTTTGCCAAGGCCATCCCCTTCCATCAGTTGCCCCGGGTTCCGAGGATTGCGGCAAACCGCCGGGAAACGGCTTGCCTGCAAGGACGACGATGATACGCCATGCGCTGTCGCAGACACCCCGGTTGCAGGCGTCGACCGGCGCGCCCTGCACGCGCGCTACTTGCTTTCGGCGGCGTCAAGTTGCTTGCGCCGCGCCTCTTCGCCCGCGTCGACGACGCCCTGCACCTCCTTGGCGCTGTCCATCACGTCGCGCTGGCGCTTGGTGAGATCGGTGGAACTCGGCGTCTGCTTGGCGCTCGTGGTCTTCGGCGCGGGCGTCGAGCCGGGCATGTCGCAACCCGCCAGCGCAACGCCAAACGCGGCAACAGCCAACAGCGTGTATGCGGACTTGTTCATGATTTCTCCTTTATCGATCCTGCGTGGGTGCCGGTACCAGGCCGGGCTAAGTTCGGTCGTGCTGGCCTGCACTTTTCACAGCCTCGCAGTCAGATTCCGCGAGGACAAATTTTACGAGAGTATTGGCTGCTGCGCGAGGCGGCGCGATCAACTATTTCGCCTGAAACCGGGACCTGATCGGCGTATCCGGCAGGACAGGGGTTTGAATTGATCCGCGTTTCACCTACCATGGGCGCATGCGCGCATTTTCCACCGTTTTTTCCACTCGGCGCCACACCGCCGGTTCATGAACCCCGATCCGCGCAGGCGCCGCATGCTGGCGCTCACTGCGGGACTGATCACCGGAGTTGCCATGGCCCTGCCCGGCACCGGCGCCACGCCGCCGCCTTCCCGTCTGCTGTCCCGCAAAATCCCGCGCAGCGGCGAAATGCTGCCTGCGATCGGACTGGGCACCTGGCAGAGCTTCGATATCAGCGCGGCCGACGAGCTGGCGCAGGCGCGCGATACGCTGCGTTTGTTCACCGGACTGGGCGCTCGCATGGTGGACAGTTCCCCGATGTACGGCCGGGCCGAGCAGGTGGTCGGCGATCTGGCGCAGGAATTGGGCATTCACGCGCAACTGTTCCTCGCCACCAAGGTATGGACCAGCGGGCGAGAGGCCGGCATTCGCCAGATGGAAGCGTCATTCGCCAAGCTCCGGGTGAATCGCCTGGACCTGATGCAGGTGCACAACCTGGTCGATAGCGACGTGCATTTGCAGACCCTGCGCGACTGGAAGAAATCGGGGCGCGTTCGCCATATCGGCGTCACCCATTACCAGGCCGGTGCGCATCGTGATCTGGAAAAGGCGCTGGGCGCCGGCGGCATCGATTTTCTCCAGGTGAATTACTCGCTGGCCGAACCCGAGGCGGATCGGCGGCTGCTGCGCGCCGCGGCCGACGCGCAGGTTGCGGTGATCGTCAACCGGCCCTTCGCCGAAGGCGCGATGTTCCGCCGGGTTGGCGGCCGGGCGCTGCCGGAGTGGGCGAAGGAACTGGGCTGCAACAGCTGGGCGCAATTCTTTCTCAAGTGGATCCTCGGCCACCCTGCCGTGACCTGCGCCATCCCCGGCACCCGCAGTCCCGTTCACATTGCCGACAACCTCGCCGCGGCGGCTGATCCGCTGCCCGATGAGGCGATGCGCCAGCGCATGGCTACGTACTTCGCCAAGCCGGCGTAACAGCCCGGCCCGGGCACGGCTTCCCTGACGCCTGGGATGAGCCCCGCCAATCTTGCGCGCCTGATCGCGCTGGGCGCGCTCTGGGGGGCGTCCTTTCTGTTCATCCGCATGGCGGTGCCGTCCATCGGGGCGGCGTGGTTTGCCGAGTTGCGCGTCGTTCTGGCCGCGCTGGCGATGCTGGCCTACGCCAAAGCCATCGGCCTCGACCTGCGCATGCGCAGCCGCTGGAAGGATTACGCGTTCGCCGGTGCGCTCAATACCGGCCTGCCCTGGGGATTGTTTGCCTTTGCCGGGCAATACCTCAGCGCCTCGCACATGGCCATACTCAACGCGATCACGCCGCTGTTTGCCGCGATCTGCGGCGCGATCTGGCTGCGAGAATCCTTCACTCTGCGGCTCGCGGCCGGCCTCGCGCTCGGCATCGCCGGCGTAGCGGTGCTCTCCGGCTTTGATACGACCGCCTCCAACCCCGACATGCTGCTGGGTGTGTTCGCCTGTCTGGCCGCGTGCCTCGCGTATGCGCTGGGGAGCATTTTCGTCAAACGCCGCCTCGCCGATACGCCTCCGTTGACCATGGGGGTCGCGTGCCTGGTGTTCGCCACCCTGGTCACGACACCGATGCTGACAATGCCGCCACCGGCGAGCGCATTCTCCGCGGGCGTAATCGTCGCGGTGCTCGGCATTTCGCTTCTCTGCAGCGCGCTCGGCTACCTGATTTACTTCCGGCTGCTGGCCGAGGTGGGACCGACCCGGGCCCTGACCGTGACCTTTCTGATTCCGGTGTTCGGCGTGCTGTGGGGCGTGACGCTGCTGGGCGAGACGCTCAGCGCAGCGACGCTGCTGGGAGGCGGCATGGTGCTGATCGCCACTGCGCTCGTGTTGTACCAGGGCGCATCGCGTAAAATCCCCGCTTGATTGCGTCGCAGTCCCGGACAGCTCTGCCGTCGCAGACGCTCCCCCGCCCGCAGACGGATCCCCCAGACTTTCTCCGGCCGGGTGGCGCGGGAGCTAGACCGGCCATACATGACCGCCCCGCACGTCCACCCCGCGTCTCCACTCTGCATGTCCACACTGCATGTCTACACTACACCGCCTCATCCTGCTCACCATTTGCAATCACCTCGCCTTCACCGGCGCTCGAGTGGGTGTGTCCCTGTATGCGATCCACCTGGGCGCGACCCCGTTCGAAGTGGGCGTGCTGATGTCGCTGAGCGCGCTGCTGCCGATGCTGCTCGCGGTGAGCGCCGGGCGCCTCGTGGACCGCATCGGGGGGCGGGCGCCGATGCTGTGGTCCTCCGTGGGCCTGGGGGTCGCCACCATGATTCCATTCATCTGGCATTCGATGACGTCGCTCTACTTCACCAGCGCCCTGATGGGCACCAGCTTCACGCTGTACCACGTGGCGATGCAGAACATGGCCGGTTACCTGGGACGACCGGAGGACAGGGCCATCACCTTCAGCATGGTATCGCTGGGATTTTCGATCTCCTCCTTCATCGGGCCGATGCTGACCGGCTTTGCCATAGATGGCGCGGGGCATCCGGTCGCATTCGCCGTACTTTCGGTGTTTACCATCGTGCCCACGGTAGTGCTGGCGATGAACGGGATCGCCCTGCCGCGGCCGCATGCGACTTACAAACCCGTGCCCGGGCGACGGGTCACCGATCTGCTGCAGGACCGCGAGATGCGCCGCGTGTTCATATTCAGTGGACTGCAAGCCATGGCCTGGGACCTGTTCACCTTCGCCACCCCGATCTACGGGACGCACCTGGGCTTTTCCGCGTCCACCATCGGGCTGATACTCGGGGCCTTCGCCGCGGCCTGCTTCGTCATCCGACTGCTGCTGCCCCTCTTCGTGCGGCGCCTGTCGCCCTGGTCGGTGATGTCGGCGTCGCTGATCGTGTCGGGCGCCGCATTCGGCTGCTTCCCGTTTTTCACCAGCCCCGGCCTGCTGATGGCGGTTGCATTTGTGCTGGGAATCGGTCTGGGGGCCTCGCAGCCGATGGTGCTGTCGCTGATGCACGATACCGCGCCCGCGGGCCGTGTCGGCGAAGCGATCGGCATACGCAGCACCATGATCAACATGAGCCAGACCGGCTTGCCGCTCGCCTTCGGCGCGCTGGGCACCGCGCTCGGCATGGGGCCGGTGTTCTGGACGTCCGCCCTGCTGATGTTCTGGGGCGGTTACTTCGCCCGCAAGCGCAAGGTCGCGCGCCGGGCAGGCTCCGTGTAGGCGGCGCGCCCGCGTACGGACCGCTACTTGCTTTTCGGCACGTAGCCGATGGCATCCACTTCCACACCACATCCGAGCGGTGTCGCGCCCGCCTGCATGCGCGTCCGGGTCGGCAGGGTGTCCTTGCTGCTGAAATAGGTGCGGTAGACCTTGTCGAACTCGCTCGCCTGGCGCTGATCCTTCAGCCACACCACCACTTTCAGCAGGCAATCCATGTTGGAGCCGGCATCCTCGACCAGAGCCTTCATGTGGTCCATCACGATGCGCACCTGCTTCTCGAACGCAATGTCGGGAAAGGGTGGCAACGGCAGGCCTTGCTGCCGCGCCCCGGCCAGCTTCGCCGAAAATTCCGCGTCGAACGGCGGCAAGCCCGAAATGTAGATCATGTCGCCATGGCGCACGCACAGGTTGAAGGGCGCATCGGTCTCGGTGAGACCTGCGCTGAAATTCTGCTTTTCCATTGTCGCTCCGTATTGGTGGATGGGTCGTGCAAGCCTACCATCCCGCAGGATCCGGTCGCCATAGGATGCAATCCGCGGAAGGCGGCAGGCTGCCGAAGGTGGCTGCGATAGAATGCATACCTTCATGCCGCAACCCATCGACATCGCCGACCAGCGCCAGGAATACGCGCTCGCGGGACTGGCCGAAGCAGACGTGGACGCCGACCCGATCAGGCAGTTCGCGCGCTGGTTTGACGACGTTCTGAAATCCGGCGTTGCGCTGCCCAACACCATGGCGCTGGCAACCGCCGGCCCTAGCGGAATGCCCTCGGTGCGCGCTGTGCTGCTCAAGGGCGTGGACTCGCGCGGATTCGTGTTTTATACCAATTACGACAGCCGCAAGGGGCAGGAACTGGAGCACAATCCCCAGGCGAGCCTGCTGTTCTGCTGGAACGAATTGGAACGGCAGGTGCGCATCGAAGGCCCGGTGGAAAAGGTCGGCACGGCCGAATCCGATGCGTATTTCAACAGCCGCCCGCTCGGCAGCCGCCTGGGCGCCATTGCCTCGCCGCAAAGCGCCGTGGTGCCCGACCGGGCCACGCTCGAAGAACGTCTCGCAGTGGCCGAACGGCAACACGGCGACAACCCGCCACGCCCGCCTCACTGGGGCGGCTATGTTGTGGTGCCGGAAATGATAGAGTTCTGGCAGGGCAGGAAGAACCGGCTGCACGACAGGCTTGCGTATCGGCGCTCAGGCGCAGGCTGGTCGATCGAAAGGCTTGCTCCTTAGAGAGG
Source organism: Betaproteobacteria bacterium (assembly GCA_009693435.1). The sequence goes on along the minus strand of SHXF01000036.1, from coordinate 226 downwards.
CCGTAGAGCGATGCCTGCAAGACAGCACCGGATGCATCAGGCACGCGCGGCAAGTCAATAATAACGACAACGTAATAACCTCGTGAGTACCGAGTTCTTGCCTGATTTCACCGTGCCCCGGAATGGGGGAATTGTTCGTCAATCCAACGCTCGGTGAGCCTGTCCAACTCGTCTAATTGCTCCGGTGAGTAGCTCTCGGGAGCATATTCCATTTCAAGCCACGAGA
>SHXF01000149.1 GCA_009693435.1 Betaproteobacteria bacterium | reverse complement strand
CACCGGCGCGCGCGCTCTGGCTCTATGCAGGGAGCCGCACGCGCGCCCGTGGATAACTTTGCTTGTCAAAGTATTCAACCAGCGTGAACACCCAATTTTCTAAAATGGGTGAAACTCACCCACAGATTCTGCTGACGAAGCAAAAATAGAGAGATTCTTCTTCTTAGGGCAGAATTACTTCCTAATGAATAATCTCGGTTAAAGGTAATTCACGTGATCTACACCGTAGAAGAGACATTAAAGGCATGCCCGTCCGATGAGTTCTGGGACAAGTGGGCCGGTGAAATGAAAACGGTTGCGAAGATTCTGACAGTGCCCGGCTTTACCACCGGGCAACGGTTTAAATGCATGGGCATTGATCCCGCGCCATCACTCGCGCTGTATAGTGTCGACGCGGCCGAGGTGATGACTAGCCAGCGCTATTACGACAACGGCGGAGGCAAGCTCGGCGCGCCGCGCTGGAAAGATCATCTGGCCTATTGGCATCGCAATCTGTTTGAGGGCCTTTATCAGGCGCCGGAGGTGCCCGACGACAAAAGGCTGTTGGTGATTGACAGTGACAAGCCGGACGTGGTGCTGGAAGGGCTGACGGTCACCTGGCTCAAATGTGTTGGTCTCGATCAAACCGTTGCCCATCGGGGGCTGGTCATTGTTGATCAGCCCACGGCTGAAAAGTATGTGCGCAATCCGCATCAGCAGGTGCGCGTGTTTTTTGCAAAGATGCCGCGCATGCTTGTGACGCATCCCTGATGCGTGCGGCAGGGTAGTGTCTTAATAAAATATCACTATTGATCTTTTCATAATTCGTGACAAACCCAATCCGTTCGCCCTGAGCTTGTCGAAGGGCTACGGGGCTTCGACAGGCTCAGCCCAAACGGTGTAATGTATTTAGGAAAGATAAATAATATCAAATGCTTACGTAAACTTTCATTCGCTATCCACCCGCCTCCCCTGCCCATGATGAATATACCAACCAGCAGTGCGCGCTCATTTGATGTCGTGGTTGTCGGCGCGGGCATCGCGGGCATGGTCGCAGGCGTTAGGGCGGCCGAACTGGGACTACAGGTGGCGGTTCTCGAAAAGGGCGAGTCGGCGGAATATCCGTGTAATTCACGGTTTTCCGGCGGCATCATTCACATCGCCTATCACAGCGCAAAGCTGCCGGCTGACGAGTTGGTCAAGGCCATTCAAAACGCGACAACCCCTGACGCTGATCCCGAACTCGCAGCGTCGCTCGCCGGTGGTGGTGCGAAATTTATCGATTGGCTGGTCGGACACGACATTCAGTTCATACGCGGCGGTGCGCAGGAAGGCCGTGCGTGGATGCTGGCGCCGCCGCGTCCGCTTACGGGTGGCCTCGACTGGAAGGGCCGCGGGCCCGATGTGTTCTTGCGCAGGTTGGGCGATTTGCTCAAAAAATTCGGTGGTACCCTGTTGCTGGGGCGCCGGGCTGACGCATTGATCATGTCGGGTGACCAGTGCGTGGGACTGGAAGCGATCTGCAAAGGCGAGCGTGAGCGTTTCGAAGCGACTTCCGTCATCATCGCCGACGGCGGATTCCAGGCTGATCTGGATATGTTACGCAAGAACATTGCCCCTGCCGCGGAAAACATCAAGCAGCGTGGCGCCGCCAACGGTACGGGTGACGGCTTGCGCATGGTGACGGCAATCGGGGGGGAAGCCACAGAGTTGAATCGATTCTACGGACATTTGTTGTGCAGGGAGGCGTTTTCCAACGATCTCCTGTGGCCGTATCCCGTGCTCGACGACATTGCCGTGACTTGTATCGTGGTTGACCAAACCGGTAAGCGTTTTGTCGACGAAGGTGGGGGCGGCATCTACATGGCGAACGTGGTGGCCGGGCGGGCCGATCCGCTGTCGAGTGTGGTGGTGTTCGATGCCAAGATTTGGGAGGGTCCTGGCCGCGCCAACCGCGTGCCGGCCAACCCGCAGATAGAGCGCTCTGGCGCCACCATACACAAGGCGCAAACGATTGCAGAGCTGGCTGCGGTCGTAAAGTTGCCAGTGCAGGCGCTGACCGAAACCGTAAACCAATACAACCAGGCTGTGCGTACGGGGGCGCTGGCCCATCTCGCGCCGGCTCGTACGACGAATCGCCATGTTGCCATGCCCATAGAGACGCCGCCTTTTTTTGCGCTGGAAGCCTGTGCCGGCATTACGTACACCATGGGCGGCATCAAGATCGATGGCGAAACACGCGTCATAGGCAAGAGCGGCAAGCCCTTCGTGGGTCTTTATGCAGCGGGCACGACGACCGGCGGCCTGGAAGGCGGCGAGCGCGTGCGCTATGTGGGTGGCCTGTCGCGAGGTGGCGTGTTCGGCATGAAGGCGGCGGAACACATTGCCCACAATCTCGCGGCAACGAAGCGGTAATCGTGGCGCGCGCCAGCCACGGAGATTGGTCATGAGACCTTACGTACTTTTCATTGTGCTGCTGGTTGCGTCGATGACGTGCGTGCAGGCGCAGGATTACCCCGCCGGCAGTATTAAAATCATCGTGCCGTTTGCCCCCGGCGCAGGCACCGATACGCTTGCGCGATTGCTGGCGGGTAAGATTCAGGAGAGCTCTGGTCTTACGATGTTCGTCGAAAATCAGGCCGGTGCCGGCGGCTTGATCGGCATGAGCACGGTGGCGCGCGCCGCGCCAAATGGTTTGACCCTGGGTCTCGCGTCGCCCTCAACGCATACCATCGCCGCGGCAACGCGCAAGCAGCTGCCTTATGATCCGATCAAGGATTTCACCTTAATCAGCACCATCGTGAAATACACCAGTGTGCTGGTGGTGCATCCGCAAATGCCGCTGAAATCAGTGACGGAATTTGTGCAGTACGCAAAAAAATATCCGGACAAACTGTCGTTTGCGAGTGCGGGTGTCGGGTCAAGCACACACTTGCTGGGCGAAATGTTTTCGCAGGCGGCGCAGATAAAAATTGTCCATGTCCCATTCAAGGGTGGCGGCCAAAGTCTGCCGGATCTGCTCGGTGGTCATATACCGGTTGCCATTATCAGCGTTGCAGGCGTCCAGGGCTTTATCAATCAGGGCAAGCTGCGGGCGCTTGCGGTATTCGAACGCGAGCGCTATGCCGGATTGCAGCATGTGCCGGCCATCACCGAAGAGCTGCCGGGCATGAATCCGCGAATTTCCTGGTTTGGCCTGGTAGGTCCGGCGGGATTGCCACCCGCTGTTACGGCACGGCTGAACAAAGAGGTGCGTCAAGCACTGCAAGCCGCGGATTTCCGGAAAAAACTCCAGAGCACGGGCTTTCAGTCATTAGGCGGCACCCCAGAGCAGTTCACGGATATGGTGAGGGAAGAGATCGCTGCCTGGAGCAAGGTTGTTACCGCCGCCAACTTTAAGGTCATGGAGTAACGTTTGGCGCGCCTCGCTCATGGCTGGGTAACCAAAAAGTATAGTGCGATATACATAAAAAACATATTAAAAACAAATACTTGTGTATTTTTTCTGTTCTGTGCTTGCACCCAGGCATGGGCGCAGACGTACCCGGCGCGCCCCATTCGTTTTATTGTGCCGTTCAGCCCGGGTGGCAGCATCGATTTGCTGGCACGTCTGGTGGGAAAAAAAATGGAAGAAACACTGGGCGTTCCACTGGTCGTTGACAATCGGTCGGGCGCCGGCGGTGTGCTGGGCGTCAAGCTGACAGCCGACGCGCGTCCGGACGGCTACACGATAGCCATAGTTTCTCCTGGCCCCATGACCATCGCTGCGGCGTTAGACCCCAAGTTACCTTACGACTTGCGCCGGCACTTTACCTACGTCAGTGCACTGGCGAGTTACGTCGGCACCCTACTCGTCAGTCAGCAGATCAATGTCAAGTCCGTGGGCGAGCTGATTGAATACGCCAAAAAGAATCCGGGGAAAGTGACCTTTGCCAGTTCCGGCGTGGGCTCCAGCGTACATATCATGGCTGAACTTTTTTTGCTCGCCGCAGGCATCGATAACGCCGTGCATGTGCCGTACAAAGGGGGCGGCGAATTGATACAGGCTGTCATGGGCGGCCACGTTTTGCTGGGTTCCACCAGCCTCGCCGCGGCCGGGCAATTGATTAACGCGGGCAAGGTGAAGGCACTGGTGGTATTTGATCGCGAACGTTACACAACCTTTCCCGTCGTGCCAGCGGCCACGGAAGAGCTGCCCCAGTTTGATCCGCCGCTGATCTGGTATGGCGTGATCGGCCCGGCGGGTATGCCGCCCGAAGCGGTGGCGAAACTCAATCGCGCGGCGAATGCCGCGATGGATACCCCCGAGTTGCGCGCCGAGCTGGTCAAGGGAGCATACAAAGTCATCGGCGGAACGCCGAGAGCTTTTCAGTCCCTGGTCGAAAAAGACGCGAAGGTATTGGGGGATGTGGTTCGGGCGGCGCGCATCACGCTCGAAAAATAGCGGTTTTCGGGAGAGCAAACATGCATGGATGGCGCGCGCGAATCGGCCTGATCATTGCTGATAGCAATACCACGATTGAACCTGAATTTAATCGTCTCGCGCCGGAGGGCGTGTCGATGCATGTGAGCCGTGTGCCTATTGCCGGTATATCCGCGGAGGGTCTGTCAACCAGTGATGGGGACATGGCGACCGCGACGCGGTTATTGTGCAATATCAATGCCCGGGCGCTTGCCTATGCCTGCAATGGCGCCAATGTGGTATTGGGAGCGGACGGCGAGCAAGCACAGGCCAGGCAGCTGAGTGCCATGACCGGCGTGCCCACGATCATGGCGTCGGCGGCGGTGTATGAAGCGCTCACCGCGTTGGGCGCGCGGCGTGTGGCATTTGCCACGCCGTATCCCGCCGATTTGAACGCGCACAACGACGCCTATTGGAAAGCCGCTGGATTCGAGGTTGTGCGCAGTGGCGGTGTCAATCTGGGCGGTGGTCGCGAACCGTGCGAGCCGTTTTCCTCGGCCCCGATATCCCGAGTGGGGCTGCAAACGCCGGAGATGGCCTACAACCTCGCTCGCAGCGTGTGTGATGACAGCCTGGACGCGGTCGTGGTGCTGGGATGCAACCTGCGCAGCATAGAAGCCGCGGCGCGATTCGAGGCTGATTTTGGCGTGACTTTTCTATCGTCGAATCTGGCCTTGCTGTGGGCATCGTTACAGGCAGCTGGAATTCGCGAGCCGATCACCGGCTATGGTCGCTTGTTACAGCAACAACCGCGATTGACCTGGCAGCGTATTCAGCAACGGTGGTAGAAGCGGCGATTCTTTTCGGGCTGGCGCAACGTCCGTGGGCCTGGACGTGACGGCTACCTTGCCAAAACTTACCGGAATTCTGGCCGGCGCAGGGGAAAGAGAAAGAGGGGCAGTTCGGGCTCAGTTCAGGCACACATTCCACTTCTGGATGCGTCCCGATTGCTGATTGTTTCGTAACTGCTTGATTTCATTTAAGGTTTTTTGCTACAAGACCTGGGCTCGAACCAGGGACCTGCGGATTAACAGTCGTGTGAATAGAGTAAACAGCAGTAATGTAAAACAAACAACAGTAATTGAATCAATAACTTATTGTTTTAGACTGTTGCTGGTTTCGCCTGCTTTCTGTGGCTGAGTGTGCCACCAGTGTGCCACGGTTTTTAGAGTCGGGGGGGCTAGGGCGTAAGGTCAAAAATTAGGAAGTTACTGAAAATGCAGTAGTTTTTGGCTCAAAGGGTTTTCATCCAGAGCTCAATTTTCTCGTGGGTGTAACGTAGAATCTCCGTGAATGTGATGCAAGAACGGAGTGGTTATCCCTTGTAGCCACCGAATGCCGCGACGCCGCCGCGCAGCACTTCGGCGGCATCCTCGCCCACGGGTTCACGCTCCGTTCTAGGAGAGGCTGGAGGTGTAATCCCTCCGGCCTACTCGACCGCCTGCGCGGCGATCTTGTAGGGGATATTCACGATATCCACCTTCGCCAGCAGCTTGATCAGTTCCACCGAAAGCTGCGGCGACACGCCGGGCAGTCCGGATGAATACGAGAGCTTGCCGGGGTTGGCACGGGCGTAAGCGACCATTTCCTTCAAGTTGCGAAATGGCGCCGAAGGGTGCGCGAGTATGATATTCGCCATGTTGCCGATGCGCGTCACCGCCGCAAGATCGCGCAACTGGTCGTACGGCATTTTGGCGATGAGTGTCATCGCGATGGCGCTGGAGGCGACATTGCATTGAACCATGGTGTGCCCGTCGGACGGCGACTTGGCGGCAAACGCGGTGCCCATCACCCCCGCCACGCCGACGCGATTGTCGACGATGACTTGCTGGTCCCACAGCCGGGTAAGTCGATCCGCCAGCAAACGCCCGACGATGTCGGGCGACGCGCCCGCGCCAAACGGCACCACATAACGCACGGACTTGGCAGGAAAACTCTGCGCGCCAATCGCAAGCGGACACAATGCAGCCGCGATCACGAGGGTGGAAATTACTGTCTGGCGTGCTCTGTCTGCGTTGCGCATCATGGCTCCTCCGTGGACGGAAATTGGGTTGCATGCTGCTTGCGCGGCCAATCTATACTTCGCTCCGTGCAACGTCAAACAGCCGCTTACGAAAGGCCTGTCCGATATAAGTATTTTATTTTTTATTGTTTTTATTGATCGGCAATGCCTATCGCCTTCACCAGCTTGCCCCAGCGATCTAGATCATTACGCATCAGCGTGGTGACTTCATCAGGCGTCATCAGCGTCGGCTCGGCGCCCTGCTGCTGGACAAATTTCACATATTCCGGATCGTTTACAACGCGCGCTACGGCCTGATGCAGTCGCTGAATCACCGCAGGTGGTGTTTTGGCCGGCGCGAGCACGCCCATCCACTGCGAGACGTCGAAGCCCTTGAGGCCTTGCTCGTCCAGCGTAGCCAGATCGGGCAAGACCGGCGAACGCTTGAGGGTGGTGACGCCGATGCCTCGAATTTTGCCTTGCTTGATAAACGGCGCGGCATTGGTAACGCTGGTGCAAAACAACTGGGTTTGACCGGCGATGGTGTCAATCATCGCCGGCGAGCCGCCTTTGTAGGGAATATGCAGCATGCTGATGCCGGCCTGATTCATCATCAGTTCGGTGCACAAATGCGGCGTGCCACCGGTGCCGGACGAGGCGAACAACAGTTGCTTGGGCCGCGATTTGGCCAGCGCAATCAGTTCTTTGAGGTTTTTCGCCGGCACCGAGGGATGGGCAACAATGATGTAGGGCACGATGGCCACCATCGCCACCGGCGCAAAATCGCGCAGCGTGTCATAACCCAGTTTGCGATAAACAAACGGCGCGATGGTCAGCGGGCCGGTCGCGGCGAGCAGTAACGTATATCCATCGGGCGGCGATTTTGCCACCATCTCCGAGCCGATAGTGCCCGCCGCGCCAGAGCGGTTGTCGAAGATCACTTGCTGACCCAGCGGCTCCGACAGACGCTGTGCCAGCGCGCGGCCCAGCACGTCGTTGACGCTGGTGCCGGCGGGGAAGGGCATGATCATTCGGAGCGGGCGGTTGGGGAAATTCTGCGCGTGTGCACTGGCTGCAAGCGCTGCCAGTAAACCACCTAACATTGTGTTTCTGATCAGCGTCATAAGGTAACCTTTACATGGCGACTGCGGCAAATATAGACTAAAAAGTGAACGAGCGCGCGCAGTGGCGCCAGTAATGCGATGTCCGGCATAATCCCGTGACGAAACCTATTACAGCATCCTCATTGCCGAATCTGGGAGAAATGCAATGTCATTTGAGTGCATCAAAGTAGAAGTCAGCGACTTCATCGCCGTCGTCACCATGGACCGCCCACCGGTCAACGCGCAAAACGCGCAGTTTCGTGAAGAAATCATCGCGGCGTTCGATTCATTCAGTGATCGTGACGACGTGCGCGTGGCCATCCTCACCGGCGCGGGCAAGGTGTTTTGCGCCGGCGCGGATATCAAAGAGCGCATAGGTCTGGTAAAAAACCCCGGTGACTACTGGCGCCACAATCGCGGCGCCCGCGAATACTCCAACGCGATACGTGAGTGCAAAAAGCCGGTGATCGCCGCGGTGAATGGTGCTGCGCTCGGCGCGGGTTTCGGCGTGATGACCGCCTGCGACATCATGCTCGCGTCCGACAACGCGGTATTCGGCATGCCGGAAATCGATGTGGGGCTGGCTGGGGGCTGTGCCTTTATTTCACGGCTTTTCAGCAAGTCACGCGGGCGGCGCATTGTGTTCACCGGCGAACGCTTTGCCGCGCAGGAATTGTATCGCCTCGGCGTGATCGAATGCTGCGTGCCGCGCGAGCAACTGATGGATGAAGCCATGAAAATAGCGCGCAACATCGCGTCCAAAAGCCCGCTGGCAATCAAACTCGCCAAAGAGGCTTACAACGTGATCGAAAACATGCCGCAGCGTGACGGCTATCGCTTTGAACAGAACATCACCGAGCAGTTGTCACACACGGAAGATGCGCGCGAGGCGCAGCGGGCCTTTGCGGAGAAGCGCAAACCGGTGTTCAAGGGACGGTGATCTTGGACACACACCGCAACGTTTACGGCTCTGTCGCATTAAGCAATTTACGCCAGAAATTCCTTAATGAAATCAATGCCAATTTCTATCCTCTAGTCCTTAATGCGACAGAGCCCGTATGCCAACGGGGCTGACGAGACGACTAAGGCGCAGGTGCCTGATTGGAAGTATCTGA
>SHXF01000148.1 GCA_009693435.1 Betaproteobacteria bacterium | reverse complement strand
GCGCTCTTGCAGGCTGACGACCCCAAGGCGCAGAAGCTCTTCGCCGAGCATCAGGCCGTGTTTGCCGCGGCCTTTGCGGCGCAATTCAAAGCCCTGAATAGCGCCATTGCCGACTTTGCGCTCGATGAGGCCCTCGATATCGTCAATGCGTCCATGAATGACGGACTGGCACCGTAGGCAATGCATGAACACGCCGACCCAAGTCATTTCGCAAGCGACCATACTGGTGGTCGATGACACACCGACCAACCTGACGCTGATGAGTGCGCTGCTTGAAGACCTGTACACCGTCAAGGTGGCCACCGGCGGGGCGAGGGTCAGCGCGGCGGCCCTGCTGTCCGAGCGCACGAGGACCTGGACGTAGAGGCCGGGTTGCGCCGCGCGATGGGCAAGCAAGCGCGCTACCTGGCGCTGCGTGGCGACTCGCGCGGTCGTGGATGGGCGGCGTTTTGATCGCAGTGACGGTGCAATCGGTTGGAACTTGATGCAGGATGGGCTCGTAGTGACGCTCGGACACGCAAAACGAGCGGCAAACGATTGAGATTGGCAAGCGCGCGAAACAAGGGTGTCGCACTTTATTTCCTTATCTCTGGCGGTCTGCAAAGAACCCCGCGCGGGCGAGTGGCGGCCTCGTCACGTTCTGGTTCATGTATCGGTGGTGGCACGAAGCGCGGGCAGACTGAGCAAGCGCGCCGCCGCGGGCCGTGTCCCGCTACTCAAAATTTTCAACAATCAAAACCAGAGACGCACGTTGGACGGGGTTATCCAGTTGATTCTGGTGACTAAATTGTCACTATTTTCAGCCTAGAAATGAACCGCGCCGCAAAGGCGCGCGGTGCGCTTCACTTCTTGCTTGGTGGCGGGGCCATTACTTTGGACATACCCGAACGAAGCGAAGAGGGCGGGGCCACTGGTTTTTTTTCTTGCTTGGGCTTTTTCTGTTCGCGATTACTGCGAAGCTGACCTTTGGCCATTTTGTTTCTCCTAAGGTGGAAGGTGGAAGGTGGAAGATGAAGCGTTTGCACGGTTTGCTTTGCGGCGCGGCTGTCAGCGAGCCGGGATGCGATTCGCCTGAACTCGCGATTAGTCTACTACTACTACTGGCGGCGCGCTTCAGTTCAGCAGTTTGAATGAATCGAGGAAGGTGTCGAGTTCGGTCTCGGGCACACCACCCTTGGTGCCGGCCGCGGCGATCTGATAAAGGCGCGAGCCGTCGGCGACAAAGCGCGCATGCAACACCACTGGCGAATCGCCCTTGTGCCCTTCGGCGGTCAGCAGGCGGCCGGACTTGCCGCCGATATTTGCGATTTTTTCATTGGTTACGCGACCGGAGATATTGCGCAGCAGCGCATCGCGTTGCTCATCGATATGCGCGTTTGCATCGACAGCAGCCGGGTAATCGGCGTACGCCACACCGAAAACCCAGTCAGCGGCCTGCGCCGAGACCATGGTCATGGGCACCGCACCGGCGGCACTGTTTAGCGAGCGTGTCTGCTCCTGCGGCCTGGCCGGCAGGGTGATGCTGTAGCGGCCTTGCGCCGAGGGCGCTTCGCGCCAGTCAAGCTCGTTGTAACAGGCGGTCAGCGTCAGGCAGGCCAGCATCGTGACGACGATGGTCGTATTCATGGTTGTGTCGATCGGGCTGCGCTTACTTTGCCGCGATGAGCGCAATCTCCACCAGCATTTTCGGATCTACCAGCTTGGCTTCGACGGTGGCGCGTGCCGGCAGGTTGTCCGGGTCGACCCAGGCCAACCACTCGGCGTTCATGCCCTCGCGGTTGCGAATGTCGGTAAGCCAGATATTTGCGGACAGGATTTTCGATTTATTGCTGCCGGCCTTGGCCAGTACTTCGTCAATGGCCTTGAGTACCTGGCGGGTTTGGCCGTTGACGTCCTGGCCAAGGTCGGTGGCGACTTGGCCGGCAACGAATACCAGGTTGCCGTACTCGACGGCATCGGACAGGATTTTGTGCGGATTCTGGCGGACGATGTTCATGCGGACGTCTCCCTCATAGGGTTGAGTTAGGTAGGCGAAAAGACGCCGTGATTATCGCCGATTTACTCTGCTCACGGGCGAGGTAAACATCACACCTGCCCGAAAATTCATGCCTGGCGCGAATGGCACTTGCTGCAGCAAACACGCACTGGTTTCCGTGATTACCGCCAAAGCGGGCTATGCCGCCTGGAGGCAGTTGTTTTGGGCAACAGTGACAAAAGAGAAAACTGCGTCGGACCACGGGTTGCGTCAAACAAAACCGTAGTCCGACCCCGGTTCCTCTTTGCGGAATTTTCAATAAGCCGGAATAACCAGCGTGATAAAGTGCGGACAATGTAAGTATCATGTTGCTCGCCCAGACGCGGGCAACAGCCAAACACCAAACTTCCGGGAGATTCCCGTGCAACACGATGCGATGCTCGACTGCGGTGATCGACGGTGTATTGACGCGGTGAAACACCGTCCGGATGCCTCCTGCATCCGGACGCACAAAAGGCCGGCGCTTGCGGCGCTGCTGCTGCTCGCCGTGCTCTCTGGGTGCTCCACCCGCAATGTCGTTTCCGATGGCGAGGATACCGGCCTGATGTTGCGCGGGAACGACCCGGTGGCGTATTTCACCGCCAATGCGGCACTGCGCGGCAACCCGGCCATCAAGGCGCAGTACGATGGCCTGACTTACCGGTTCACGAGCGAAGCGAATCGCGAAACCTTCCGTAAGGACCCGCAACGCTATGTGCCCGCCTACGGCGGCTATTGCGCCAGCGGCGCCCACTATGCGCTCAAGTCGAACATCGACGCCGGCGTATTCAAGATAGTCGACGGCCGGCTGTTTCTGTTCGGCGGCGGGCGCTCGAAAAAACACTGGGAACTTGACGAGAAGATTAATATCAAACTCGGTGACCAGTACTGGGCCGATGAAACCAAAGACGCGCCGGCCCGCCTGCAGAACTGGAAGCGCTATATTTTCCGCGTGCCCCACTACAAGACCAATGCCGACCTGGAGGCCGAATACCAGAGCCGCTACGGGCGGCCTTCCGAGGGTGGCTAGCATGCCGGCCGCGCGCGCCGCCGCAACCTCCGTCCTCGCCGCGTTGTTATTCGGCATTTGCAGCGCGGGGCTGGCGCAAAAGCCCGAACCGGTGTCCGGCGCTATGCTGGCCGAGGAACTGCGCAAAGGCGGTTACATCCTGTATTTTCGCCATACGCGAACCCTCCCCGAGCACGATTGGGAAACGCGCATGCGCGCGCGGGGCAGCCTTAGCCTGGCTGACTGCAGCACCCAGCGCAATCTCAGTGAAGAGGGCTTTCACGAAGCCAAACGCCAGGGCGAAGCGATTACAAGACTCGGCATTGCGAGCGGCAAGGTGTACGCAAGCGGTTATTGCCGTGCGCGCCAGCATGCGGCCTTCGTCGCGCCGCAGTTCGTCGTCTCCGCGCCGCTTACTCCGGTACGCGACCCGGCCAAGGCGCTTGCCCTGCGCGCCATGCTGAATACCGTCCCCGAGGCCGGCACCAACACCCTCATTTTCGCGCACGGCGGCATCCTCTGGCAGGCGACTGACTTTGATTCTGCCGAGTCCGAGACCTTTGTGTTCCGGCCGGTCGCGGGCGCGGAGCGGGCACAGCTCGTCGCCTCGATCCGCATGGACGAATGGGAGCTGATTTTCGCGGGGCGGCCCTGCTGCTCACCGCGCCCATTCTGGACTGGCACGAATGCGCCGCCCGAGTAATGCAAGCATGAATGCACCGGACCCGCAGCGCGCCATCGAGAAATACCGCGGTCGCGCCGCCGGCTATGACGCCTCAGCCGCCAGCACCATGGATCTGCGGCGGCGCACCATCGCGCTGCTCGGCCTTGAGCCCGGAGAAACGGTCCTGGACGTAGCCTGCGGTACAGGGCTGAGCTTTGACCTCCTCGCAAGCGCGGTGGGCAAGGAGGGTTGCGTGATCGGCGTGGAACTGAGCCCCGAGATGCTCGCCCAGGCGCGTCGCCGGGTCGAGGCCGGCCGGTTTGACAACATCAGACTGATCGAAGCCCCGATGGAAACCGCGCGCATCGACGCAGCGCTCGACGCGGTGCTGTTCAATTACACCCATGACGTGTTGCGCTCTGCCGCAGCCCTGGAGAATATATTTGGCAATCTGCGCCCCGGAGCGCGCATCGCCATAGCCGGCATCAAACATCCGCCCTGGTGGCTGTACCCGGCCAGGGTCTGGCGCCTGTTGAAGGCGCGCCCCTACGTGACCACGTTCGAAGGAATGGAGCGACCCTGGAGTCTGCTGGCCGAACGCGTTCCCGACCTCGATGTGATGCCGGTCATGCTCGGGACCAACTACATCGCCCGGGGCCGCTTTGGCGCAGCCGATCGTGCGGCCGGAACTTAGCCGGTCGGCGGACACCGCCCAGGCACACAGGTCGCTGCGGAAGACGGATCGATGAAACGCATACTTGTGCTCTTTCCCAAGGAATGGGACAAGATCGAGTTTGCCCGCGAAGGCTATCGCGACTTCGAGTTCGTGTTCGCCGGCTTTGACCTGTTCCGCTTCCCCGACAATGCGCATCTGCTGACTTTCCGCGTCCGGCACTTCATCGACCAGCTGGTCGAGCGCTTTCGCCGCGAACCACTGGATGGCGTATTGAGCAACAACGAGTATTTCGGCGCCCTGGTCGCCGCCGTGGTGGCCGAACGGCTCGGATTGCCGGGGACCCCGCCGATGGCGCTGATCACCGCGCAGCACAAATATTACTCGCGACTGGCGCAGGCGAAGGTGGCGCCGGAGGCAGTGCCGCGTTTTGCCGTGTTTCCCTATGACCGCGTCGATCCGGCAGAAATCGGCCTGCCGTTTCCGTTTTTTGTCAAACCGGTCCGTGCCACCTTTTCGGTGCTGGCGCGGCGGGTCGCGAATGCCGATGAATTGCGCCGCCACATGCGCTTGTCCCTGATCGATACCTTCATCATCAAGCGCCTGGTGCGGCCGTTTAACGACCTTGCCGCCGATTACACCGGCTTTGATCTGAATGCGCACCACATGATTGCCGAAGAGCTGCTCTCGGGTCTGCTGATCAACATCGACGGCTATGCGCGCAATGGCAGCGTGCGCTTTCTCGGGATGGTGGATGCATTGTTGTTTCCGGGCACCGACGCTTTCATGCGTTTTGAATATCCGTCGCGCGTGCCGGCGGCCGAGCGCGACCGCATGTATGCGCTCGCCGCGCGCGTGCTCGAAGGCCTGGGGTTCGATCACGGTTTTTTCAATGTCGAAATATTCTGGCGACCGGACACCGGCGAACTCAAGATCCTGGAGGTCAATCCGCGGCTCGCATCGCAGCTTGCCGGCTTGTACCGTCGCGTCGATGGCGTCAATGCGCACCGCATGTTGCTTGATCTTTGCACCGGTACCGGGCCTGCGCTGGCGCCGCAGCCCACCGGGGCGAAGCGTTCGGCAAGTTTCGTATTCCGGAAATTCGACGGTAAGCCGCTGCGCGCAGAGCCCTCCGCGGCGGCGCTGCAAAGTCTGCGCCAGCGTCACCCCGAAGCGGACCTGATGTGCTATTTCAAGCGCGGCAGGGCCCTGGCGCGCGAATTGAAGTGGCTCGGCAGCTATCGCTACGCCCTGTTGAACATGGCCGGTGCAGACGAAGAGGACCTGCTACGGTGCTACCAGGACATCTGCGCCATCCTCGGCTTTGACGATGAACAGGCGGTCGGCGCGCGGGCATACTTGGTGGGCGACAGCCGCGAGGACTACGCTACTTCGAGTCCTTCAACGTCCGGTCGTATTCAAGGTACCTGACCGCGGCCTCGCCCGCGCGGATCACCTGGCGCTCTTCGGGCTTGTCGGTCAGTTGGCCGGCGTATTTTGCGACATCACCTGCAGGGACGCCTAGCCCTTGCGGCCTTTTTCGAATCCTGCCTGTGCAAGATGGGCTTGTCGCGATCTGTTGCCCGGACACGCCAAACGGGAGGAAAACGACTGAGATCGGCCGAGGGGGCGAAATAAGGGGCTGTTGATTTTCCTATCGTATCTTGCGCACTACAATGGTCCCGGCGACGCGATCACCGAGCCGCTGTTTCTTGACGGAAGTCCAAATCACGATAGCGCCGACCAGATAAAAGAACAATCCATCGACGATACGCAGGACATTGCGCACACTGGAGGCCAGCCAGTCGATGGGAGTGCCATCGAGCTTTAGCACCTCCAATTCAAGCAGGCGTTTGCCGAGGGTCGCCCCGGTCAGCGCTTCCAACATGATGTAGTACCCGAGACAGATGATTGACCATAGAAAAAATGGCCCGCCGCTGAGCGCAAAACCCTTGTCCGTTGTGCCGCCGGTGGCCATCGCAATCAAATAGCCGACCAAACCGAGCAAAACGCCGCCGATGATAGTTGCAACCGCGCGCAACCCGACGCTTGTATTTGCCCCCATGGCGTTACTCCTTTTAAGCGAATTCAGGCCTGAAGTGCAACGCCGTATTGATTGAGTGTAACTGTTTCATAAAGACCTCATGAGGCGTTTTGAATCCAAGGCATTTTCTGGGGCGATGGTTGAGGCGGTGCATGGCGAAGACGATATCCTTTGGGGTGATGGAATCGAAATGCATCTTCTTGGGGAAAAATTGGCGGATGAGGCCGTTCATGTTTTCGTTGGCACCCCGCTGCCAGGAGGAATAGGGATGAGCGAAGAAGAAGTCGGCGTCAAGTTCCTTGGCGATTCGCTCGTGCTGGGCAAATTCCCTGCACGTTGTCCGCCGTCAGCGTATGAACGCAGGTCGCGAAAGGCGTCAGCAGGGAAATCATGCTGTCCGATACTGCCTGCCCTAGCTTGAATGGGACGTGGGCAATCAGAGAGTAGCGAGAAGCGCGCGCGTTGATCGTGACGAGTGCCTGCTTCTGTCCGGCGCCGATGACCAGATCCGCTTCCCAGTCACCGAAGTGCACGCGATTGCCGACGACGGCAGGACGTTTATCAATCGAGACCTGGTTGGGAATTATCCCCCGTCGGTCACGGCCTCCATACCGCTTCTTCCGGGCCTGCTGGCAGCGCGAGGCGAGGTGTGC
The DNA here is from genome assembly GCA_009693435.1 of Betaproteobacteria bacterium. The sequence goes on along the minus strand of SHXF01000148.1, from coordinate 1,625 downwards.
AGGGTGCCGCCAGCTCGCTTGTCGGCGTAGATGCGTTGGTAGATGGCTTCGTGACTGACAGCGGGCTGCCTGTTGACCTTGAAGTAACCAGAGATCTGTTCCGGACTCCAGATCTCGGTAAGCTTGGTATCGATCATCGTCCATGTCTTGGCAGCAATGCGAGGGCTGTTCTGGCACGCCAGCAGCCGGGCCTAGTAGAACGCATGTGCCTGCTTTGGCCTGTAGCCTCGCTCTCTGCGATTTCGCCGCATCTCCCGGCCTTTGGTTGATTTGTGGCGGTCCATCACTTGGGCAATGTCGCTTCGGCCATGTCCGGCCTTGGAAAGAATCGCAATCTGGTACCGTTCATTTTGGGTGAGGTGTGTGTAGCGGCGCGCGTCAAGGTAGTTCATTCTTGGCAACTTTGATTTGCCAGTCGAGGAGTTCGGATGTTAGCGTATCGCGCCCACCCAAGCTGTTGATTATAGTCAGAATTGTGATTAGAATTTGAACCAGCGCAAGCGAATTTCAGGCAGGTTAATGTTTTACTTTTGAAGAAAGAAAAAATTTATGTGTGTTTTATGTCCTTTGGATAAAGATAATCAGCACGTCGATCAGGAAGTGGTCACGACACGGCGTTCTGTGCTCAAACTTATTGGTTCTTCCCCGCTATGGCTCGGAGCCTCAGCTGGATTCATGAACTCGGCCATGGCGCAAAAGCCAGAAAATGCCATGACCCCGGTTTCTGCTTTAAAGCGGTTAATGGATGGCAATGATCGCTATGTCAGCAATAAGCCCCAAGACCGCGACTTTGCAGCGACTAGAAAGGCCTTGACGGCAGGTCAAAATCCCTATGCCTGTATTCTCTCATGCGCAGATTCTCGGGTTAGCCCGGAACTTTGTTTTGATGAAGAGCGCGGAGATTTATTTGTTAATCGCTTAGCGGGTTTTTATGTCAATGACCTCATGATTGCAAACATTGAATTCGGTGTGGCGGTTTTAAAGGCACAAGTAGTCATGGTGCTTGGCCATACTGATTGCGGCGCTATCAAGGCATCCATCAGTGCTGCTAAAGATAACACCCAATTTCCCGGCCATATTCAGGTCATTACGACCGCCCTGCGCGGTGCCGTCAAGGCCGCTGCGGGTCAAAAAGGAGATATGGTCGATGCAGTAACCCGTGCCAATATCAAAATCGGTGTCCAGTCTTTACGGAAATCAACCCCGCTAATCAAAAAAATGGTGGACGATAAAAAAATAATGATCGTTGGGAGTCTGTACAATCTTGACACAGGCAGGGTAGAGGTATTGCCTTAAGGGGACCTCTATAAATCCTATTTTTGACAAGGTGTAGTCAGTTGATCGTTGTTTGACATTCCGGGGCGAATGTTTCCAGATTTTTTCGTTGTTCTCGATGTGATTCATGCGTTCAATTGACGATTCACCCAGGTTGTTTGCCCCTTTTAGGCGGTTTCTTGCCGCCTTTAGGCCACTTCGGGAGCCTGTCAGGAATTTTGTGTGTGAGGCATATCATGTCATCTGAAAGGAGCATGTATGCCAAAACCAGTCAGGAAGATGCAGAAAGCCAACGCTGCCGCACAAGCGGCGGTTTTGCCCAGAATACCGCCGGAGTTGCTTGACCAGTT
>SHXF01000035.1 GCA_009693435.1 Betaproteobacteria bacterium | reverse complement strand
TCCCCAAAAGGGCGAATATTTCCGCTCTAAGAAATCTGGTCAGTGTTAAAAGAGGCAGATAACGCCCAGCCACATAGGAGAACTAGTTCCGCGTCTGGGCGTGGTTACCGTGGCGGTCAGGACATCAGTTAAAGCGGAGTTATGGACCAACCACGCGCATCCACAACCAATGGCGAATCTGCCTAGAATGACCAAGCGAATCGCCGGGTCCGGTCAACGGCAAAACGGTCTATTACCACCGATGAGGAACACTATGGAATGCACTGCTATCGCCACCGCATCGAATACTGGCAATGGTTCGATAACAGCGGCGACGCTCCGAAACTGATCGATAAAGGAGGCAACCCATGAACAAGCCGCTGGTGTCGAAACTACCGGATGCGGACATGCAGGGTGCGCCCGCAGCGCTGTTACGGGCCGGGCAGCGAGCGCGCGAAATCGCGAGACAAACCGGTACTGCCGTGGTCGTGATGCGCGACGGCAAGCTGGTTGAGGAGAAGGTGGGCGAGACTCATCCCGTCGAGCAAGCCCAGGAAGCGGGAAAGGTGGCCTGATGTTTCTTCACAGCACCTCTTGCGATGCTGCAAAGTGCTGATGCTTGAGCCACACATCCCATGGCGCTCACCGACACCAATACAGAAGACCAGCACACCGACCGGAAATCGCTGCGCGTGGTCACGGGTAAGACGGCGGACTGGGACGACCTCGCACGCGACTGCGTGTGCTTTGCGAATGGCGCGGGCGGCCGGCTGCTGATCGGAATCGAGGATAGCGAGGCGCTGCCGCCGCCGGCGCAGACGGTCGCACCCGATCTGCTCGATAAGCTGCGCAAGCGCATCGGAGAATTGACGGTGAACGTGCAGGCGTTACCGACTCTGCAGCGTGCAGCCAATGGCGGCCAATTCATCGAGCTGGTGGTGGATCGTTCGCCGAGTGTCGCGTCCACGCGGGACGGACGCTACTTTTTGCGGGTGGGCGACACTTGCCAGCCGGTGTTGGGCGACGACGTGCTGCGCCTCGCCAACGAGCGACCGGGCCGGCCGTGGGAGGCGATGGGCAGCGGGGTGCCGCGCGGTGCGGCGGACGCGGAAAAGCTCGCCCGCTTCGTGAAAGGTATTTCCGCCTCCGGCCGAGTGAAGGATTCCGTGAAGGAGAAAGGTAGCGATGAACTGCTGACCCTCTATGGGCTGGCGAAGGGCAATACGCTCACGCGTCTCGGCGTGCTACTCATCGGCACGACGGCCGACCGTCGGGCGTCGGGGACTGCGCCGCTGATTCAGGCGATCAAATACGACGAGCGGGAGCAGAAGATCAACAAGTGGGTGTGGGACGACTGCGCCTTGTCGCCGATTGAGTTGGTCGATGCCGTATGGCGCGAGGTACCGGATTTCCGCGAGAGTTATGAAGTGGCGGAAGGCATGTTTCGCCGCAATGTGCCGGCGTATGACGAGAAGGTGGTGCGCGAGCTGCTGGTCAATGCGCTGGTACACCGGCCCTACACCCAGCAGGGCGACATCTATCTCAATCTGCACCCGGACCGGCTGGAGGTGGTGAATCCCGGCCGCTTGCCGCTGGGCGTCACGCCGCGCAACATGCTGCACGCCAGCCGTCGTCGCAACGAGGGCTTGGCACGGGTGTTTCATGATCTGGGGCTGATGGAGCGCGAGGGCAGCGGCTTCGATTTGATCTACGACCGGTTGCTATCCCAGGGACGGCCTGCGCCAGAGCCGGAAGAGGGCGCGGACTGGGTGAAGGTGACGATCCAGCGGCGGATCGTCAAGCCGGAGGTAATGCGGCTGATCGCCGAGGCGGATGAACGCTTCCAACTCACGCAGCGGGAGCGGATCACGCTCGGCGCGCTCGCCCAGACGGAAGGCATGACGGCGCGTGAACTCGCCGAACTTCTGAAAGTTCGCGGTGCCGACGCGCTGGTTCCATGGCTGGGTCGGCTTCCCGAAATGGGGTTGGTGTCGAGCGTGGGACGGACGAAAGGAACGCGGTACTTTGTGGATTCGATGGTGCTCAAAGAGTCGGGGGTCAGGCTCGCGACATCGTTGAAGCGCATAGAGCCGCACCGGCTTCTGGAACTGGTGCGGGAAGACTTGCGGCGTTATCCGCACTCCAAGATTGGCGAGATTGGGGGGCGGATCGGTTCGGAGATTAATCGTTCGCAGTTACGGCGTGCATTGTCTCAGTTGGTCCACTCGGGCGTGGTTGCCATGGATGGGCAAAGGGCGGGAGCACGCTATTGCTTGAAGGGGGAATCTTGAGACGGCGCGTTTGGATCAAAAGCGGGCGAATCCAGCGTAATCGACCGTTAAACTGCACCAAAAGCTCCGGCGTTACCCGCTAACAAATTGTTTTATTGGAATTATTTTATTAATTGGCGGCGCCAAATGCGCCAAAGATGATCCAAAGGACTGAGCCAAGCAGGCCATGGCGCTTTCCGACATCAACAGCGAAAACTGATTGGTTCAGCAGACCCTCCCCCGACCATCTGGAGAAGATCCTTGGCTGGGACAGTGTCTACCGCCATGATGCTCGTGGGCAGATTGCCACGACTTCCAGGCGCGCTATTCCCGAACATAGAACTATCGCGCTGCCCAAGGATTGATAACAGGCACACCCGCAGCAAGAAACGGCGCCGTGTCTCTTGTTGCCACGGTGAATCCGTGCGCCGATGCGATTGCGGCAATTTGACCATCCGCCACGGAAAGGAGGTGACCGCCGGCCCGGGCACGGTTGACCAAGGTTGCGTACGCCATCGCAGCTTGCTGGTCGAATGGCAGGATGCGGGATTCGAACAGGACGACCAGCAGTTCGTTCAATGCGGCACCAAGTCCCTTTTTTCGCTTGCTGTCGGGCAGGATCTCAATCCCGACCAGTAGCTCGGAAAGACTGGTCGCAGTCAGATAAAGCGTCTCGGCCGCCTGATTGTCGAGCCACGCTTGCACGAGGGGGTCGCCGTTCTGCTTCATCGGCTCGGAAACCACGTTCGTGTCGAGAATGATCATTCGAACACGGCCGGCTCGGTAGGCGCCTGGTCGCGGCTGATGTCGAGATCGAGTCCCCCGAATCGCTTGCCCAAAGCCGCGAGTTCCGAACCGATTTTGACTCGTTTCGCGGGGCGAACTGCGGCGTCCAGGATTTCACGAATTTCCGCCTCGGTGCTGCGCCCGTGTTGCGCAGCGCGTTGCTTGAGTGCGCGGTGCGTTTCTTCAGACAATTTTCGAACGGTGACGACGGACATTTGACTGCACTCCTCTTCAAGTGATGTCAATGATAGCAAAAAAATAGATATGATGTCACTTGATTAATCATCCATGCCGAGGTTTTCTACCTCTTGGGCTCGGCGACATTAATGGAGAAAATGTATTAAAATACATTTATTATAATAGATAATTATTTTGATACATGAAATGAAGCCAAAAACCCACGAAACCATTCGAGCGCGGCGGCTTTCCCTGGGCCTGTCGCAGGTCGAGGTTGCGCGCCGAAGTGGCATTCAACAGAGGCAAGTGTCGCTGTTCGAGCGCGGGGGAGATGTCACGCTATCCACGCTCTTGAAGTTGGCCTTGGCGCTCGACGTGGAATTCGTGCCTGTGCCGCGTGAAGACCTGGCAAGAGTTGAATCTCTCCTCAAGGCGAAACGCGACCCGCCGCCTTCAGCCGCCCTCCTTTCCCTGCTGGACCGCTATCAGGTGAAGGACGAGGCGTAATCGAATGGCCGATGCCCGCGTCCTGAAAATCCTGCTGGGCGATGTCCCGGTCGGCCACCTCACCGGCTTCCAGGACGGCAAGAGCCTGTTCGCTTTCGATGACAGCTATATCGACCTGGGGCCCGGACGGCCGACCTTGAGCTTGTCTTTCAACGGGCCGGGCGATGAAGAAGCCACCGAGCGCAAGCTGCGGGAAATTTATTCCAGCCGGATGAAGCTGCCGCCGTTCTTCAGCAACCTGCTGCCGGAAGGCGTGCTGCGGGAATATATGGTCAAGCGACTGAAGATCCATCACGACCATGAGTTCGACATTCTCATGGCGCTGGGCGCGAGCCTGCCAGGCGCAGTGCGCGCGCTTCCGGCTGATGAACTGCCGCAGGCCGCCATTCACTACCGGCCGGGCAGCACGCACGCCGCGTCAGACGAGACACCGATCAAATTCTCGCTGGGCGGATCGCAACTCAAATACTCGATGATCGAGCGCGGAGGACGATTTACGCTGGCCGACGGCAACGACGAATGGATCGTCAAGCCCCCTCACCCGACCCACGCCAACGTCCCGGCGAACGAGTACACGATGATGCGGCTGGCGGCCGCTACCGGAATACAGACGCCCGAAGTCAAACTGGTGAAGCTCGATGACGTCGATCCGGGCGGTCTTGCCGGCCTCTTCATGCAGCAACGGGAAGCCTGGGCCTATGCAGTCAAACGTTATGACCGGACTGTGAACGGCCGCGTCCATGTCGAAGACTTCGCGCAGGTATTCAACGTCTATGGCGACCAGGAATACAAGGCGACCAATTACGACACCATCGGCAGATTGATTTTCGATCTCTTTCCCAACCGCTTCGAGCAGCTTGCCGAATTCATCCGGCGCCTGGTCGTCAATATCCTCATCGGCAATGGCGATGCCCATCTCAAGAACTGGTCGGTGATCTATCAAGACAAAGTCGCGCCACAATTAGCGCCGGCATACGATCTGCTATCGACCCTTCACTACGTCGCCAACGACAGTCTCGCGCTCAATCTGGCCGGGGAAAAGCGGTTTGAATCCATCGATGCATCGCATTTCGACCGGCTCGCCCGTCGCATGGAGGCTCCGCCGAAATTCGTGCTGGGCATCGTCAGGGAGACGCTGGAAAACGCTCAAAAGGCGTGGCCCGGAATCATTCGCGAAACAGGTCTGCCGGAAAACATGCGTGAACGTCTTTACAGCTATTGGGGCGGACTGTCCGAAGCGCTGCGGATCAGACCATAGTCAATCGTATTCCCGATCTACGCGCGCGGCCGGCGATATGCCGCTGCCTTGTCGAGAACAACGCAAAAGAGCCCGGTTACTTCTTCCCCTCGCGGTTCCGTTCCGCGCGCCGCGACAGCCAGCCGCCCGTTGCGAGCAGCAGCGCGTTCAGCCAGAACACCGGGAACAATCCGAATGCCGATCCGATCGAACCGAACAGCAACGGGCCGATGACGCGCGCCGTGTGGTTCGCGGTGAAGCGCAAGCCCAGCGCTTCGCCGGAACGTCCGCCCGCCGACTGTGCATAGGTGAGCATCATGGTGATCGGCGGTCCGCAACCCATGCCGAGTCCGAAGACGAAGGCGATCACGCACAGCACCACTGCGCTCTTGAAAAACGGCAGCAGGAAGAAACACGCGGCGCCGATGAAAAATGCGCTGGCGAGCACCCGCTCTTCCCGGTAGCGCGCCACCAGGATCGGCATCACGGCGCGCACCACAAAGGATGCCCCGGCAAACATCGCCAGCACCACGCCGATGGCCGACGCCGACAATCCGATCTCGTGCCCGTAAATCGGCATGTAGAACTGGAACAGGTCCAGCGCCACCTGCACGAGGCTGCTGGTGGCGAGAACCCGCCTCACCGCCGGATTGGCGAGCATGGCGCGCACGCTGGGCGAACCCGCGGCCAGTTTGCGCGTGCCCGGGAGCAGGGCGCCTTTCGCCAGCAGCATCAGCACCGGCGCGAGCGACAGCGCCACCAGCAGCAGGCACGACAGGCCGAAGCCGATGTGGTCGATGCCGAATCCGGAGAGCAGCGGGCCGATCAGGCTGCCCACCGACACCACCACGCTGAAAGTGCCGAAGTTGCGGGCGTGCTGATCGGCACGACCCAGGCCGCCGATCAGGTTTTGCATGCTGACCGTATAGAAGGTGAAGGAGAGCCCGTTCAGCGCCGCCGCGACGTACAAGGCGGGCAGCGAAGGAAACAGGTAGGGCACCAGCAGGCCCACCGCGCAACCAGACGCGCCCAGGGTCAGCATCGTACGGGCACCGACCCGGTCGGCAAGGCGGCCGACCGGCCAGGCAAACAGCATCGGCAGCGCCGAAAAGGTGGCCGCCAGCGCGCCGACTGCAAAGGGTTGCGCGCCGAAGTTGAGCGCGTACAGCGCGAGCAGAACGCGGGTAGCGGCCACGACGGCGAAATTGAGGAGCGCCAGGGCGAATGCGAAGCGTAGCGGCGTCAGCGTCATTCGGATCGTAATCGGGTTGTGCAACTTGAAGGTGCAGGGTCCGGGGCAGGAAGTCGCCCCAAGCGAAGCCGCGGTGCGCCGGAGGGCGCCGACGTGGCATTATCGCCAATCTGCTGGACTCATGCCGCAGCGGTTGCAAAGGCGGCTGTCGTCGATCGAAGAACAGCCTCCGCAGCACGATGAAAATTCGCTTCGATATCGGCACCACGGGAGAACTCTCCATGAAGACTCTGAAGACGCTGCACTGCATCCGCTTCGCCAGCGCGGTACTGGCGCTCCTCACAGCGGGTGCGCATGCCCAGAATTTTCCGACCAAGGCAGTGAGGCTGATTGTGCCCAATGCCGCCGGCGGTCCGTCTGATCTGGTAGGCAGAGTGCTGGCGCAAAAGCTCACCGAAATCTGGGGACAGCCGGTGGTGGTCGAGAACCGGGTCGGCGCCGGCGGCAACATCGGTGTGGATTCAGTCGCCAAGGCCGCGCCCGACGGCTACATCCTGCTGGTCACCAACTCCGCGCCCATCGTGGTCAACCAGAGCCTGTATGCCACCATGCCCTATGACCCGCTCAAGGATCTCGCGCCGATTTCGCTCCTGGCAAGTTCGCCGCAACTGATGCTGGTGCCGGCGAGTTCGCCCGCGAACTCGATCGCCGATTTCATCCGCATCGCCAAGGCCGAGCCGGGCAAGTTCACGTTCGGCTCGCTCGGCAACGGCACCGCGCCGCACCTTGCCGGCGAGATGCTGAAGGCCCAGGCCGGCATCGACCTGCTGCATATTCCCTATCGTTCGACGCCGCAGGTCGAGGCGGCATTGATCACCGCCGAGGTATCGCTGATGTTCGGGCCGACGAGCATGCTGGCGCAGGTACAGGCCGGCAAGCTGAAAGCGCTGGGCGTCACCACCCGGACGCGGGCCGGCTTGGTGCCGCAGCTCCCCGCGCTGGCTGAATCCGGCCTGCCCGATTACGAAATCATCGGCTGGTACGGTCTGCTCGCGCCCGCCGGCATCAGCCGCGAGCGCAGCACGCAACTGCATGCGGATGCGGTGCGGGTCATGGGCCATCCGGACATGAAGGCGAAAATGCAGGGCATCGGCTTCGAAGTGACGGCCAACACGCCCGAGCAGTTCGGCGCGCACATCCAGGCGGAGAGCGCCCGCTGGGCGAAACTGATACGCGCCATCGGTCTCCGCGCAAACTGACGCGCAGCCGCCCGACATCAAACCAGGTTGCCGGGCCCGATGTATTTCGCGCGCGGCCTGATCATGAACGCCGCCAGGCGCTGCTCCAGCGCGTGCGCGACCCAGCCGGCGGAGCGGGCCAGCGAGCGCAGTCCGCTGGCAGCCTGCGGCGGCAATCCCAGCGCCCGGCACAGCATCACCGATCCGAGTTCGAAGCTGGGACGGATGTCGAATTCGCTTTTCAGCAGTTCGGTGATGTCGAGCATGGCGCGCACCGATCGTTTCGATCGGCCGAGTTCGCGGGCGATTTCGATCAACATGGCTGCGCGCGGGTCGCCCTTTGGATAGAAGGGATGATTGAAACCCGGCACGCGCTGCGCCGATTCAAGCATGGTCTTGACCTGCGCCATCACCGTCTTCGCGTCGGCGCGCGAGCCGAACAGGGCTTCCACACTGTCGGCACGACTCCCCACGGACTCGCTGTGATGGGTATTGAGCGCCGCGCCGATGCAGGCATGCAGATCGGCGGCGCCCGAGGCGGCAATGCGCGCAACGAATGTAGAGGAAGTCAGCTCGTGATCGACGTCCAGCACCAGCATCGCGTTGAGCGCGCGCAGCGCGGTCGGCTCGGGCGCGATGCCCATCGCACGGGCCAGTCCGGAAGCAATCGACTCGCCACTGCGCAACGCGACAAAGCGCCGGCGCGGTCCGAGGAAGCCGAATACGCCGGCAAATGTCCGTATCGCCTGCCGCGCCAGCAGCACCGGGGCGGTTCCGGTCTGGGTGCGCTCGCGCATGCTGCCGTGGGACACGCCCAGCAGTCCCACCGCCAGTATGAGCAGTTGCACCACATGCGGATTGCCGCGCAGCCGGGTGGCCTGCGACAGCTGCGCGATGACCTCCGGCGGCGTGTCGGGCGCCACCCAGCCCGAGGGCTGGTCGATCCAGATGCCGTCCCAGAGGAAGTCCGCCACGCTCTCGAACGCTGAGTTGGCGCGCACCAGGTCGAGCGCGAGGCGGTTGCGATAGCGCGGTCCTGCTTCCGTTATCTGGGTAATGCCGGTGGTGATGACCGGTTCGCCCCAGCGCAACGCGCTCGCCGCCACCGCGCCGAAGCCGGCACGGGCGGCACTCTTCAGGCGCAGTCGCTCCACGTCTTCCTGCGAGTAATAGCTCGAGCGCCTGCCGGGTTGCGGCACGCTGTGAATCAGACCGCGGCTGACGTAGGCGTACAAGGTCTGGGGCTTGATCTGCAGCAGCTCCAGGACCTCCTCGCGCGTCAGGTAATCACCGCCGCCTGACGGCGCTTGTGCGGCTCTTGCAGCACCTGTTTTCATGGCGACTCTTGCCATCTGACGTTGATCGAATATCAAGGTTGACCAATATTCATGGCGAACTCTACCATTCAGCCAGGACAACGGCAGGGCAACAGCAGGACAGGCGGTTTTTCAGGAGGGCGTCATGAGCGCAGTGTTGCAGGCCGCAGTGTTGCCGGCAAATTCCGCGACAGCGGAAATGGAAGCGTTGTTCCGGCGCTTTCCCGACACGCCGCGCGAAGTCATAGTCAAGATCGAATTGCTGAGCAGGGGGCACTGGTTCACCGATGCGGCGCTGGCGGCAACCAGGGGATCGCTGGTCAAATCGTACCGCCTCTTTTCCTACGACCTGGTGCCGATGAATTCGCTCAAACGCAATGAGGCGCGCCAGGTGCCCGAGTGGTTCTACATCTTCCAGGGTCCGTACGACCTGCGGGCGGTGATGATCCAGACCACCATGAATCCCGGCTCGCCTTATGTCGTGGATGTGGTCGGCGGGCGTCTCGCGCTCACCGAAGGCGGCCGGGTGATCTGCAATGTCAGCTATCCGATCGCGCCGGCTTATTACAACAAGAGTTTCGAGGGCGGGGTGCTGTATCACGAGGTGATCGCCTTCGGCCATTTCGTCACGGCATTCCGCCAGTGCCAGTACTGGGGGCCGAAGGAAGAATGCCGCTTCTGCGACATCAACGAGAACGCGCGCATGATGAAGGAATCGAAAACCTTCACCCTGAACGCGCCGGTCAAACCTGTGGACCAGGTCGAGGAGGTCGGCAGGGAGATCAGTCGTGAAGTGCTGGCCCGTGAGGGACACCAGGCGGGCGTGTGCTTCCTCATCACCGGCGGCACCATCACCACCAAACTGAAGGGCATGGAAGAGGACGCGTTCTACGCGCAGTACACGCGGGCGCTCAAATTCGGCGGCCCGCGCCGCCACGTGGCGCTGCAGACTAATGCCAAGACGAGGGACGAGATCCGCTGGCTTCACGGTGAAGGCATGGACGAACATAACGCCAACATGGAAGTCTGGGACCGAAAGTTGTTCGAGTGGATCAATCCAGGCAAGAACCGCCGCATCGGCTACGACGAGTGGATAAAGCGCATGCTCGATTCGGTGGACGTGCTGGGAGAATTCAACGTGCGCCCGAACTTCGTCGGCGGCATCGAGATGGCCAGGCCGCATGGTTTCGCCACCATCGATGAAGCGCTCGCTTCGACCACGGCGGGGATGGAAGTGATGATGAGTCACGGCGTGGACCCGCGCTTCAACCAGTGGCGGCGCGAACCCAACACCAACCTGGTGAAAGAGCATGAACAACCGCCGATTCCGACCGAGTTCTACATCCGGCTGATGGGCAACCGCTATGACATCTGGAAGAAATACGGACTGAACCTGCCGGTCGCCAGCGAATTCATCGAGGCTCGCTGCTACATGGGGAACAACCACGGCACCTACGACGACTATCCGCTGCTGATGGAGGCGCCGTGGTACCAGCACCCGGACTGCCGCACGCCGGAGGCGATATTGCAGCGCGCCGCGGGCTGGAAAGAGCCGCGCCAGCTCAGCATCCACGCGCCGGAGAACGTGCAGTGAAACGGGTATCCCGCCGCAATTCCGCGTTAAACGAACCGGCGCGAACCGGCGCGTCCCGGCGCGTCCCGGCGGCAAAGGCCATCGCCGGGAAACCCGCGCGCCCCCGCCCCGTCATGTTGAGCCGAGATCAAGATTGACCAACATTCGGGCTGAACCCTACCATCCTCGTTCCCATACGCCCGCGAGAAGGAGTATTCCATGAGCGCAGTGCTGAAGCCACGTTCCATGATGTCGGATCTCGAAGACTATTTCCGCCGGTTTCCGGACACGCCGCGTGAAGTGATCCTCAAGATCGAATTGCTGAGCAGAGGGCATTGGTTCACCGATGCCGCGCTGGCGGCGACCAAGGGCTCGCTGGTGAAGTCCTACCGCCTGTTCTCCTACGACCTGGTGCCCATGGATTCGCTCAAGCGCAACGAGGCGCGCCAGGTGCCCGAGTGGTTCTTCATCTTCCAGGGTCCCTACGACCTGCGGCCGGTGATGGTGCAGACCACCATGGATCCAAACTCGCCTTATATCGTGGATGTCGTCGACGGCAGGCTGGTGCTCACCGAAGGCGGCCGGGTGATCTGCAACGTCAGCTACCCTGTTGCGCCGGCTTACTACAACAAGAGTTTCGAGGGTGGGGTGCTGTATCACGAGATCATCGCCTACGGCTATTTCGTCACGGTGTTCCGCCAGTGCCAGTACTGGGGGCCGAAGGAGGAATGCCGCTTCTGCGACATCAACGAGAACGCCCGGCAGATGAAGGAATCCAAGACCTTCACGCTGAACGCGCCGGTGAAGCGGGTCGATTACGTCGAGGAAGTCAGCCGCGAAGTGTCGCGCGAAGCGCTTGCCGACGAAGGTCACCAGGCCGGGGTGCGCTTTCTCATCACTGGCGGAACCATCACCACCAAGCTGAAGGGCATGGAGGAGGACGCGTTCTACGCCCAGTACACGCGGGCGCTCAAGTTCGGCGGCCCGCGCCGCCATGTGGCGCTGCAGACCAATGCCAAGACCAAGGAAGAGTGCAAGTGGCTGCACGGCGAAGGCATGGACGAGCACAACGCCAACATGGAGGTCTGGGACCGCAAGCTGTTCGAATGGATCAACCCGGGCAAGAACCGCCGCATCGGCTACGACGAGTGGATCAAGCGCATGCTCGATTCGGTGGACGTGCTGGGCGAATTCAACGTGCGGCCGAATTTCGTCGGCGGCGTCGAAATGGCCAAACCCCATGGCTTCGCCACCATAGAGGAGGCGCTGGCCTCCACCACCGCGGGGCTGGAGGTGATGATGAGTCACGGCGTGGACCCGCGCTTCAACCAGTGGCGGCGCGAACCCAAGACCAACCTGGTCAAGGAGCATGCGCAGCCGCCGATTCCTACCGAGTTCTACATCCGGCTGATGGGGAACCGCTACGACATCTGGAAGAAGTACGGCCTCAACCTGCCGGTAAGGCGGGAACTCAACGTGGCGCGCCGCTACATGGGCAACGATCACGGCACCTACGACGATTATCCGCTGCTGATGGAAGCGCCCTGGTACCAGGATCCCGCCTGTCGCACGCCGGAACAGGTGCTGCAGCGCGCCGCCGGCTGGAAAGAGCCGCGCAAGCTGAGCATACACGGGCCGGAAAAAACGCAATGAACCGGGCGCCGGGCACGCTGAGCCGGCCGGGAGCGCTGAGTCGGGTTTGTCTCGGCATGGCAGTTGTTGCCCTTCTCGGCGCGACGGCGCTGGAGGCGGGCGCCCAGGGCTATCCGAATCGCCCGGTGCGGCTGATCGTGCCCTACGGGCCGGGTGGCGGGACCGACGTCGCCGCCCGAATCTCCGCGCATGCTTTCAGCGAGCGTCTGGGCGGCCCGGTCATCGTCGAAAACCGCGTGGGCGGCAGCGGGGCGGTCGGGCTGGAGGCCGCTGCGCGAGCGACGCCGGACGGCTACACGCTGCTGTTCAGCGGGCCGGATGCCATCAGCACGCTGCCGCTGCTGCGCAAGAACCTGTCGGTGGACACATTCAAGGACTTCATACCCCTCGCGCAGGTGGGCACCAACGATTTCGTGTTTGCCGTCAACCCCAAGGTGCCGGTCAACACCATAGAGGAGCTGATCGCCCTGGCCAAGTCCAAACCCGGCGCGCTGCGCTACTCCAGCGCCGGCACGGGAACCACCTTGCATGTCATGGGAGAGATGCTGAAATTCCGCACCGGCATCGACATGGTGCACGTGCCCTACAAGAGCGGCGGCGCGGCCACCATAGACACGGTTGCCGGCCACGTGGAAATGATATCCACCGCGATCTCGGTGATCAGCAAGCAGCTCCAGGCCGGTCAGCTGCGTGCGCTCGCGGTGTCCAGCGCGACACGTTCCAGCCTGGCGACTACCGTGCCAACCATGACGGAACGCGGTTTCGAGAATTTCGTCGCCACCAGCTGGTTCGGCGTGTTCGCCCCGAAAGGTGTGCCCGAGGGGTTGATAAAGAAACTGAGCGAGGACGTGGCGGCGTTTGCGAACTCCCCCGATTTCCGCCAGCGTGCGTCCGCCATCGGCATATCGGGCGGGGTGCTGGTGCGCGAGGAATTCGCGAAGTACATCGCCATCGAATACGGCCGCTGGCGCGAAGTGATCGAGGGCGCGAAGATCACCGCCGATTGACATCACGCGAGGGCAACGCGGCTGAAATGATGGAAGGGCTGGGGGAGTCAGGAGCGCGTGGGGCTGCGTTTGCTATATCAAGTTAGGAATAACAAGTAGGTTGGGCCGAGCGCAGCGTTGCCCAACATCGCGTCGTGAACGCTTCAAGTTGGGGTTCGCTACGCTCACCGCCAACCTGCTGTTCGTGCTGCTCACCTGGCGGTAACGGTGTTGGTGACGCCATTGCAGACATTCGCCGGAGCGCGCGGCGAGACGGCCCGGCAGGATCAACGCGCGTCGTTGCGCGCATTCAGATACCAATCCAGAATCTGCTCGCCGTTCCAGTGCAATACGCCCTCGTGGCGATTGACGTAATCGTAGACCTGTTCGAGATACTTGATGCGGAACGGCTGGCCGCTGATATACGGGTGTACGGCGATTGCCATGATCTTCGGCCGCTCCGCCCCCTCCTGATAGAGCCGGTCGAAGCTGTCGATGCACTTCTGCGTCCAGTACGGCGCTTCGTGGTGCTGCACCATCATCACCGGAATGTCGTTGGTCTCGATCGAGTAGGGCAAGGTGACCAGCGGGCCGTTCGCGGTGCTGATTTCGGTGGGCTCGTCGTCATGAACCCAGTCGCCGATGTACTTGATGCCGGCAGCGGCAAGGTACTCGGGCGTATCCAGAGTCTCGGTGAGGCCCGGTCCCAGCCAGCCCACCGCCGGCTTTCCGGTGAAGCCGCGGATGGTCTCCAGGGTGCGCTTGATCATCGCCGGCTGGTCCTTCTCGTTGTGGATCGGCCCCTGCTCGTAACTGTGTCCCATGAACTCCCAGCCCGAATCCATGCAGGCCTGCGCGACGCGCGGATAGTCCACGCACACACGCGCGTTAATCGCCAGCGTCGGCCTGATCTTCAGGCGCTCGTACAGCGCGTGAAAACGCCAGAAGCCCACGCGCATGCCGTACTCGTGCCAGGACCAGTTCGGCACGTCGGGCAGCATCGTCACCCCGGCGGGCGGGGGCAGCGCCTGGCGCGCCATTGCGCGCGCGATGTCCCAGACCTCCAGGTTGACGATGGTCCAGACGATGATGCGCCCGCCGCCCGGAAGTCGGAGCTTCGGCCGGTCGACAATGGCGCTGAAGGGCAGCCGTTCGCGGGGAATCATGGCCATGCGATTTCTCTCCTGTGTTCCGGTTCAACTGCCGGGAATGATGCCCGGCGGCAGGCTGTAGCAGTAATCGGCGATATCCATGGGGCGCGTCCACCAGACGCGGTCCCGGTCCGGGTGCGCGGTGCAGTGCGCCAGCGCCCGGCGCAGCGCGCGCAGGCGAAACGGCTGGCCGAAGATATACGGGTGCACCGAGATGTTCATCACCAGCGGATGGCGCGCGCACTGCTGCACCATCTCGTCGAACTGGTTGATTATCATGTCGCAGAATTCCTGCCCGTCCTGCTTGCGGTGGATCACCACCTGCGAATCGTTCAGTTCGATCGGATAGGGCACCGAGAGGATCGGGCCGGCACGCGTGCGCATCCAGACAGGCTGGTCGTCCATCGGCCAATCCATGATGTAGCGGTATCCGGCCTCCTTCAGCAGATCGGGTGTATTCGCAGTCTCGTAGGCGCCCGATCCCATCCATCCTGCCGGCGGCCGGCCTTCGTGACGGGTGAAAGTTTCCGTGACCTCGCGGATGATGCGCTCCTCGTCGGCCTCCCACATGCCGCGATGGTTCTCGGCGTTGCTGCGCCCGTGCCCGACGATCTCGTCGCCGCGCCGGCGTATCGCGTCCATCACCTGCGGCGCGGATTCGTACAGCAGGCTGTTGGTGTTGTGCGCCAGCGGCAGCTTCAGTTCGTCGAACAGGTCGAAGAAGCGCCAGATGCCGATGCGGTTGCCGTAATCGCGCCAGGAATAGTTGCGATGCGTCTGCGGCTCGCCGGTCTTGGCCGGGTCGTGCCCCAATCCCGCGCCGAAGGCAAAGCACTCGACGTTGGTGGTGACGACGAATGCCAGGCGCTTTCCCCCGGGCCAGCTGTAGTCCCTGCGCTCGGGCAGCGGCGAATAGTCGTAGCGGTTGTGGCGCGGCAGTAGCGGTCGGGTCATGCGCGCTCCCTTCAGTCGACCTTGGCGCCGGAGGCTTTCACCACCGGCCCGAATTTGGCGATGTCGTCGGCGATGCGCGCGCCGAACTGCTCGGGCGTCGCCTGGATGGGATCGGCGCCCAGCCGCGCATAGACTTCCCTGATTTCCGGGCTTGCGATGACTTTGGCGAATTCGGCATTCAGGCGCCGCACCACCGCTGCAGGCATGCCGGCGGGGCCGAGCACGCCGCTGTAGAGAACGATCTCGAAGTTGGGCACGCCGGCTTCCATCATGGTGGAGATCTCCGGCGCGGTCGCCACGCGTGCGGGCGTGGTCACGGCGAGTGCGCGCAGCCGGCCCGATTTCACATGCGATATCGCCGGCGGCATGGTCGAGAACACGAACTCGACCTCCTTGCCGAGGATCGCCTGGGTGGCGGGCGCGCTGCCCTTGTAGGGCACATGCAGCACGTCCAGCCCCGTCACGCTCTTGAACAGTTCGCCCGTCAGATGAAGGATGGTGCCGTTGCCCGAGGAGCCATACGAGTACTTCCCGGGACTTGCCTTCAGTACCGCGATCAACTCCTTCACGCTGTTTGCGGGCGTGGACGGATGCACCACCAGCATCAGCGGCGTGGAGGCCACCAGCGCGACCGGTGAAAAATCCTTCACCGAGTCGTAGGGCAGCTTCGAGTAGAGGCTGGCGTTGATCGCGTGGGTGGTGATGTCCTGCAGGAACAGCGTATAGCCGTCGGGGGGCGATTTGGCGGTGAACTCACCGGCAATCGTGGTCCCTGCCCCGGGCTTGTTCTCGACCACCACCTGCTGGTTGATGTTCAGCGACAGCTTGGCCGCGAGCGCCCGCCCCAGCACGTCTGATATGCCGCCCGCGGTGAAGCCGACGATGAGGCGCATGGGCTTGCTCGGGAAATCGCTCTGGGCGATGGCGCCCGACCCTGCGCCCGACAGCATCATCAACAACATGGTCGACACGGCATACCGTCTCATGGGTCTCTCTCCTGGAACAACGGCAACAGATAATCAAACGGATGTCCGGTTCACCCGGGTCTTGCGCAGCCGGGGAGGCAAGGATAGTGCAGAACCGGCCGCCATGGAGTGACGGGGCGGTGCGGCAT
Source organism: Betaproteobacteria bacterium (assembly GCA_009693435.1). The sequence goes on along the minus strand of SHXF01000035.1, from coordinate 25,796 downwards.
TCCGGCGCGGCCGGCATAGGCGGCGTTGTCAGGCCCCGGGGCTGATCTCCGGGACTGATCTCCGAGTTTGAGCCCCGAGGTTGATCCCACATCAAGATTGACCAAGGTTCAACCGGAACCCTACTATCGACGCGCGCAGTTGGTTCCACCGCATCCACAAAGGAGTAGACATGGTCCGTGTCCTGAAACGAGCAGCGCTGGGACTCTCTGTTTTCGCGGTTTTCATCATCGCCGCGCACGAGGCGTACTCTCAGGGCTATCCCAACCGGCCGGTGCGGCTGATCGTGCCGTATCCGCCGGGAGGCGCATCCGACGTTCTGGCCCGTGCGGCCGCGCAGCGGCTTTCGGAGAATGTCGGAAAGCAGATCCTGGTCGAGAATCGGCCGGGTGGAGGGGGCAATATTGCCGCCGATAGTGTTGCGAAGTCTCCCGCCGATGGTTACACGCTGCTGTTCGGCGGCACCCCTACCCTCGCAATCAATCCTTCCCTGTACGCCAAGATGCCGTTCGATCCCCTCACCGACTTTGCGCCCATCGGTCTGGCGGGCAGCCTGGCCCTCACCATGGTCGTGTCGGCAAATTTCCCCGTGTATTCCGTCAATGACCTCATTGCACTAGCGAAATCAAAGCCGGGGCAACTCAACTACGCGTCGGCCGGAGTGGGAGGAACGACTTTTCTCGCGATGGAAATGTTCAAGACTGCGGCCGGGGTGCAGATCACGCACATACCCTACAAGGGAACCACCGCCGGCTTGGCCGACATGATGGGCGGAAGCATACAGGTGATGTTCGACAGCTGGGTCACGTCCGATCCCCTGGTCAAAGCCGGCAAACTGCGCTATCTCGGCGTGGCTTCGGCGAAACGTTCGGCATTGAACCCGGACGTGCCGACCATCATCGAGTCCGGATTCCCCGGCCTGGAAGTGAGCGTATGGCATGGCTTGGTCGCGCCCGCGGGCACGCCGCCCGACATCATCAACAAACTCAGCGTCGAATTGATGAAGGTAACGGCACTGCCCGAATATCGCGAGCGGCTGGCCACCATAGGAATGGAACCTCTGACCAATACCCCATCGCAATTCGCAGCGTATATCCGATCGGAAACTGCCAAGTGGGCCGAGGTCGTCCGCAATTCAGGGGTTAAGGCGGAGTAGCTTTCCGCTACTGGATGATGTAGACAACACGGGAAACAAAAACATGAGCATCCGCGTACGCCGCCTGTCCTCCGGACTGGGCGCCGAAATTCTTGGCGCCGATCTGACCCGGACACTGAGCGACGACGAAATCGCCGCGATAAGGCGCGCCTGGATCGATCACAATGTCCTCTTGATCCGGGATCAGGACATATCCCCTGGACAGCACATTGCGTTCAGCACGCGCTTCGGTCCGCTTGAGGATCATGCCGCGATGTACCGCTTCCGCCATCCCGAGCATGCGGAAATCTTCATCATCACCACCCGGCCAAACGCCGACGGCAGTCCCTCCGATACGCGTGAAACAGGCAGCGCCTGGCACGCGGACATGACCTATTCGCTGCGGCCGGCCAACGGGTCCATGCTGTACGCCATGGAGATCCCCGAAGTCGGCGGCGACACGATTTTCTCCAACAGCTACCTGGCCTACGAGACCTTGTCCGAGCCGTTCAGGAAACTCATCGATCCCCTGTGGGCGGTGCACGACCTCGCCTACGGGCTGCGCAATACCGGCAAGAACCGCAAACCGGAAACGGTGGCTGCGCACACCAAGGCCAACCCGCCGGTCATCCAGAAGATGGTGCGCGTGCATTCCGAGAGCGGCCGCAAGGTCCTCTACGTGAACGAAACCGCCACCTCGCATATCGTCGGCATGAACCCCGAGGAAAGCCGCGCCATACTCCAATACCTGTTTCAGCATTCGGTGCGTCCGGAATTCACCTACCGCCACCGCTGGCAGAAACACGATCTGGTGATATGGGACAATCGCTGCACCATGCATTTTGCGATGATGGACCGCCCCCCGGGGTCGATACGCCACATGCACCGGACCACGCTCGTCGGCGAGCCTTCCGGCGAGCTTTACAACGGGAATTGAATCGGTCCGGTCTGTCTTGTTTGCAGTCTGTCTCATTCGCGATCTGTCTCTTTCGCGATCTGTCTCTTTCGTATAGCCAAGGAGGAACCCGATGACCAGCGCGCAATTGCAGAAAGTCGCACCGGCGACGGGCATGCCGGAAGCGGAATGGGCGGCGCGGGTGGAACTTGCCGCCGCCTACCGGCTCGCCGACAAGATGGGTTGGTCGGATCTGATTTCCAATCACATCTCCCATCGCGTGCCCGGGCATCCGGAGCAGTTTCTGATCAATCCCTTCGGGGAGCTGTTCGAGGAAATCACCGCATCGTCGCTGGTGAAGACCGACATACAGGGAAAATTGCTGAGTGACAGCCCCTATCCCATCAACCCCGCGGTGCTGGTCATACACGCCGCCATTCTCGAGGCGCGTCCCGAGGTGAACTGCGTGATTCATTTGCACACGCGCGACGGGTGTGCCGTTTCCATGCAGGAGCACGGATTGTTGCCCGCCTCCGTGCATGCCCTGGTGATCTGGAGCAGGCTCTGCTACCACGACTACGAAGGCGTGGCGATCGACGAGGAAGAAAAGCACAGTTTGAAGCGCAACATCGGCGACAGGAAGGCCATGATCCTGCGCAATCACGGCACCCTCACCTGTGGCGAGACGATGGGCGAGGCATTCGTGCTGATGTATCAGCTCGAGCGGGCGTGCCGCATGCAGGTGGCGGCCCAGGCGGGCAGCAGCCTGTTTCCCATTTCACAGGCGGTGATCGACAAGAGCATCGCTCAGGGCGCGAAGATATTCGGCAAGAAAGGTTTCATCCCCGAAGGCCAGCAGGCCTGGGCGGCGCTGCTGCGCAAGCAGGAGCGGGAAGACCCCGGTTACAAAAAATGAAAAAAGTATTGAACAAGGGGGCAACGCCCCCTTGTATATCCCCCACGTCAGAGGAAACGCAATTGGCATTATTCAGAAAGAGACATTTGTTCAGTGTTTCCTGGTATTCAATCTCGGAGATTTCCCGACATGATTTATCTGAGCAATAGCGACGTCGCAAAGCTCCTCACGCCGAAGAACTGCATCCAGGCGCTGGAAGACGCCTTCCACGTGCTGGCCGACGGTCGGGCGATCTCCCGGCCGCGCACCGACATGTTCACGCCTTGCGAGAGCGCCGACAGTTATCACCGCTGGGCGACCATGGACGGCGCGATCGAGCCCTGGGGTTTCGCGGTGTCGCGCATGAAGTCGGACATCGTCACCTGGACGAAGGCAGGAACGGAGGAGGTGCACTGTGTTCAGCCCGGCACCTTCAGCGGCTTCATGTTCGTGTTCAGCACCCATAACGGCGAACCGCTCGCCATCATCAACGACGGCGCGCTGCATCACCTGCGCGTGGCGGCCGGGGCGGCCCTGGGCGTGAAGTACCTGGCGCGCGAGAACGCATCGGTCGTGGGCGTGCTGGGTTCGGGTGGCATGGCGCGCGCCTACCTCGAATGCTTCCGCGAGGTGCGCGACCTGTCCAGGGTCAAGGTCTACAGCCCCACCAAGGCAAACCGCGAGGCTTTCGCGGAACAAATGAGCCGGGAACTGGGCATCCCGGTGGAGTGCCATGACGGCCCCGAGTCCGTGGTCCGCGGCTCGGACATCGTCACCACCTGTACCGATGCCACCAACGTCGTCGTGACCGATCCCTCGTGGATCGAGCCCGGCATGCATCTCGCCAACCTCAGTTCGCGCGAGTTCGCCTGGGACGTGGTCGAACGCTGCGATCGCATCGTGCAGGTCGGCACCGAAACCCTGGGCGCCGGCGCGGATGAACAGGCGGAGCGCAAGTACTATGGATGGGCAACCTGGATGATAGGCACGCCCGAGGAGATAGCGCGCATTCCAAAACAAAAAGTCAGCAACGTCGATTTCCTGAAATATCCCGCGCTGATCGACATTCTGAACGACGCCTCGAAGCGGCGCACCTCGCCGCAACAGATCACGTTCTTCCACAATCTCGGCCTGCTGGGGTTTCAGTTTGCCGCGGTGGCGGGCAGGGCCTATACCCTGGCGAAAGAGGCGGGCCTGGGATTGCCGATGCCGACGGAACCGTTTCTGCAGAACATACGGGACTAGCGGCTGGGACTAGCGGCGGGGACTAGCGGCGGGAACTAGCTGCGCAGGTTCGCAGTCGCGACCCATTTCAGAAGGGGCACCTTGGAACCGGAACGGAAACTCGCGGAGTTTGTTTCAACGACCCAGTACGGCGCGCTTCCCGGCGAGCACGTCCAGTTGCTGAAAAACGTGATCCTGACCAACCTAGGCACCACCCTGGCCGGCGCCGACAGCGACGGGTGCCATGAAGTCGTGGAACTGGTCCGGCAATGGGGCGGCGCGAAAGAGGCGACATTGCTGGTGCACGGTGGCGCCGTGCCCGCGCACAACGCGGCCTTCGCCAACAGTGTCATGGCCCGTGCGCTCGACTTCGACGATGTGATGACGCCCGGCATCCACATCGGCGCGTCTTCCGTGCCGACGGCTCTCGCGATGGCCGAACGGGCGGGCGGATGCAGCGGGAAGGATTTTCTGACGGCGTTGGTGCTGGGAACCGAGGTCGCAGCCCGGATCAATTCCATATCGGTCTATGGCAGCTTCGATCCGGTGGGCGTATGCAGCGTCTTCGCCACGGCTGCCGTCGCGGGCAGGATGCTCAGGCTCAATCCCAAACAGATGCTGGACGCGCTCGGCCTCGCGCTCAATCGCTCCGGCGGCAGCTTCCAGAGCAATATCGACGGCGCGCTCGCGGTCCGGTTCATCCAGGGCTTCGCCACCGAGGGCGGGATCGTCAGCGCGCAACTCGCGCAAAGAGGCATCACCGGCCCGCACAATTTTCTGGAAGGCATGCACGGCTACTTCGCGCTGTATGCGAAGAACCGGGAGGACACGCATCGTGTTGCCGCGGATCTGGGTGAGCGCTACGAACTGGCGAACACGGTGTTCAAGAAGTGGCCGAGTTCCGGCAGCACACTGGCCAGCACGCAGGCCGCGCTCGAGTTTGTCGCGGAGGGCGTCGGCCCGGACGATGTGGAAAAGATTGCGATCACGGTGGCCCCGCAGACATTCAGAATGGGCGGGCACCCGTTCGTAATCGGCGAAAATCCGACGGTCAACGCGCAGTTCAACATCCGCTACTGCGTGGCCAATGCGTTCCTCAGAAAGAGCTCACGGTTGCAGCACTTCGAGCCCGATCTGGTGACCGATCCGCGGCTCATGGCCTTCACAAAGCGGGTGCATACGCAGGCGGATGCGGCATTCGAGCGGCGCGGGATGCTGGCCATGGACATGGAACTCACCACCAGAGACGGCAGGGTGCTCCGCAAGACGGTTGATGTGCCCGCCGGCGTGCCGCCCAATCCGCTCTCCGAAGCAGAGCACATGGAGCGGTTCTGGGAGTGCGTCGCATTCGCCGAACAACCCTGGCCACGAGCTGATGTGGAAGAAATAATATCGCTGGTAGGCAAGCTGGAGACGCTCGAGGATGTCAGGGTGCTGATACCGCTTCTCTTGCGCGGCCGGCCGGATTAGATTGCCAGCATCGAGGAAGGAGTCCCTGTGAAGAAATGCCTGTTCCCTGCACTGATGGCCGGCGCCATGCTGTGTGCCGCCACCCCGCCGTTATTCGCTCAGGGTTTTCCCAGCAAGCCGATGCGCATCATCGTGGCTTTCGGTCCGGGCGGAGGGAATGAATTGTTTGGCCGTGCAGTGGGCGAGAAAATGCGCGAGCGGCTCGGCCAGCCGGTGATCGTCGAAATCAAACCGGGTGCGAGCGGCAACATCGCCGCCGAGTTTGTCGCGAAGAGCGCGCCCGATGGTCACACGCTGCTGGTTGCGCAGAGCGGCCTGCCGATGCTGCCGTCGATGTCGAAATCACTGCCTTTCGACGTGCTCAAGAGCTTTGTGCCGGTGGGCATCGGCGCCACCGTGCCGATGGTGGTTGTCGTCACCAACAATCTGCCGGTCAGATCGATCAACGAGCTCATCGCCTATGCAAAGGCCAATCCCGGCAAGCTTTCCTATGCGACACCCGGCATCGGCTCGCCGCATCACATGGCGGTGGAACTGCTGATGAACATGTCGGATACCAAAATGGTCCAGGTGCCGTACAAAGGCGCAGCGGCGATGCTGACCGACCTGATGTCGGGCGAAGTGCACCTCATTATTGGGGCGATCAATTCGGCCATCCCGCTGTTCCGCGCAGACAAGATACGGGCGATTGCGGTGCCCGAGCGCCAGCGTCTCGCGCAGTTCAAGGACCTGCCGACGGTGAGCGAGTCCTTGCCCGGTTACGAAGTCAATATCTGGTTCGGGCTGCTGGCGCCGGCCGGCACGCCGGATGCGACGGTCAACCTGCTCTCCGGCGAACTGCGCACGATAGTGAACCTGCCCGAGGTGCGCGACAGCCTCGGCCGCGCCGGGCTGGACAGCAATCCGACCTCGGCCGCCGAAATGGGCAGGATCATGGCGGCAGAGGTGGATAAATGGGGGAAGGTGGTGAAAGCCGCGGGCATACAGCCGCAGTAAAGCGCGCAGGTGGTGCGGTGAGGTTCGCGGCTTTCCTCCCGGGGCTGCACTAATCCGGCACTGAAGGTGGAACTCATCATGTCGATATCAAGAACTTCTCTCGCCGCATTCGCTTTACTCGCCGCGATCGCCGGACCGTCCGCGGGTCAGGAGATTGCCCGGATTGCCGCGGTCCCGCCTGATACTCCGGACCCCATCCTCGCGCCCTTGTTCGACGGCATCCGCAAGCGCGGCTCCGAGCCGACCCACATGCATCGCACCCTCGGCAACGCGCCGCGCCTGTTCAAGCCCTACACCGATCTGGCCTTCGCCATACGCGGCGCGGCCAGCGTGGCGCGCGTGCACCGCGAACTCATCATCCTGCGCGTCACGCATCTGTTTCAGGGCGAGTACGAGTTCGCGGCGCACAGCCCGATGGCGGTGAGTTGCGGAATGACGGGCGAGCAGGTGAACGGCATCAGGGCGTGGCCGCAGAGCCGCGGACTGTTCGACGATCACCAGCAGGCCATCCTCTCGTACGCCGACGGCATGGCGAGCCCCGCCAGCGTGAACGATGCGACTTTCGCGGCGCTGCAGCGCTTCTCCTCGCCGCAGGAAATCGTGGAACTGACCATGACCGCGGGCTTTTACATCAACGGCACGCTGGTCACGCGCGCCCTGGGCGTGAAGCCCACGCCGCTGGCGCCGGAACGGACCTATGGCAAGTGCTGATAGTCAGGCAGTAGACGCAGCCGGGTTGCCGCCGGTCTGCCGGGCTTTGATTCATAATGCCGCCGTCTGCGCGGTCCCGCGCTGAATTTCCAAAGGAGCTCCACATGATCGACTTGTACGCACTGACCAGCCCCAACGTGCAGAAGATTTTCATCGCCCTGGAAGAACTCGCGCTGCCTTACCGCGTGCACAACGTGGATGTGTGGAAGGGCGATCAGTTCAAGCCCGAATTCGTCAAGATCAATCCCAACAGCAAGATTCCGGCGATAGTGGATCACGAAGGTCCGGGCGGACAGCCCTATACCGTGTTCGAATCGGGCGCGATCCTGATGTATCTTGCCGAGAAGTCCGGCAAGCTGTTGCCGACGGAGACCGCGGCGCGCTATGAAGTGATCCAGTGGCTGATGATCCAGCTGACCGGTGTCGGCCCGGCCTTCGGCCAGACGTTTCACTTCAAGCGCTTCGCGCCGGCGGGAAATGACTATGCCGCGAGCCGTTTCCTGACCGAAGTGCGACGTCTCTATGAAGTGCTGGACCAGCGGCTGGGAAGTTCGCCCTACCTGGGTGGCGCCGCCTACTCGATCGCCGATGTCGCCACTTTCCCCTGGACGCGCACCCACGAAGTCATGGGTATCAGCTGGAAGGATTTTCCGAACGTCGGCAAGTGGTTCGACGTGATTGCTGCGCGGCCTGCGGTCAAGGCGGCGCTCGTCAAGGTGGACGCGATCCAGTCGAGCCGCGATACGGCATCTGCCGAAGACAAGGACCGTCTGTTCGGCCGCGGAAAATTCGCCAGGGCGTAGCGCTGCAGCACGCCAGGGGGTGCCGAGATAGCCGCCATCTTGCAGCACTTGTCTTCATGCCTAATATCGACCACAATAAAGCACCTATTTTGGTTTGATACTGAGGCACGTCATGGAACAGGTTCTCGCTTCCCGCTCGGTGAGCATCACCGAACTTAAACGCAGCCCCAGCGCCGTTCTCGAACAGGCCGGTTCCGAACCCGTGGCGGTGCTGAATCACAACCGGCCGGCCGCCTACCTGTTGTCGCCTCACGTCTATGCGGCCATGCTGAAACGGCTGAATGCCGACTTACGGCAGTCCATACAGGAAGGTATCGACAGCGGCCCGGCCGTTGCGGCCGATCATGTGTTCGCCGAGCTGAATGCCCGCTATGCCGAACCCGGCAGTAAGCTCACCACCAAGCGCGGCGGCAAGCACAAGGCTTGATGGCAGCGGTCACCTTCTCGCCGAGGTCTCGGCAAGACCTTCTTGACATCGGCGATCACATCGCCAAAGACAGCCGCGCTAACGCTCGGCGTTTTGTGGGCAAACTGATAGAGCAGTGCAAGCGCATCGGCAATGCACCGTTGGGCTACCCTGGCCGCGAGGATTTGGCTCCCGGCCTGCGGATGGCGGCGTTAGGCCGCTATGTGATTTTCTTCCGCGCGATTGATGGCACGGTGCGAATTGAGAGGGTCTTGCATGGCGCCCGTAATCTGCCTGCGGTACTCGAATCCGATCAGAAATTTGAATGAGGTGCGACCCCCCTTGGTTTCGACAACAACGATGTCGCTGTCGCGAGGGTCTGCTGCCGGCCCTTATGTAAAGCTTTGCATAAGGGTCGATACCGGCCATTCAACCCGCTCGATACCGGCCGTTGCCGACATCCCGTCGCACACCCAAGTCACAAGCCACCTGACTCATGCTCGCTCGGCCAGACCCTGCGCCAGCAGTTGCAGCGCCCGCAGCGCGAAAGCCTGCATGTTCGCGTAGCGCTCGCCGCTTGCGGTCTCCAGGGTGACGGCCTGATCGACGGGGCCGGCTATGGCGAGGCAGGCATGGCCTGCAGCGTCGCCATAGCGGTTGCCGGCCGGTCCGGTTGCGCCGGTCTCGGCCAGTCCCCAGGTCGTGCCGAAGCGCTCGCGCGCGCTCTGCGCCAGCAGCAGCGCATAGGGTTCGGTGGAGGGGCGCATGCCGGCTAGCGTCGCGTCCGGGATCGCCAGCAGCACGCTGCGCGCTTTGCGCGTATAGACAACAGCGCCGCCGAGAAAGTAGGCCGAGGCGCCGGGTACGGCGAGCAAGGCCGCGGATATCAGTCCGCCGGCGGACGATTCGGCGATGGCGATGGTTTCGCCGCGTTGCTTCAGCAGCGCGCCGACCTGTTGTGCGAGCGGCAGGAGATCTTGCATGGTTGGTGTCCTCTAGGGTGAATGTCCGATGATTAAACGTCGTGCATGGCCGCGACGCAAGCATGGTTCGCCGCAGCGAGCCTCCTCCCGCGCCCCTCACTCGCCCGACGGCAACTCGGTTTTGCCGCCCATCGCGGCAATATTGAAGGTACGGGTGCGTTCCACCGCGAAGCGATGTAGGAAAAGCGGACCGCCCGCCTTGGGGCCGGTTCCGGAGTAGCCTTCGCTGCCGAAAGGCTGCACCCCCACGTGCAGCACCGGTCCGAACACTTCGCGCTGCGGTAATTCGGCTAGCCTCACTTCGAAGGCCACTCGGCGCGAATTTTCCCGGCGCTGACAGTTTAAGCCGCGAGCGCATCGATCATGCAGATCCGGGGAGTTGTAGTGGCTGAGGACGATCGGCTTGCTGGAGTAGAATCTGCAGGCGTCCATGGAGGACTTGGCCATGAAAAATGACGATCTTCTAAAACGAATTACCGTGAATGCCGATATCTTCGGGGGCAAGCCGATCATTCGGGGGATGCGCATTTCCGTCGAGTTGATCCTGAGTCTGTTGGCTCAGGGAGAAACCGAGGATGCCATTCTGGCTGACTACCCTGACCTCGTGCGAGATGACCTTCGCGCCTGCCTCACCTATGCGCACGCCGTCATAGCACAGGATTCGCTGGACGCAGTTCAGGTGCAGTGAAGTTCTTGATCGATCGCTGTGCGGGGCGAGGGCTTGCGGACTGGCTGCGGACTCAGGGGCACGACGTAGTCGAATCGCGCGAGCGTGGCCCTGTCCCTGTAGCCTGGTCATGCAACAACACGCATCTCAACCAACGGGAAATGACAGCGAGCGCTGATGTTTGCGTGTGCCGGAATATGCAAGGTGATCTCGATGGCCTGGTCGGGACGCTGCTCGCGCGCAGTGCGCGCCCCCATGCGCTCGGGGCGTTGCAGTATTATCGGAGCTGCTGCGCAGCAGCTGCAGAATTCCGAAGTGAAACAGGAGAGCGCGATGGCCGTTACCGAACTCAACCATTTTTTCGTGCGCGCGAGCGACCTCGAACGCACCAGGAATTTTTATGTGGATGTGCTCGGCTTCGAAGTGATGCCGCGGCCGGACTTTCCGTTTCCCGGTTACTGGCTGGGCGTGAACGGCAAGATCCAGATACACATGGGGTTGTCCGGCATTCCCGACGCCGAGCGCTTTTACCTCGGCACGCCCAAGCACGCGGCCAACGACAACACCGGCGTCGTCGATCACGTGGCCTTCCTCGCAACCGATCCGGAGACGCTGATCGCGCGCTTTCGCAAACTGGGCATCGAGTTCTTCCCGCGCTCGTTGCCGGAGTCGGGGCTGTATCAGTTGTTCCTGAAGGATCCCGACGGCGTGATGATCGAGCTCAACTTCTGGGGACTGAAGGACGTGCCCGACTGGGGCGGCGACATACGCGGCGGGAAACCGGCGGCCGGCTGACAGGCACCTGCGTGGTCCCGCAGGAAGTTGTTGGTGAGCAAACGAGGCGACTGGGCGCCTCGTGACCCATCGTGACCAATCGTGCCCCATCGTTACCCATTGTGACTTCGATGCTGCTTATGCCTTGCCCGCAAAAGCCTTGGGCTTGAGGGAACGCAGGTAGGCGATCAGCGCATTCATGTCCTCGTCGCTGATGTTCTGGTACCAGCCGAAGGCCATCGGCGGTTTGCGCGGTGTGCCGTCCTTGCCCGAGCCTTCGCGGACGACGCGCGCGATTTCCGCATCGCTCCAGTCCTTCAGGCCGCTGTCATGCGGCGTTAGGTTGCGCGCGATGCTCTCGCCCCAAGGGCCCATGAACATCTGACCGCCCGCGCCGACCTTCTTCATGTTCAGGTGGCCTTTTTCGCGCGGCGTATGGCATTCCATGCAATGGCCGATGTCGGCGAGGTATTTGCCGTACCTCACCTTGTTTTTCGATGAGGGCGTGGCCACCTTCTTCAGCGCCGGACCGTAACTGGCCGGCAGCGGCATGCGGTACTCGGACTTGGCAACCGCGTTCTTCACCGGCGGCTGCGCTTTCAGGTAGGCGACGATCGACGCAAGATCCGCATCCGACATCTTACGGTAGAACTCCATCGGCATCGGTGGCCCGATGATGCTGCCGTCGGGGCGCACGCCTTCGCGTATGGCTTTTCCGAGTTGCGCGTTGGTCCAGTTGCCGATGCCGGTTTCCGGATCCGGCGTGATGTTGGACGCAATCGCCTTGAACGGCGGTTCGTCGAACATCATGCCGCCCGAGAGCCCTTTGTCGAACATCGGCGTGCCCTTTTCGCCGCGCGCCACGTGGCAGTTGCCGCAGGCGACGACGCTGTCCATCAGGTATTTGCCGCGTTCCATGCTGGCGCCTTTCTGCGCCTGCGCCGCGCTGCTTCCCAACAGCACGATAGCCGCCAGGGCGGCCAGACCCGAATGCTTCCGCATGACGATTACTCCCGCCTTTTTTGTGTTGATGCTTTTTTGTGTTGATACTTTTGTGTGTTGATACACCGGCACTTTCCTGCGAGCGCGATATTATCGCAATTGAATCGAGCTGCTGTGCGCAACCGAACGGTTGCTGCCGGCGGCATGAGCCAGATCCATTCAATCGACAGCCGGCGGATCGCATCCGTCTCGCATGGGGATTCCGATGAAAGACGAAACCAGAATTGTCCGCGCCGGGCGGCACCCGGAAGACTTCGAGGGCGTGGTCAATCCGCCGGTGTTCCACGCATCCACCATCCTGTCGCGCGACATGGCCGAGTGGGAACAGAAAAAGCGCGACCGCGCCGTCGAGAAACCGGGGACGTATTACGGCCGCCACGGCACGCCCACCACGCGCGCGCTGGAGGAAGCGCTCGCCGAGCTCGAGGGCGGGCATCGCTGCGTCGTCTATCCCTCCGGGCTCGCGGCCTGCGCGGGGGCGCTGCTCTCGTATGTGGCGGCGGGCGATCACGTGCTCATCACCGACAGCGTCTATTCGCCCACGCGCAACTTTGCCGACCGGGTGCTGAAGCGCTTCGGTGTCGGCACCACCTATTACGACCCGCTGATCGGCGCCGGAATCGCCGCGCTGATCCGGCCGGAGACGCGCGTCGTCTTCGTCGAGTCACCCGGATCGCAGACCTTTGAAATGCAGGATATCCCGGCGATCGCAGAGGCCGCGCGAAAAGCGGGTAAGGGCCGCATCACCATCATCATGGACAACACCTGGGGCACGCCGCTGTACTACAAGCCGTTCGCGCACGGCGTGGACGTGTCGGTGCACGCCGCCACCAAGTACATCGTCGGCCACTCCGACGCGATGCTCGGCACCGTGACGGCGACGCGCGCCGCCTGGCCGAAGCTGAAGGCCACCACCTACGACCTCGGCCAGACCGCGGGGCCGGACGACATCTACCTCGCCCAGCGCGGCCTGCGGACCATGGCGGTGCGCCTGAAGCAGCATTGGGAGACAGGCGTGGTGTTGGCCGAATGGATCGCGCGCCAGCCGGAAGTGGAGCGGATGCTGCACCCGGCGCTGCCCGGCGATCCCGGTCATGCGTTGTGGAAGCGCGACTTCCTCGGCGCAAGCGGCTTGTTCAGCGTGGTGCTGAAGCCGGTCGCGGAGCAGGCCTTCATCGCGTTCATCGATGCACTCGAACTCTATGGCATCGGCGCATCGTGGGGCGGCTACGAAAGCCTGGTGATGCCCTTCAATCCGAAGGACTACCGGACTGCCACGACCTGGCCCTATCCGGGACCGTGCTTTCGCATCCACGCGGGGCTGGAGCATCCGCAGGATCTGATTGACGACCTGGAAGCGGGATTCGGGCGGCTGCGCGCGGCGCGGTGATTCGCGGAGGGTATTTTAAAAATGATACTTGAACTGCCCGCCGGATACCGCAGATAGGGGACTTTGTCGTATAAAAGTCATGAAATGTACGACGTTCATGAAGCGCTGCGGCCGGTCAGATCCGCGCAATCTTTGCGCATCAAGCAGACGGGAGGATGAGGTGGACACAATCAGGCTTTCAGTTAGCGAGCAGCGCGCGCTGGGCTGCCGTGCTCTCACCCGCATCGGCTTGTCGGCGAATGAAGCCGAGATCGTTACCGATCACCTGATCGACAACAGTCTTTGCGGCTACGCTTTCGCAGGGCTGCCGCGCATTCTGGCGATAGCCGAAGCGCCACAGCTAAAGGCGCCTCGCCGGCCCATCGGCACCCTGCACGAAACGCCGGTTTCCGCGCTGCTCGATGGCGGCAATCATGTCGGCTACATCGCGGTCCACCGTGGTGCAGAGGTTGCCATTGAAAAGGCACGCGCTACCGGCGTCGGCATAGTCGGCATCGCCCATACCTGGTTCAGCGGCCGCAACGCCTATTACCTGGAGAAAATAGCCCGCGCAGGCTTCGTCGGCATCCACACTGTCAGCGGTCCGCCGTTTGTTGTGCCCACGGGCGCGACGCAGCCGGCGCTCGGTGTCAACCCGTTGGCGATCGCGCTGCCCTGCGATCCGGATCCCTTCATGTTCGATATGGGCACGGGTGCCGCAACCTGGGGAGAGGTGATGCTGCGCACCTATACGGGAGAGAGTTTTCCGGACGGGATTGGTGTTGATGCGCAGGGCAGCCCCACCAATTCCGCCGCCGAAATCGCCAAAGGCGGCCTGCTGCCATTTGGCGGCCACAAGGGTTTTGGTCTTTCTCTCGCCATCCAGGCGATGGGACTGCTGGCAGGCTCATCGCTTGCCCATGGGAATGTGCTCGATTGCGGTCCATTGTTTATCGTATTCGATCCCGGCCTGCTGGTTCCCCGCGAACGCTTCCAAGCCGAACTCCTCCGGCTTATTGCCACGATCAAGGCGTTGCCGCGCCAACCGGGTGTGGCAGAGATCCGCATTCCTTCCGAACGCGCGTATCGAGAACGCAAACAGCGCCTGCACGAAGGAATCCTGCTTGAACGTCGCGTCTACGACCGCCTGTTGGCGCTCTAGTCGGCGCCGGTGCGCTTGCAGATTCGTTGCGCCGCTTCGGCGATCGTCAGAAACTGCAGTTCGTCGGTCGTGGTGAAGTCAACGAGAGGCAGTAGCCAAAAGGCGCTGAGAACACGGAGCAGCGTCCCGCCAACAGCGCACCTCCCGGTCTAGAACGAGGTGCGAGCCTCTTCCGGTACGCCAAACCGGGCCTCCAGCTCCTGCACCTCAGGCAATCCCCCCAGTTCCAGGTATTCCTGGAATGACGCGCAGCGGTCAAGCACGCCGGCGGCAGATCCTGTCTCCTTGATTACAGCCAGGGCTTCCCGCACTGCCTTGATCGCGACCAGGGTGGCGAAGTTGGGCAGGATCATCAGTTTGAAGCCCAGCCGCGTTACTTCCGCAACCGACAGGAATGGCGTTTTGCCGCTCGAGGCCTGGTTGAACAAGTGCATGCCCTTGAGCCGCCGGGGAATGGTTTCGATCTCCTCCATGGTCCGGGGCGATTCGATGAAGAGAATGTCCGCACCGGCGTCCAGGTATGCCTGCCCGCGGCGAACAGCTTCATCCATCCCCGCCACCAGCAACGCGTCACAACGTGCGATGACGAGGAAATCGGGGTCATGGCGCGCGTCGACTGCTGCACGGATTTTCTGAACGGCCTCTTCAAGGGGGATCAGACGTTTGCCAAGCAGATGCCCGCATTTCTTGGGGAAGACCTGGTCTTCCAGGTGAATGCCAGCCACTCCGGCTCGCTCGTACTCCCGTACCGTGCGCCGTACGTTAATCTGGTTGCCGTACCCGCTGTCGCCGTCGGCGATCAGCGGAATACTCACTGCTTCCGCGATAGCCGCCGCGTTTTGCACCATCTCGGTCATGGTGACCAGTCCGACGTCCGGCACGCCCACCCTGGCAAGGGCAGTGCCTCCCCCGGTCATGTACACCGCCTCAAACCCCGCGCGTTCAACCAGTTTCGCCACCATCGGATCGAAAGCGCCAGGTGCCATCAGCGCCTGGTCCCTGCTGAGCAGTTCTCTTAACTTTGTCGTCGGCTTCATAGCTGCGTCACCTTAGCTGGCTTGTCCATGCTGAGACGCACACCGCAGTCGAGGCAGCGATGAGCGAGTTCGCCACCCGGCGAGGACCGAATGGGGGGGCGAGCCCGTCAGGCGAAGCCCGCCCGCAACAGGGCGATATTGGGCAAGATTGAATTCCCTTCCACCCTCGGTAAAGGGGGAAAAGGTCGAGGTTCGAATCGTCAAACGGAACTCCGGCGGCTTGCGCCTGGGGAACTCACTCAGCCTTGATGCGAATGGTCTGAATGAGCTTTGCCCACTTCGCCTGATCCTCCTTCATCAGCGAAGCGAGACTTTGCGGCGATCCCGCAAAGGGTCTGGCCCCGACGTCGGAGAGTTTCGTCTTCATCTCGGGGTTCTGCAGCGCGTTCGCAATTTCGGCGTTCAAACGTTCCACGACGGGTCGCGGCGTTCCGGCCGGAGCGAGTACCGCGAGCCAGTTATTGACGGTGAATTGCGGCAGGCCGGATTCTTCCGACGTCGGTATGTCGGGCATATCGGCAAAACGGGAATCCGCCGCGACCACCAGCGCCTTGACTTTTCCGCTTCGAACAAACGGCGATGCCGCGGCGGTCGATTGAATTGTCAGGTCGATGTGTCCGGCAATGACATCCGTCATCGCCCCCGGACCTCCTTTGTAATGCACGGGGAGAATGTCGACCCCGGCCATCTGCTTCAGCAGTTCCATCGCCAGATGGTTCATGGTTCCCTGGCCGGGCGTGCTGTAGCTCAGCTTGCCGGGATTCGCCTTCGCGTGGGCAATGAGTTCACGCAGATTGTTCGCGGACACGCGCGGACCGGCCAGGACGACGTAGGACAGGTTGACCACCGCACCGACCGGTTCAAAATCCGCGATGGGATCGAATGGCGTTGCCGGGTCGAGAACGCGCATGATCACGTGCGTCCCCGGGGTGAGCAGCAGCGCATACCCGTCCGGTTTCGACTTCGCGATCAGGTCGGCAGCGATGTTGCCGTTGCCGCCGGGTTTGTTCTCGACGATGACCGGCCGTTGCATGCGTTGCGACCATCGATTGGCCAGCAATCTCGTCACCATGTCGGTGGACCCGCCCGGCGTGACGCCCACGACGATGTGAATCGGTTTTGACGGGTAGTCCTGCGCGCTCGTTGCGTTGCAGAGCACGGCAGCGGCTACCGGGATTATTGCCAGCAGCAAGTGGCGAGTCGCTTTCATGTTTCCTCCAGTTTAGCGGTAGCATATCGCGATGCAGCTTCGATCGGCGCAGCTTCGATCGGCGCAGCTTCGATCGAATATCTGAATTAAGTATAGCAATAATGGAATCCGGCTCGGTCCGCGAATACGATGTTTCCACATCCGAAACCGCAGGTGCGCGAAAGCATCTGGAATGAGGGTTCTATCGCTGGCCCGGGCTGATACTGGTTTTGGAGCATGCCGCATTTTGGCGGGTGGCGGGGACCTGGCAGGATAGTAATGATAGTCAAGTAGTCCTGTGACTACGAGAAGATATTGGAAGGGCAAGAGTCCTTGAGCCCGACAGGTGAAGGTTAGTGTGGGGAGACGCCGATGGTTATGACCCGAGATTTCATTGGTTACGGCAGAAATCCTCCCAAAGTAGAGTGGCCCGAGAATGCCTTGCTCGCCGTCAACTTGGTGGTTAGCTACGAGGAAGGGGCTGAATTATGCCTCGAATTCGGGGATGCTTCGTGCAACCACGCGGGCATACATGTCTTCAAGGAAGCAGGCTTGGATCCCGTCGCCGGAGAGGGGAAACGGGCGCCCGCCGAAGAGCGGGATCTATATGTGGAAAACCAGTTTGAATACGGCAGTTCCACGGGTTTGCGGCGACTCATCGGCATCTTCGACAAGCACCGGACGAAGGCGACATTTTTCTGCTGCGGCAAAGCCTTGGAGGGGAATCCCGCTGCGGCCAGATCCATCGCCGAGCGCGGACATGAAATTGGAAGTCATGGTTATCGGTGGGTTCCTCAACGGACGCTCACACGCGAAGAAGAAAAGCAACATCTGCGCCGAACCGTGGATGTCATCAAGGATTTGACTGGAACAAGACCTGTCGGACAACTCACCTGGGGTGTAAGCCTGCATACCCGCGAGTTGCTGCAGGAAGAGGGTGGCTTTCTCTATGATTCAGATACGATCGCAGATGACCTGCCGTATTTCACGCGAGTGCATGGGGAACAATGGCTTCTGGTCCCCTATACGGCAACGGCAGATGACTATCGTTATGTGGAGCCGGCAGGTTTTGTGGAGCCGGACGAGTTCTTCAGGGAACTAAAGGCGACCTTCGATCAGTTGTACAAGGAAAGCGCTCGTATTCCCAAGATGATGTCCGTAGGGTTGCGCCCCCGGATTTCGGGGCACCCCGGTCGCGCAAACGCTGTCGAGAATTTTATCCAATACGCGAAGTCTCATCCCAGGGTGTGGTTTGCACGACGGGATGAGATAGCTCGAGTCTGGCTGGATCAGTTCGGCAGGTAGTCGGCATTCGTCAAACGGGCTTGACCATGGGCCGACTCGCCGCAACCCGTTCCGGACAACTAGATACGAAAATGGAGGTGAACGATGGTCTTGCCACTTGCTGACTATCGGGCAAGGGATTTGGTTGGCTATGGTGATCACCCTCCCAAAGTGGAATGGCCAGGAGGGGCCCGGCTCGCCGTCAACGTGGTAGTCAATTACGAGGCTGGCGGCGAGCCATGCGTTGATTTCGGCGACCCTCGCTGCGAGACCAGGGGAATCGGTTCTGTTTGGGGAGAACCTGGCGTACGGGATCTTATTCTCGAATCGTTTTTCGAATACGGCAGCCGGGTTGGAGTCTGGAGGTATCTGGATATCTTTGATGAGTTCGAGATCAAAGCCTCTTTTCTGGCTGTAGGGCAGGCGCTGGAGATGAATCCGGAGGTTGCGAAGGCGATCGGCGAAGCGGGTCATGAGCCTGTGGACCATGGGTACCGGTGGGGTTATGCAGGGAGCCTCAGGGGACTCTCGCGCGAACAGGAAAGGGCGTTGATACGCAAGAACGTTGAAACGCTACGGCGATTGGTGGGAGAGCGTCCCGTGGGTCAGTTCATCGGTGACGCCACCCTTCAAACAAGGGAACTTCTGCTTGAGGAAGGGTTTCTTTATGACTCGAACTACACTGCCGGTGATCTCCCGATCTTCGTCAACGTCAAAGGGAAGAAGGCTCTGCTGGTACCTTACTCACGCACGCTCAATGACGGCCGTTTCTGGCGGGTAAACGGTTTTGTTCTTGGAGAACAGTACCTGCGTTACGGGAAGGAAATGTTTGACAGGCTTTACGAGGAAAGTGCCACGACACCGAAAATGATGACTATCGCGTTGCATGATCGCGTTTGCAGCCAACCGGGGCGCGCCGCAGCGGTTGCCGGATTGATCAGTTACATCAAAGGCCACCCTGGCGTGTGGTTTGCGCGTAGAGACGAGATTGCGAAGGTCTGGATAGAACAATTCGGCAGCGAATAAGCCGGGCGGGTGGAAATGTGGCGCGCCCATACAGGCCGGTTACGGGAGCGATCGGCACAACAGGAGCCGGACTCAAGAATCGCCGAAGCCGGTTGTGGATCCGGCCTTCATCGCATTCATCCACGCACTCGAACGCTACGGCATAGGCGCGTCCTGGGGCGGCTATGAAAGCCTGGTGATGCCGTTCAATCCGAAGGACTACCGGACAGCCACGACGTGGCCTCATCCGGGACCGTGCTTTCGCATCCACGCGCGGCTGGAGCATCCGCAGGACCTGATCGAAGACCTCGATGCGGGATTCGGGAGGCTGCGTGCGGCGCGGTGATTCGCGGAGGGTATTTCAAAAATGATACTTGAACTGCCTGCCAGATACCGCAGATAGGGGGCATTGTCGTATCAAAGTAATGAAATGTACGAAGCTCCTGGAGCGCTGCAGCCATTCAGATTCGCGTCACCGGCAGCTCGATCCAGGGTATCAAACGCTGGATCTGTGTTAGCGAGGGCGTATAAATGAGTGGCGGAGGGCGATACATCGCGCGGGGGATTGAGGCTGAGTTTGAGCCCGGCTCCCGAAGGCGTGTACTGCGAAATCTGATGGGAATCCGGTCCGCGCGAGAAATGGCGCGACGGGAATCCGAGGCGCTCCTCGCGGCCACCGAGCGATCAATTGACGATACTTCGGTGGAGCAGCGGTTCACGGCTGAGGACGTTTGTCGCATGCATCGGCTCTGGCTGGGAGAAATCTACCCCTGGGCGGGGACGTATCGGCAGGTCAACGTGGAAAAGGACGGATTCCCGTTCGCGGCGGTTGCTCAAGTAGATCGGCTCATGCTTGAACTCGAAAGCGGCGCATTGCGAGCGTTCACGCCATGCCGATTCGACGATGTTGACGAGCAAGCGCATGCGTTGGGTGTCGTGCATGCCGAGCTGATTCTGGTCCATCCATTTCGCGAAGGTAACGGGCGTTGCGCCCGCCTTCTGGCTACGCTCATGGCATTGCAGGCGGAATTACCGGTGCTTGATTTTGGCGGGATACGCGGGATGGAGAAGCGTCGTTATATCGTCGCGATCCAGGCGGCAATGGGTCATGACTACGTACCGATTGCAGGGATATTTCGCGCGGTTATCGCCCGAACACTGCGTTCGCAGGCTAGGATTTTGCGCGGGTGAGGCAGGGCTGATGCGTGGTGCTTTTTCGGTTAATAGTTGCACTGTCAAGGGGCGCGGCCGCCACGGCCTGCTTGAACGGTGCACGAATCCCCTCTATCGCCGAGGAACTGGATACCGAAGTCAACACGCTGCGCTGGCGCACGACCGGGTCGCGCAGGTGGGGGTTGGATGTGGAAAGTTTTTCACTCATGCTGCAAGTATAGCAGCGCAATGCAAGCAGGATCTGGCCGTAATGCGTGACCTCACTTTGAGGGCGCTGCCTGCGAGCGACATTCTGCTAGCCTTGACACCCAGCTGTCCGATCGACTAAATCGCGCGGGTCTGGTCAATTTGAGCCGCGCAAACAACACGTAAGACCCGGTCGCAGCCTGTCAGGCTCTGGAACGATCGCGCAACGGGAATCCGCAATGGTCAGACTGCATCTGCACACTCGGCATGAAGCCGCAGCAGCGCCGGAATGGTGTCCGGCGCCAGCCGGCCCATGCCGCATTCGCAGGCAATGCCGAATGAAGCGAGGTGCCGCGAGGCGGTCTCGATGCGACGCCGTGTTCCGTCCGCGCCGTCGGTCAGATGTATCAGCCCGAGGTAGATCCGCGTGCCCGGATCGATGGCAAGTTTTTGCAGCGGGCGGTAGAACGCGTCATCTGAACGCTCGCGCGGCACCGGGAGATGAAGCCAGTCGATACGGCGCTTCACCGCGGCGGCGAGCCGGTTCATCACCTCGGTCATCATGCCCGCGTCCTGCGGTTCCTTTTCATGCCGATGCCGGTGGTCGCCGTAGCAAAGGTGATAGCCGAGTTCCACCGATTCGGGAACATGGTCTCCGAGGCGTGCGAGACGCTCGATGATGCCCTCCATCAACGGCATGAAGTGCGCCGGAAACACGCCTTCGAGCATGAGGATTTCCTTGGCGACGTCCCATTGGACGGCCAGCTTCAGCGGCGGGATCGCGGCGAGAACAAGGTCCAGCTCGCGCAATAGCTGCCGCTCCCACGGGCCTTCGAGGTCTGCCATGTCGCGCAGCACCCCGTAATTGCCGACGGGCGCGAGCGGCGTGGGCAGGCTGATCTGGAAGCGGGTCGACGGCGGGATCACGCCGGCGTTCTGAAGGCGTTCGAAATGACTCCAGGATTCCAGCGCGGCGCGCGCCGGATTTCCCCCAGGTCCCGACCATGCGGGAGTTGGGGTTCGACCTGGTCTACCAGATCTGGGGCGGCATTTTCGCGCCGGCGGCGACACCGGCCGAGGTGATCGACCGTATTGATCTGGCCTGCCGGAAATCGCTGGCCTCGGCCGCCACCGAGGAAACGCTGCGGCGCATGCACGTGAACATCCGCTACATGGGCAACAAGGAGTTCGGGCCCTTTGTTCGCGCGGAGTTCGAGCGCTACGGCAAACTGTTTCGCTCGCTTGAACTGAAGCAGATGGAGTAAGCGGCGATCTGGCCGGGCATGCGAACGGCGCCCGGTCTGCGGACATCAATCGACGATCAGGCCCAGCTTCCTGACCACCGAGCCCCAGCGCGCGTGGTCGGCCTTCAGCGTCGCCGCCGCCTCCTCGGGCGATGAAGTGAGCGGCGTCAGGCCCATCTGTGCGAAGCGCTCCTGCAGTTCCCTGGACCTCACCGCCGCGATGGTTGCGGAATTGAGCCGCGCCACGATATCCCGGGGAAGCCCCGCCGGCCCCTCGAGCATCGCCCACGTGGCCACTTCGTAACCCTTGAGACCGGCCTCGCCCGCGGTGGGCGCGTCCGGCAACAGGGCGCTTCTCTGAGGCATCGCCACGGCAATGGCGCGCAGCTTCCCCGCCCTGACCTGAGGCAATGCGCTCGGGATGGTGTCGAACATCACCTGGATCTGCCCGCCCAGCAAATCCGTCAGGGCCTGTCCGCTGCTCTTGTAGGGAACATGCGTGATCTTTGTCTTCGCCATGTCGTTGAACAACTCACCTGCGAGGTGGAGGACGGAACCCACGTTGGAGCCGAAATTGAGCCTGCCCGGGTTTGCCTGGGCGAACTGGATAAGCTCCCGGAGGTTTGTTGCCGGGACGCCGGGGTTGACCGAGATCATCATCTCCGACGCCGAGACCATCGAGATCGGCGTGAAGCCGTTGATCGCGTCGTAGGGGACGGTGCGGTAGACGTGCGGATTGACCGCGTGGGTGGACGCGCTGGCGAAGATGAGCGTATAGCCGTCGGGCGCCGACTTCGCCACGTACTCGACGCCGATGATCCCGGTCGCGCTCGGGCGGTTTTCGACCACGACCGGCTGGCCGATAACGTTCGTCAACGCCGCCGCCACGATGCGCGCCGTCGCGTCGCTGGAGCCGCCCGCGCCATAGGGAACGACGATCCTGACCGGCTTCGCGGGGAAGGTTTGCGCAAAAGCGGGGCCAGCGTGGGATGCGGCAAGCATGACGGCAGCAATGGCAATGGCAATGGCAATGGTTGGGGCGCTCTTCATTTGACTCTCCTGTTTTCGCCGGGACGAGAGGCGTCGAAGGTTTTTTCGAAAGCGAACCCGAGGGTGCCTGCGCCGCCCTGCACCACCCGCCCGGCGGTTGGCGCGGGAAAGTGGGCGGGCATGACGAGTGTTCCAGCGTCGAGGCAGCGCTCGAGAAACTGCCTGCGCATGCGGCGAGCCTGTTCGCTATTCACGCAGAAGCAGCTGTTCAGCGAGGGCTCCGCGATCTGCAGGGCGTTGTGCATCAGATCGCCGCTCATCACCGCTTGTTGCGCGCCGCAGGCGATCCGGACGCACAGGTGGCCCGGCGTATGGCCGGGGGTCGCCTCGACGGTGACGCCCTTGTCCACCGCGTAGCCGTCGTCGATCAGGACAATCTGTCCGGACTCGAGCACGGGAAGAATGCTGTCTTCGAAATACAGGTCCTCGTTGTAGGCGCGGCGGTTCGCCGCATCGACCCAGTAGTTCCACTCGATCCGGGAAATGAGGTACCTGGCCTTGGGAAAGGTCGGAACCCACTTTCCCTCGACAAGGCGGGTGTTCCAGCCGACGTGGTCGCCGTGCATGTGCGTGCACAGGACAAAGTCCACGTCTTCCGGCCGCACGCCTGTCGCGGCCAGCCGCTCCAGATAGGGATTGCGCGCCATGTGATAGCGGGGCCGGTTCGGACGATGCTTGTCATTGCCGCCGCAGGTATCGACCACCGTAATCGTGCGCGGCGTGCGCACGATGAAAGAATGAAAGGAACTCACCAGGCGTCCGGTGGCTTTGTCCAGAAGCCCGGGCTCGAGCCAGTGGCGATGCCGGTCGAGAATATCCTGCGTCAGGTCCGGCAGCAGTACAAACGGATCGAGGCCCGGCCCGTCGAAGTCAAGCACCCGCTCTATGGCGATCTCTCCGTAGAGCCAGGGACCGGCTTGCGAACCCGCCCCCGCGGCAGGATCATGTTTCACCATGCGCCCCGCCCCTCGATGCGGAATAGGGTCTCCAGCCTGTCGCCGCGAAAGCCGAGCAGGAAATCATGAACCGCCATGGCGGTGTCGCAATGAGGCACATGGCATTCGATCAGTGTGCCCACCTGCGCCCGCCAGGTCGGATCGGTGAATTCGAGGCGCCCGAACTCATCCCCCGCGTACTTGTACGCCGTGCCCTCGGGAGCGCCTGCAACTATCTTCGGCGCCGCAGGGCCGTCCGCCGGCATCGACTTATGCCCTCCGTCGGTGGTTGCCACACCCGGGTGGGGCGCGGAAATGATTCGGGTAAAAAACCGCAATCCGGTCTGAAATGGACCAGGATCATCGGTGCCGATCTGCACACCGGAGTACTGCGCGTCCATATACAGGTAGGACCCCGGCTGCAATTCGGTGAATACGCCGGACGCGGCGTCCACCATGACGGTGCCTGTCCCGGCGCCGGTGACCGTTGCACAGCGAAAGCCGCTCGACTCAAGCTGCGAGCGCACTACGCGCAGCTTCTCGTGGACTTCGCGGCACTTTGCGGCACGCTCCTCGAACGACACGATAGCCTGCAGGGTGCCGGCGTATCCCTGGATGCCGCCGAATCGCAGTCCGGGGCAGGAATCGATGCGGCGCGCAAGCCCGACCGCGAGCTCCGGCGTCGTCACGCCGGTGCGCCGCTGACCCACATCGACATCGACCAGCACCGTAAGCACCCGATTGCCCGCGCCTTCGGCGAGGGTCCGCAGTCGCTCGACGGTATCGATCTGGTCGACGACCATGGACAAGCGCGGAACGCAAGCGAGCAGGCGCCCCAAACGGTCGAGTTTCGCCGCGGGAAGCGGCGCGGTGATCAGGATGTCCTCCACGCCGCCCGCAGCCATGACTTCGGCCTCGCCCAGGGTGGTGCAGCACACCCCCACCGCCCCGGCATCGATCTGCATCTTCGCGATGCGGGGGGACTTGTGCGCCTTGGCATGCGGGCGCAGGGTGACGCCATGGGACTTTGCAAGATCGCCCATGCGCTGGATGTTCCGCGCGAGCATATCGAGGTCCACGCCGAGCGCCGGCGTGTTCATTTCGGCGCGGAAGCTCACGCTCCCGACGAGGTTTTCATTGGCGTTTGATATCACGTCTTCCCTCTTCCTTGTCTGGTTCAATGTAGCGTATTCCAATCCGCTCCGGTACGTCGCCGCTATTTCGCCAGTCGCGTTGCATCTTGTCTGAGCCGGGGAAAACGGGTTGCGGCGCGTTCATGCCGGCCACCGGAACAGGATGAATGCGGTATCGGCCTTCACCGTCGACGCAATGGTTATTGTGCGTTATTTTCGTAGCCAAGTAGCATGACCGATGCCGGAAATTCATGCGCCACCGTGCATCACCCTACTTCACCGTGCGTCACCATACTTCACCAGGCGTCACCATGCGTCACCAGGCGTCACCGCGCGTCACCAGGCGTCACGCCCGGGATGGGCTCTCCCATCGATCAACGCGGCGTTCGCGGATGGAGCGGCGTTGCCCTGGTCGTCTTTGGGGGATGGAGGCGTTGGTTGGCACCGGCCGGATTCGGGTGGGAGCGGCGATTGTCCGGTACGATCGCTTCGACTTTGTCGCGTACGAGCGTTGGCGGGAGGAACAGCATGCCGGTTCAAGGTGATCGATCGATCCGGGTGCCGGCGCGCGATGCCGTTCTTTCACAGCGCGGGCAACGTGCTCGAGCTGATGGGCGTGCTGCTCAAAGGCGCGACCCTGGTGAAGGCGATCGCGTTCGAGCCGCTGAAGATGCTGAACTCGGGCTGTGAGCGCCTGCCTCCGGGTGCTTGCCCGTCGCTTGGCGGCGCACAAACAGGAGCAGAAGAATACCGAACATGGCAGTCCCGCCCGATCACACTCGCATGGCGTTGCGGTGGTGAAAGGTGCTGGACAACCGCTTGCAGGGGGGGCACTTTGCAGGAAACACCGCAAGCGCCGGGGCAAAGCGGCGAAAGATGCGACCGAAATGCGCCGGTGGCGAGTTGCGCAGGAAAGCTAGTACTGCCCTTTACCCACAATTATTTCAACTCGTATCCGGTGGCTTGAGAGTGAAGCCTAGGCAGAGGATTTGCAGGACCGTGTAGCCCTGCCACATAAGCTGGTGTCCCGGGTGCGGATCGTTGTTACGGCCAAGATAGCCACCCAGGCG